>JABUSW010000243.1 GCA_021443885.1 Blautia sp.
TGCGTCCCAGACAGCGGGGAATGTTCCAATCGATATGGCGGAATCCGGCATTGATATATTGTGTTTTACAGGACACAAAGGATTGATGGGACCGCAGGGGACCGGAGGGATGTGTATACGGGAAGGCGTGGAGATTCGGCCATGGAAATGCGGCGGCAGCGGCGTGCAGTCGTATTGCAGACAGCAGCCGGATAGCTATCCGACCAGGCTGGAAGCCGGCACCTTGAATTCCCATGGAATTGCCGGGCTGTCTGCAGCACTGGACTTTATAGAGGAAACAGGTATTGAAGAAATCGCAATGCACGAAAAGCGGCTTATGCAGCGCTTCTACAAGCGAGTGAAAGACATTGAAGGAATCAAAGTTTACGGAGATTTTTCTACGGATCAAAGAACAGCTATTGTGACTTTGAATATTCGTGATTACGATTCCGGAGCAGTTGCAGATGCATTGGCAGAAGAATATCATATTGCAGTACGGGCAGGTGCTCACTGCGCACCGAGAATGCATGAAGCATTGGGTACGAAGGAGACCGGCGCGGTACGTTTCAGTTTCTCCTGGTTCAACACAGAAGAAGAAGTTGATGCGGCGATAGAAGCAATCAAAGAAATTGCGGAACTATAGACAGAGTTTCAATAAGTCTTCAGGTTCCTGAATTACATAATCCGGATGTTCTGTCTGACCAAAGCCATAGGCTGCGAAAATGAATGGAACTCCGGATTTTTTGCATGCATTGTGATCTCCGTCTGTATCACCGACATATACCGGATCAGATAAGCCGTTGTCTGCAACGATCTTCCGGATGTTGTCGGCTTTTGCCATGCCGGTATCGCCGGGACAAAGATGGCCGGAAAAGTAATGACCGAATCCGGTAGACTCCAGAAACACTTCGATGTATCCGGCCTGACAGTTGCTGACAATGTAGAGTGGGTAACTTTTACTAAGCTCTTTTAATACATATTCCAGATTCTTGTACAATGGAGCGCAGGTCTTCAATAGTGCACGATGCTCCGCGTCACAGCAGGCTTCAATGACTTCCAGCTGCATATCTTCCGAAAGCCGGGGGAATATTTTTTTTGCAATATCCGGCAGCAACTGGCCAAAAACAGACATCAGCATTTCGGGTGTTATGGTCATATCCAGCTGGTATTCTTTTCTGACACAATCCGTCCACGCTTTTGCGATGATTTCTGTGGAATTCCAAAGAGTCCCATCTACATCAAAGATTATACTGTCCATATCAATTCCTTTCCGGCAAAGCTGCCGTGCAATTTGCTCGCGAATTCTCTTCGAGATTCGCGACTCAACGAGACCATTCTACTGGAGAAGAAACAAAAAATCAACTGTCATTTTCCCGAAGATATGATATGATATAGCCGATGTCGTGGTCATACTAAAGTTGCAGCAAAGCTTCCGCGTGACTCGCCCGTCAATCTTTAAACAGGGGATGCAGGAAAATGGATAATCGAATGGTAAAAGCACTTCTCGAATGGTATGAAAAAGAAAAGAGAACACTTCCATGGAGAGATCAGAATAACGCATATTATACATGGATCTCGGAAATAATGCTTCAGCAGACCAGGGTTGAAGCAGTAAAACCATACTTTATCCGATTTACAGAAGTGCTTCCGGGTATTGCGGACCTGGCTGACTGCCCTGAGGAAAAACTGATGAAACTATGGGAAGGACTGGGATATTACAGCCGTGTAAGAAATATGCAGATCGCTGCCAGACAGGTGATGAGTGAGTATGGCGGCAGCCTTCCGGCAGATTACAATAAGCTTCTGAAGCTAAAAGGGATAGGAGAATACACGGCAGGAGCAATTGCATCTCTGGCATATAATATAGCGATCCCGGCGGTGGATGGAAATGTTTTGCGTGTTATGACCAGGGTGACAGAGAATCATGGAGATATAATGCTCCCGGCAGTCCGGAAAGAGATCCGGGAGCTGGTACAGACACTGATACCGGAAGATCGGCCGGGGGATTTCAATCAGGCATTGATGGAATTAGGGGCGGTTGTATGTGTGCCGAATGGGCCTCCGCATTGCAGTGAATGTCCTGTTTGTGTTTTTTGCGAGGCAAGACAGAAAGGCTGTCAGGAGGCACTGCCAGTGAAAAGTCCTAAGAAAGAACGCAGAATCGAAGACAAGACGATTCTGGTAATTCAGGATGGAAAATATACGGCTATTCGAAAACGACCGAAGAAAGGTCTTTTGGCAGGATTGTATGAATTACCCAACGTTTCCGGGCATATTGACAGAGAACAGGCATTGGACTATATTAGGAGGATGAAACTTGAGCCTTTACAGATCGAGCCTTTGGAAAAGGCTAAGCATATTTTTTCACATATTGAATGGCATATGATTGCATATCGGATCCGGGTTGCATCATTCGAAGAAAACAAGATTCCGGGTATTCATTTCGTTGATCGAAAAGAATCCAGGGAATCTTATGCGATTCCGTCTGCTTTTCATGCTTATACAAAGTACATGAAGGAGGAATGAACATGAAATTATTGAGTATTGCGGTACCAAGTTATAATTCAGAAAGTTATCTGGAGCATTGCATTGAATCGCTGCTTGTGGGAGGGGAAGAGGTCGAGATTCTGATCGTGAATGATGGTTCAACAGATCGAACGGCAGAAATTGCGGATGCGTATCAGGAGAAGTATCCAACCATTGTTCGTGCGATCCATCAGGAAAACGGAGGCCATGGAGAGGCGGTCAACGCGGGGATCCGAAATGCTTCCGGTCTTTATTTTAAGGTAGTGGACAGTGATGACTGGGTAGATGCCGAATCTTACAGAAAAATCCTGGAAACGCTGGAGAAACTGATTCGCGGACCAAAGACACTGGATCTTCTGATCAGCAATTATGTGTATGATAAACAGGGCGCTACCAGAAAAAAAGTTATGCAGTACCGTCATTGTTTCCCGATTGAAGAGTTCTTTGGCTGGGAGAAGATTCACCATTTGCCGAAAGGCAAATATCTGCTGATGCATTCCCTGATCTATCGTACGGAGCTTCTCAGAGAAAGTAAAATGGAACTCCCGAAGCATACTTTTTATGTGGACAATCTGTTTGCCTTTGAACCGCTTCCGCTGGTACAGAATATGTACTATGTGGATGTGAATTTTTATCACTATTTTATTGGCAGGGATGATCAGTCTGTTAATGAAGCGGTGATGATTCGACGGATCGACCAGCAGCTGACGGTGAACCGGTTGATGGTGGATGTCTATACAAAAACGAAATTCACTAACAAAGGACTTCGGAAATATATGTTCAGCTATCTGGATATTATCACTACCGTATCCTCAATTATGCTGATCCGTGCGAAAACAGACGAGGCTTTGGAAAAGAAAAAAGAATTGCTGCAGTATATCAAGAAACAGAATTTCGGATTGTACAGACAGCTCCGACACAGCCTGTTCGGCAGGGTCATGAATCTTCCTGGCAGGGGCGGCAGAAAGATGTCTGTCCTCGCCTATAAGATTTCTCAGAAACTATATGGGTTTAACTAAAAAACGGACCAGATATTCTCTAGCGGGAATATCTGGTCTTATTCATTTCATGCTATATTCAATGGTTAAACCGAATATGATTCCGGCTGCTCTTTTTGGAATGTACATAGCCATGCTGCATAGCGGGGCGGGGTTCTCTGCCGGGATAAAAAACAACGTAACCAAACAATGCCATTGTTGCCCCCAGACACACATCGATCACAGAATGCTGCTTTAAGAACATTGTAGAAAGAATGATCAGTAAAGTCAGAATAAGAGATGTATTCTGAAGAACTCTTCTGTTTTTTAAGGCCTCACAATTGGATAAGGACATATGAATGGCCAGTGAGTTGAATACATGAATGCTGGGAAGAATATTCGTCGGCGTATCTGTCTGATACAGCAGCCGGACTGCATCGGTAAACAGGTTATCCCGCGGGAAAACCGCCGGACGCAGCAGCTGAATATTCGGATACAGGAACGATACGATCAGAAAAACAGTCATTCCCATGATCAGATTAAAACACAGCTGCCAGTATTCGTGTATATTCTTATTGAAAAATACAAAGTAAAGGATCGCAAGAATCATATATGGAAACCAAAGCAGGTAAGGGATGATAAAGTACTCACAAAACGGAATCATATCATCGAATACGGTATGAATAATGTGGTAGCCATGAACCGGCCTTGTTTCAAGCCAGGAAAACAATAACAGATATAAACCACAAAACAGAAGAATGACAAGACCGTGTTTATACCTTTGATAAACTGCTTTCATAAAACGACTCCTTCATTTAAATCGCAAATCTCAAAGAGGATTCTAAACGCTCAAACTATAACACAGATGTTACGATTTTTAAAGAGTTTTTTTCGAATTTTATAAAAATTTTATTCTGACGGCCAAGGGGTTCCCCATCTGCATGAATGGAGAGAGGGACAGCAGATGTCATTTCCACCTCCTTGCAGCGTAAAATGTGTATTCCTTTGAAACGTGTATGTTTCCCGCTAAAGGCAGTAGGAAGGCAGAACAGAAGCTTCCATTTGCTGAGCCCTTCCACGACAATGAGGTCTAATAAGCCGTCATCCGGAAGTGCATCCGGGCAGAACTTAAATCCCCCCCCTTCGTATGGCTGGTTCATTGCAGCACAAAAATATACCTTTTCAAAGGAAAGAATACGGTCTTTGTCAAGACAGATCCGCATTGGTTCCGGAGACATGGTAAGGATCTGTTTTAATGCAATGACGACATACACCAGTTTTCCAAGCCCGATTTTGTTCAGGACTCTTTTGGCCGGAGCAGAAGCAACCTCCTGACATACAGCTGCATCAAACCCCATTCCGGCACTGATTCCGAATTTCAGAGCGTTCTTTCCATATGTTATTTCAGGAATGTCAAGATGACATATTTTTTCTTCTTTCAGTATGCAATCCAGAGCCTGGATGGGATCCCCGGGAATATGCATGCTCCTGCAGAAATCATTGCCGGATCCGGAAGGAATAAAGCCGAAGGTGATATAATCCGGATTGCGGATACCGCTTAATACACCGGAAACAGTACCATCACCGCCCATTGCAATCAGATGAACCGGATGATCGGCACTGGCATTGGCTGTGATTTTTGCAGCCAGCTTCTGGTCGTGGCCGACATACTCTGTCATATAGTATTCATAAGCGATACTTCTTCTGTCCAGTTCTTCCTGCAGAGTATTCCAAAGAATACCTCCTTTGCCGCTTCTGGAATTGGGATTCACTATAAAATAATACATGGATTTACACACATCCTTTCATGGCATATCATAGCACCGGGAATGGTTTTTTACAAGCAAAACGGTCAGAAAAGGATGCTTTTGGACCTGTTGTTTTTCTTGCTATTTCGAGAAGAATTATGATAAGATTAACTTTACTTTGAAAGGGAGTGGTGTTATGCGCAGAAACGTTAAGCTGGAAGATATATCGGATGGAAAGCTATATGAAGCAAATGATATGGTGAAAGCAGACTGTCAGGATTGTGTCGGATGCTGTGACTGCTGTCAGGGGATGGGAGATACCGTGATTCTGGATCCTTATGATGTGTTTCGCTTATGTCACGGTCTTGGGAAAACCATGGAGATGCTGTTGGAGGAATCCCTGGAGTTCGGCATCTGTGATGGAAACATACTTCCGCATTTGAAAATGACTGAGGGGATGGGCGAGAGATGCATTTACCTGACAGAGGCTGGCCGATGCAGCATACATCCTTATCGCCCCGGAATCTGTCGCTTATTTCCATTGGGACGCAGTTATGAGAATGGAGGCTTCCGCTACTTTCTGCAGACCCATGAATGCAAAAAGACCAACAGAAGCAAAATCAAAGTAAGAAAATGGATCGATACACCGAATCTGGCTCATTACGAAGCGTTTGTTGCGGACTGGCATTATTTTCTGCTGGATGTTCAGGAGATTTTGCATGGAACAGAGGATGAAGATCTGATCCGCAATCTGAATCTGTATATTCTGAATTTGTTTTACATAAAACCCTATGATGCAGCCCGAAGTTTTTACGAACAGTTTTATGAGAGGCTGCATAATGCGGTCACACTGTTGGAACAGGAGTAAATAGACGTGAGATCATATAGAAAATGCCAGGGTGGCTGCCGGTCAGAAAGAAGTATTAAGTGCATTGCTCATATCCGAACCGCTTTTCCCACAAAGTTTGGCATACCGCATCAAAGCGGATGTATTGATTCTTTGCCAGGAAAAATTATTATGGAACCGGAATATCGCAGAGAGGAAGCGTTTCGCGGACTTGATGAGTTTTCTCACATTTGGCTTCTTTGGGAGTTTTCCGAAACGGTTAGAGAACAATGGTCTCCTACGGTTCGCCCCCCAAGACTGGGAGGAAATACGAGAAAGGGAGTGTTTTCCACGCGTTCTCCATTTCGGCCAAATCCAATCGGGCTGTCTTGTGTAAAACTGCGAAAGATAGAAATCGATGCCAGGCTCGGACCGGTTTTATACGTAGAAGGAGTCGATCTGATGGATAATACGCCGATCTATGATATAAAACCATATTTGCCTGCGTTTGACAGCCATCCGTCTGCGGTTGCCGGTTTTTCGGAACGGATCAAAGAAACCGGGTTGAAGGTTGTATTTCCGGAAGAACTTTTGGAGAGAGTCCCTGTCCCGCTTCGGGAGGCCTTGCTGGATGTGCTGACTTCGGATCCAAGACCACGTTATCAGGATGATCCTGAACGAGTATATGGAATGCCGTTTGGTGAGCAGGATATCCGTTTTCGGGTGCAGGACCGGGTTCTTCATGTGATGGAAGTGAATCCGTATTCTTCCGGAAATCATATTTTTTAAAATAATGAAAGAAACACTTGTAAAATCAGAGTTTTTTCACTAAAATATACAATTGTGGTTCTGGGAAAGATCTTTTGGGATAGAGTGAGGAGTAAAGATGAAAAAAGTTGTGAAGTTTGGTGGTAGTTCGCTCGCAAACGCAGAGCAGTTCAAAAAGGTTGGGGATATTATCCGCGCAGATGAGAATCGAAGATATGTGGTTCCATCTGCTCCCGGTAAACGATTTGATGGTGATACAAAGGTAACGGATATGCTTTATCATTGTTATGATATGGCGGAAAATGGAGAAAAATTTGACAATGAATTAAAAGCTATCAAAGAACGTTACTACGAAATTATCCGTGGCCTGAATCTGGGGCTTTCTCTGGAAGAAGAGTTTAAGATTATCCGCAATGATTTTGAGAATAAAGCCGGTGCTCAATATGCAGCGTCGCGTGGTGAGTATCTGAACGGAAAGATTATGGCGTATTATCTGGGATATGAGTTTGTAGATGCCGCAGATGTCATTCGGTTTGATAAAAAAGGCATATTTGATATGGAAGCAACAAATGAACTGCTGTCTGCCAGACTTTCGAATTGTGAAAAAGCAGTTGTTCCGGGATTTTACGGGGCAACCTCCGGAGGAACGGTGAAGACTTTCTCCAGAGGGGGATCGGATGTGACCGGTTCGCTGGTGGCAAGGGCGATCCGGGCAGACTTATACGAAAACTGGACAGACGTATCCGGCTTCCTTGTTGCAGATCCGCGTATCGTAGAGAACCCGGAGTCGATTGAAACGATTACATATCGTGAGCTTCGTGAGCTTTCCTATATGGGGGCAACGGTTCTCCATGAAGAAGC
>JABUSW010000140.1 GCA_021443885.1 Blautia sp.
AAAGCAAGAAAGACAACAAAATTTCATTTGGAAAGGATGACAAACATGAAAGTATTAGGTTTATCATTTGGGAAAAAAGGCGCTAACTGCGACATTCTTTGTAAGGAAGCTCTCTGGGGAGCAAAAGAAGCATTTCCGGATGCGGAAATTAAGTTTATCAACACACAGAGATTAACCATCGATCGTTGTATCGGATGTGGAGCCTGTTCTACAGCTCTGGAAAAAGGAAAAGACAACCAGTGTATCGTAAAAGATGACTTCCAGATGGTGGAGGATGCTGTTCGTGAAGCAGATGCAGTCATCGTTGCGGCCCCGGTTTATACACTGCAGCCGGTTGGACAGTTCAAAAACTTTGTAGACCGTTTCTCCTGCCGTCATGATGTATCTGCGATCAACTGGGTACTTGACAAGAGACGTGAAGGAACTGCTCCCGGAAATGCAGATGATTTCCCCATCGAGCGCCTGAGAAGACGTACCGTATCCTACATTTCTGTAGGCGGAGCGATTACAGACAACTGGGTATCCATGGGTAACTGCTCCCTTCATCTGTTCGGTATCTCTGCTATGATGAGTGTGGTTTCCAACTATCGTGCAAATTACATGGGACATATTGGAAATCCGTATCTGGATGAACAGCTTATCAGCGATATGCATGAGATTGGAAAACGTACCTGTGCAGAGTATTCGAAGGTTGACGGGGTAGGACCTTTTGAAAAAGTGGATGTGGAATACTGGAATCCGAAAGGAATGGGTGTATGCCCGGTTTGCCACCAGGATATCATTACATTGAATGGAACGACAACGGTAGAATGTCCGGTTTGTGGTATTGAAGGAAAACTGGTGGTAGATGGCGACAAAGTCAGTGTGGAATTCTCGGAAGCACAGCAGGCAAGAGCCAGAGGAACCTTTGCAGGACTTCGGGAACATACAACCGAGATCCAGGGATTTGGTGCAGTTTGTGCTCCGAAGATCATTGCGAACAAAGAGATGCTGGATCAGAAAATGAAGGAAAGAATTAAGGATTTTGATGCGAATATCAATGCATAATTCGAAATGGAGGATGCAGTATGGTACTCGTAATGAATGACGACCAGGTAAATAACAGGGAGGCGTACCTCCCTTTGGCAAAAGCCTTTGTGGAAGATGCGAAGAAAGACAAAGGATGCATAGACATGAACATTTATGTGGATCCGGAAGATGAGGGACGTGTTGTATATGTTTCTCATTGGGAGTCGAAAGAGGATTTCATGGCACATATGCAAGGACCTGCTTTTGCAAAACATATTCCTGGGATGGGACAGTATTTTATCTCTGCGAAAGACACGATCCTTTCGCAGGTGACAGAATAATATAGCCTATATAAAAAAGAGTGCTCCGGATGGATCGATGAGAATCGGCCGTTCGGAGCATTCTTTTATTTTGCATGTCAGCTGGATTGTGGAAAATGCATTGCAGCGTAACGATCCATACGCACGTTTGATGCGCAGCTGCAATTAATCTTCTAATGCTTTGGTGTTGGGGCAGGTCATGTCGGTTCTCCACAGAACCGGGGCAGCCCATCGTACGGCATTCTCAATGATGCGAAGCGCATATCCGTTGTGATAGGTGGGATAGGTCTCATGGCCGGGCTGGAAATAAAAGACTTTTCCGTAGCCCCGGGTCCATGTACAACCGCTGCGGATCAATTCGCCGCCCCGGAACCAGCTTAAGAATACGGTATCTTCAGGGGTGGGGATATCGAAAGGTTCCCCGTACATTTCCTCCGGTTCCAGTTCGAAATATTCCGGAATTCCCTGTGCAATGGGGTGTGTCGGATGGATGTTCCAGACACGGCAGAAATCTCCTTCTCTCCATTTCAGTGTTCCGCTTGTTCCGAGAAGCTCTGTGAAGGGCTTGGATTTGTGAGCAGAGTGAAGAGCGATGAAGCCCATTCCTCTGTGAACACGTTCAACGATTTTTTTGACCAGCTCATCCGGAACCATATCGTGGGAAACGTGTGCCCACCAGATCAGGACATCCGTGTTATTCAGGAGCTCATCCGGGAGACCGCATTGATCCATATACTGGTTGACATGGGTGATCTTCATATCTTCACACGTTTGCAGATGATTTACAACAGCACCGGTAACACCTTCCGGATAAACTGCTTTGATCTTATCTTTGCATGTGTTCAGAAAGTTTTTGAAGTTTTCAAATTCTTCTGCCGGCATCTGATCCTTCAGATGTTCGGGAAAGATGCCTGCCTCTTGCGTATATTCATACCATACAGTTACGCGAATCATAATGATACCTCCGGGGAATACGTTAAATTTTGTTTGATTTTATCATAAGAAATCCCGGTTATCCATAGGGTACAATAAAAAATATGGGCAAAAAAACAGATCAAAAACACAAAAATATTGTCCAAATTGCGATGGCGATATGTTATAATCAATAGCATCAAAAACATCAATGAGGTACTCTTTGCAGTTGTATGATCGGTTCTTACGTATCATGAAAGAAAAATTGTGGAAAAGCTGCGCAATGATGTTAAATTTTCATATATGATATTTGTGTATTGTTATGAAAATAACAACTCCGAAATAAGATGCGGCAATTTTTCGTTGGAAATGCAATAATAGAAGAGGCGTAGTTCTGAAGAATATTTACTACAATGGTATCATCAAAAAACGAAGGAATGGAGAACGGACATGAAAAAATATGCATTTGGTGTAGATCTTGGCGGAACAACAGTAAAAATGGGCCTTTTTGAAACAAATGGTGATCTTCTTGATACATGGGAGATCCCTACAAGAACCGAAAACGATGGAGAGAATATTCTTCCGGATATTGCAGCAGCAGTCGAGAAGAAGCTGGCAGAAAAAGAAATCTCCAAGCTTGATGTAGAAGGAATCGGTATTGGAGTTCCGGGCCCGGTTGGCTCAGATGGAACGGTTTACAAATGTGTAAATCTTGGATGGGATATCTTTAATGTGGCTCAGAGAATGGAGACCCTGACAGGACTGAAAACAAAGGCCGGCAATGATGCCAATGTAGCAGCTCTTGGAGAAATGTGGCAGGGCGGCGGCCGCGGCTACAAAAACATTGTAATGGTTACTCTTGGAACCGGCGTCGGCGGCGGTATCATCATCAATGAACATATTCTTGCAGGCGCAACCGGTGCGGCCGGTGAGATCGGACATATCCCGATGCTGGATGATGAAGAAGAACAGTGCGGATGCGGAAAAAAAGGCTGTCTGGAACAGTATGGCTCTGCAACCGGTGTTGTGACCCTGGCAAAGAGATATCTTGCAGCCCATGAAGGACAGGAAACCAAGCTGAGTTCTTTTGAGAAACTGACAGCTAAGGATGTCTTTGACTGCGCAAAAGAAGATGATGCAGCAGCGCTGGCAGTTGTAGAACAGTTTGGACAGCTCCTTGGAAAAGGCCTGGCATCCATTGCATGTGTTGTAAATCCGGAAGCTTTCGTAGTTGGCGGCGGTTTGTCAAAGGCCGGAGATATTCTGATGGAAGTTGTTCGCAAGTATTTCCGTCAGTATGCATTCCATGCATCCAGAGAGACAGAATTCAAGGCTGCCACCCTTAGCAACAATGCCGGAATCTATGGCGGCGTAAGAATGGTTCTGGAATAAGGCCAAAAGGAAACGGGAAGCAGAGAATTCCGAAGAATAACAAAGGTTTTTGCTTGTGCAGAGGAAATGTTTTCTGCTGAGTAAAACATATAAGGGGAGTGCCTGAAAACTTCTGCGTAGTTCGTCCGCGAAGCTTCTTATAGATTTGCGATTTATTGAATGCTGCACAGACATTTTGGGATCCCTAACCACAAATGGTTTCAGAGAGAGGAGAAACAGGAAATGAAAAAGAGAACACTTTCAATCATGGCAGGTGCAGCAATCGGTGCATCGATGCTTATGGGAACAGCAGTTATGGCTGAAGATCTGGGACAGATCGCAATCATCGCGCCGGCGGCAGAACACGGTTGGATGGCAGGTGTGACTTATTATGCAGAACAGAGATGCGAAGAGCTTGGGCTTGATTACAAAACATATCATTCTGAAAACGTAAACGACCAGGCAAACAACATCGAAGATGCTCTTGCAGCAGGATGTGCAGCAGTTGTTATGCTTCCGCAGAACGATGAAGTATCGGTAGCAGCACAGGCAATTCTGGATGAGAACATTCCGTTGGTAGTATTCGACCGCAAGATCGACAACTATACAGCATTTATCGCCGGCAATAATGGCAGCATGGGCGAGGCAAGTGCGGTTGAGATCGGCGAAGCACTTGGCGGTGCAGGTATCGTTGCAGTTGAAAACGTTCCCAGCTCCGGTTCTGTAAGTACAGAACGCGTGGATGGTTTCAAGGCAGTTATGGCTGAGAAATATCCGGAGATCGAGCTGGTAGACTTTACTGCAGAAGGCTTCTCTCAGGAACAGGGCCTTACTGCAGCAACCGACCTTCTGACAGCAAATCCGCAGATCGATGCGATCTTCTCCATCGACGATGAATCCTCCATCGGATTCCTGCAGGCAATTGCGGAACAGGGAAGAACCGATATCAAGATGATGTCCGGCGGCGGCGGTGCACAGTCCTATTTCCAGGAGATCGATGCCAACGAAGACATCGCTCTGTTTTCTGCAACATACAGCCCGATGATGATGAGAGATGCTGTAGATCTTGCAGTTGCGATTCTCAATGGCGAAGAAGTTGAAACAGAAACTGTAAAAGAAACAACCATCGTTAAGAAAGACAACGTTGCAGATTTCCTTGACGAGAATTCTCCATACTAAGATAAGCAGGAATAAAGCAAACTGAGTGACTGGCAGGTATCTGCATGCAATATGTGGATACCTGCTTTATTCGATAGAAGGGAGAGAGAACGGGATGGAGAATTATCTGGTAAACATGCAGGGAATTTGTAAATCCTTTGGAAAAAACCAGGTCCTGAAATCGGTGGATTTTCAACTGCAGCCTGGAAGTATTCATGCACTCCTTGGAGAGAATGGTACTGGAAAATCAACCCTGATGAATATTCTGTCCGGGATTCTGCCATATGACAGTGGAACGATCCGGGTGGCGGATGGAGCCGGAATCGCGTTTATTCACCAGGAGCTTGCGCTGGTGAACGACCTGAGCATTGCGGAGAACCTGTTTCTGGGAAACATGCCGAAGAACGGGTTGTTTGCAGATCGTGCTTCGATGCGCAATCAAACAAATGAGATTTTGAAAAAAATGAATGTAGAGCTGGATGCAGATATGGAAGTGGGAGAGTTGAATGCGTCCCATAAACAGATCATTGAGATTGCAAGAGCTCTGTTAAAAGATGCGAAAATAATCATTATGGATGAACCTACCACTGCGTTGACGGATGTGGAGATCGCCTATATTTTTGAAATTATGCGCTCATTGCGGGACAAAGGTGTCAGCCTGATCTTTATTTCCCACAAATTGAACGAGGTTGTGGAGATCTGCGACAGCTTCACCATCATGCGGGATGGCGTAGTGGTTGAGACCGGAACCATGAGCCCGGAGATCACCGAAAATGTTCTGGCTCGTCATATGGTTGGTCGTGAACTGAAATATGATGACATATATGTAAAGAGAAACATTGGAGAAACGATTCTGTCCATTGAGGATCTGTGCCTGGATCGGACCTATTCCCACGTGAATATGAAGGTACGAAAGGGAGAGATCGTAGGTGTAACGGGACTTCTTGGCGATGGACGAAGTGAGCTGTTTGAAACTGTATATGGCAATAAAAAAGGATATACCGGAAATATTACCATCGATGGGAAAACGGTTCGTATGAATTCGACTACCCAGGCAAAGTCCATGGGGATCTGCTATGTTCCAAGAAACCGTAAGGAGAATGGAATCATTAAGGATATGTCTATCTCCGAAAACATGTCTCTTGCGATCCTGAAGGAACTGAAGAACGGGCTGTTCATCCATTCCGGAAGACAGCGTGAGAATAATGAAAAATATGTAAAAGAGCTGAACATTAAGCTGGCAGATCTGGAGGACAGTATTTTGTCTTTGTCCGGCGGTAATCAGCAGAAGGTAGTGCTGGCTAAGGCATTGGGACCGAAGCCGGAACTGGTCATTCTGGACAATCCGACACAGGGCGTGGATATTGGCGCAAAGCTTGAAATCTATCACATCATTATGGAACTGGCTGCACAGGGAACCAGCTTTGTGGTGCTTTCCAGCGAAGCCCAGGAGATCATGATGCTGAGTGACCGGGTTTATGTCATGTTCCACGGGGAAGTGCGCAAAGAGTTTGCACGGGATGAGTTGTCGGAAGAGAATATTATGGTGGTAGCAACAGGAGGTACGCTGTGAATACAAAGAAAAGCTTTGATATGAAGAAATTTTTAAGTGAGTATAGTGTGGTTGTGGCTCTGGTTGCACTGTTCATTATCACAACATGTCTGAAGGGAACAACCTTTCTGAATGTAAGAAACATTCTGAACCTGTTCCTGAATTATTCCATTATTGGTATTATTGCCCTTGGCATGACGCTGATCATCATTACCGGAGGCATTGACCTTTCCGTAGGCTCCCAGCTGGCGGCTTCCGGTCTTCTGGCGCTGACCGTGCTGAATTCCACCGGAAGCATTCCTCTGGCCATTCTTTCGGCTATTGTTTTCGGGCTGCTCACCGGGATTCTCTCCGGTGTTATGATTGCGAAATGCGGGATTCCGGCATTCATCGTTACCTTGGGAACCATGAGCATATACCGCTCTTTATCCCAGTATTTCTTTGACGGTGGCGGAATCAAGGCGGCAGGCGATGCGAAGGATGCATTTATTGCAATCTCCAACACGAAGATCGGGGGCAAAGTATCCATGATCATTATTTACTGGTTGATCCTTTGTGTTGTGATCGGTCTTTTTGCAGCAAAGACGCCGACAGGGCGTTATATTTACGCAGTGGGAAGCAATGAGAAAGCGGCACAGCTGTCCAGTATTCCGGTGGCGAAGATCAAAATCAAAACCTATGCGATCTCAGGGGTTCTGGTAGCGCTTGCTTCCATTATTGAGGCGGCTCGTCTCGGCAGCATGAACTCCGCATCTTCCGGAAGCTCATACGAAATGGATGCCATTGCAGCGGTTGTGATCGGCGGAACATCCATGGCAGGCGGCCGCGGAAAGATTCTGGGAACGGTACTTGGAACGCTGACGCTTGGATTGATCAACAATATGATGAACCTGTTAGGAGTTCCATCCTTCCTTGTAAGCGCGGTAAAAGGTGCGATTATTATTGGAGCGGTTCTGTTGCAGAAATACTTTGATAAGGAAAGATAATGCATGAAATACGAAAACATTGTAAGGTGTCAGTTTTCTTCGAAAAAAAACACACCAATGCATTTCCATCAGGACATAGAGATTCTCTATGTCCTGGAAGGCTCTCTGGTGGTAGAGTTTGAAACTGCAAATGTGCATCTGGATACAGATGATTTTCTCCTGATCAACTCCAATATGCGCCATGCGATCAAGGGGAAATCGGATCTGCTGATCGGAAGTGTCATGATCGATTATACCATGCTGACGGAAATATTCAGCGGAGAGCAGCTCTTCTT
>JABUSW010000361.1 GCA_021443885.1 Blautia sp.
AAACGCAGCTTCAGACAAGAGTGTACCATGTTATGTCCGGGTCCGGGTAAGCGTATCAGATTCCGTGTTCAAAAATGCTTTAAAGTATATTGGTATGGATCAGACAAATTGGGTTTATTCATCATCTGACGACTTTTATTATTACAAACCGGTGCTGCAGCCGGGAGCGTGTACGACGGCTTTGTTTGAACAGATTCAGATCATTTCCGCCAAACTTGATATAAATGATGCAATCAACCCTTCTGAATTTGTGATGGACGTCTATGAAGAATCGGTACAGGCAGATGATTTTACAGACTACCAGAAAGCATGGACGTACTATACAACTCCAATAAGCAAATAAGGAAAGGAGATATGTATGAAACTTTATAAGAAACACAGATTGCTGTCATTGTTCATGGCATCCTTTCTGATTGTTGCAGTTACCGGAATCATAACTTATGGAAAAATGATCGACGAAGTAAGTGTCACAAACCCCTTCGTTTTTGGTGATATCAATATTGATCTGAAGGAGTACGAGATCTGCGAGGAGAAAGAAGTAAGCTATCAGAATAATAAAATCGTTATGCCGGGAGATACCATTTCAAAAATACCGAGAATAACCAATTATGCCAATGATTGCTGGGTTCGTGTAAAGCTTTTATTCCAGAACCCGGGGGAGGAGCTGAAAGGACTCTCAGAGAAGGATATTATCGGCATCTCAGAGGAATGGATCAAAATCGGTGACTATTATTATCTGATGAGAAGACTTACAAGAGGGGAATCGGTTGATCTGTTCACGCATCTGAGAATTCCTGCAAGCTGGAATCAGTCATATGAAAATCAGCATTTGTCTCTTGAAATCAAAGCCGAAGCCATTCAGGCCAAAAACTTTAAACCGGATTTTACCACGGACAAACCGTGGGGCGATGAGGAAATCCAGATCTGTGTACATGAAAATAACGGAACTGTGCTGGGAAAACGAGAAGAACTGAATCTGCAGCTGGAATTCGATGGAGATGCCGGTAAGCTTTTTACGGTTCCGGATAATTTTTTCTGCAATTTTGATGAAATGATGCCGGGAGACAAACTGGAAGATTCTGTGAGTATTGAAAACGATTCGGATATGGATATCAAGATCATGTTTCGTGCGGAGCTTCCGGATGCCACCATTGCGCAGAAAGAATTGCTTTCTAAAATAGGCTTTAAGATGTATCTGGGAGATCAGTTGATCTATATCGGGAATCTTGCAGGGAACTCTTTGATGAAGGATCATATTCTGTGTAAGGTTTCAGCAAATCAAAAGAGTGATTTGAAGTTCAAGCTGACGGTACCAGCTGAACTGGATAACACATATGCACTTCGTAATTCTTCCGTTCGTTGGATCTTCTCTGTTTCCAGGGAGGAAGTGACACCGGTACCATCTCTGAGCAATCCGGGGAATTCACAATTCGTATCACAATCCTATACAACAGGATCGGTAAGAACCGGCGATGATACGAATATAATCGTTTACATAACGATATTATTGTCAAGTATTATTTTGATTACGTACCCTGTTATACGGAAAGGCAGAAAGGAGAAAGATTCATGAGAAAAAGAATTGTATCACTCATTACGGTATTTGCGATCATTGTATTGGCACTTTCCGGCAGCGTGTTATCCTTGGCAGAATCTGGTATCGAACAAAGCAATTCTGCTGTGCAGGAGAATGTGGAGAACGTAGAAGAGGATTCCTTTATGGAAGACTTTATATCGGATATACCTTCAGTACCCGCCGAAAACACAGAATCCGAAAGTTCCGGGCATGACGATGCTTTTTCCGATACAGGAGCCTATGAGCAGGGTGCGGAAAGTTATGAGTCAGAGGAGGATCCGGAGTATACATATTCCGAAGATGATAGCAATTATATTGATACAGAAATTCAGGAACCTGCAGAAGTTGAAAATTTTGATGATGAAGAAGTATATACACCGGAAGATGAAGAACCCGGTACCAACAGAGCAGAGGAAGTGCCGGATTCCGTTGAGATCCTGACCATCAACGAAGAAAATGTTGATCAGTTTCTGGCAGAAGATGAAGAATCCATGGAATTACTGGATGAAATGGAAGATGGAGAAACCATTGCGTTTGCTGCTTTGGATGAACCGTATCTGCCGGAAGAGCAGCAGATCTCAACATTTGCAGCAAGGTCTTCAGAAGACGAAATTGCATTATTTGCAGTATCCCCCAATCAGTATAAGTTTCAGACAGGACAACGGATTTATTGTGACGAAGTCTGGACAAAAGCAAACGATGTATCCGGAAACGGCACCAGAGTTGCCACCTCTTATCGAACCATTACCTACATAAACTACAATGGTGATGAAAAAAAGTCTGTCATTTACTGCCTGAATGCATCGAAAGCGGATCCGCCCAGCGGAACCATTGAGGACGAAACCATGGTTGCCATTACCAATGCAAATCTGAAGAAGATACTATACTACGGTTATGGCGGACCTGGAGATATCACAGAAACCTTCGATCCGACATGCAGTCACATTGACTGGAGCAAGGATGAAAATCGTTTTATCTTCACGCACCTTGCATTATCGAAAATATACAGCGGAGATGTGGGAAAGGCAACGACTGCCGAAGTGGAGCATGTAGGACTGAACAAGTTTATAAACAAACTGACATCCATGGATCTTCCCTCTCATACATCTACAAAGCTGAAATCCACAAACAAATCTAATGAGACGGTTACTACGGACAATCTGCAGACAAATCTGATCCTCTATACCAAGAAGCCTTCCTCTCATACCTACATCTGGGATGATTACAACAACGGTTTTTATGTTACACGCGTAATCGAAGTTGTAGACAAATCATTGGACAGCAACGGAATTTCCATTTCCAGGAAGAGTACCGATAACTGGCAGCTGCTTTATTGGACCAGTGAAGAGGATTATCAGTCGCGAGGAATTTCAAATCCACGGGTCGGTGGAAAAGAAGATACGGTCAAACTGAAGGCAGGCGCCCGTTTCCGTGTGATTTTCCCGGCAACCAGCTTAAAGGACAAAAGCGCAACATTCCAGATGCTGGCAAAACCAATCAGCTTTATTCTGATGGATACCAGCAAGCAGTTCAACGGTGACCTGCAGGACTTTGGAGCCTGTGTGTTTCAGGGAGAACCGGGTGAGGTGAAATTGACAATGTATGTGCAGCCGCAAGGTTCTCTGCTGCTTACCAAGAAAGATTCCAAAACCGGTAGCTTGATAAAAGGAGCGGAATACGAGCTTCGGGCAGCCGAAAACCTTCGGTCCGGTGGATACCAGGTTTATGCAGCCAATACCGTGATTGCAAAAGGAACTACCAACGACAAAGGAATCATCCGTTTTAACGCATTGATACCCGGAAAGTATACGGTGAAAGAAAAGACGGCGCCGGATGGTTATAAACTGGATACCAAGACATACAATGTAACGGTAACAGCCAATAAAACCGACAGTAATGCAGCGGAAAAAGAAGTCCTGATCCAGGAGGAACCGGCACCGGATGATATTACAGCAAAACTCACCATCACAAAAAAGATTCAGCAGAATGAGATTATCTGGGCACATGGAAATCCCTGTTTTCAGTTTTTGGTTGCAGGGACCGATACAAACGGAAAAGAAAGAAGCTATTCGCTGACACTTGAATTTGAACAGGGCAGCTATTCTGTTGATGCAGACGGATGGGCAGCATTAAGTGGAACGATCACAAATATGCCGGCCGGAAAATACGAAGTAAATGAACTGCCGACCCTTCGATATTATCTGTCCTCTATTCAGAAGGATTCCGGAAATGTTACGATTTCCAACAAGAACTCACCTCAATTTGGGTTAAACCCATCTTCCATTGCAAGTGCAAATGTCATCCTGAATCAGGAAAGCCCTCAGGCAAAGCTAACATTTTATAACAAGAAGCAGCGTTTTGACGATTACTCTCATACCAGTCATGTCCGTAATGAGATTCCGATCGGTACAAATTAAGCTTTGTGTCTATGGACAAAAGGCAGGAAATCAGTTAGAATAAACGCATGTAGTTATACAACCCCAAAAGTATTGCTTCTGGGGTTGTATTTTGTGCGCTTAAGAAAGAGGATTTCGTTATGTTTAACAGGTTAGAATCAGAAGAAATCAACATTGCCGGGGAGATTCCGAAAGAGGATACGGCCAGACAGTACTTCTATATTGAAAAATGCAAAGAATTATACCGGAAGGATCCATCCCATAATACTTATTGTCTGACAACCTTTGGATGTCAGATGAATGAGAAGCAATCGGAAGTAATCGCCGGTATCATGGACGAGATTGGGTACCGGAGAATAGAAACGGAAGATGCGGACATCGTTATCTACAATACCTGTACGGTTCGTGAGAATGCGAACCTGAAGGTTTATGGAAGGCTTGGCCTTCTCCATAACATGAAAAAACAAAAGAAAGAGAAAAAAATCATTCTGTTTGGATGTATGATGCAGGAAGAGCATGTGGTAAACAAGATCCGCAATGACTACAGGTTCGTGGATCTTGTCTTTGGTACGCATAATATTTACCGCTTTGCGGAACTGTTCTATCATATGATGACCGGGGAGCAGCAGGTCATCGAGATCTGGGAAGGTACGGATAAAATAGTAGAAGATCTTCCGGCAGAACGGAATTATGATTTCAAATCCGGCGTTAATATCATGTTTGGCTGCAACAATTTCTGCAGTTATTGTATTGTTCCTTATGTAAGAGGCCGGGAACGCAGCCGTGAACCGGAAGCGATCGTTGAAGAGGTGACCCGCCTTGTAAAAGATGGGGTTACAGAGGTAATGCTTCTTGGGCAAAATGTAAATTCCTATGGCAAGACGCTGGAGAATCCGGTTTCTTTTGCAGAGCTTCTGGAGAAGGTGGAAGCTGTGCAGGGGCTGAAACGGATCCGCTTTATGACATCGCATCCGAAAGACCTGTCGGATGAACTGATTGCATATATGGCAAAAAGCAAAAAGGTATGCCATCATCTTCATTTACCTATGCAATCCGGAAGCAGCCGTATATTAAAAGAAATGAATCGCAGGTACGATAAGGAAAAATATCTGTCCCTGGTGGAAAAAATTCGAAAAGCGATTCCGGATATATCCTTAACTACGGATATTATTGTGGGGTTCCCGGGGGAAACAGAAGAGGATTTTCTGGAAACGATAGATGTTGTGAACAAAGCAGGTTTTGATACAGCTTTTACTTTTATATATTCGAAGCGAACCGGAACTCCCGCTGCGAAGATGGAGAATCAGATACCGGAAGCGGTTGTGAAAGAGCGGTTTCAAAGACTCCTATCCACTGTGCAGGAAAAAGGAAGAGAGATATCATCCCGTTTTGTTGGGACAGTACAGGAGGTTCTGGTGGAAACAGAAAGCAAGGACCCCGGGATTTTCACGGGACGAACACAGTATAATCTTTTGGTTCATTTTCCGGCAACTCCTGATTTAGAAGGAAAATACGTCAATGTACATTTGGATGAGTGCAAAGGATTCTACTACCTGGGCACCCGGGTAGATCCCCTGCAATAGGAAGGAATGAGGATATGGCAATTTCGCCGATGATGCAGGAATACCTGAAGACGAAAGAAGAATACAAGGACTGTATCCTGTTTTACCGTCTTGGGGATTTCTATGAAATGTTCTTTGAGGATGCGTTACTGGCAACCAAAGAATTGGAGATCACGTTAACCGGTAAAGATTGTGGGCTTGAGGAACGGGCGCCGATGTGCGGTGTTCCGTTTCATGCTGCGGAAACCTATATAACCAGATTGATCGAAAAAGGGTATAAGGTTGCGATCTGTGAACAGGTAGAAGATCCAAAACAGGCAAAAGGTCTTGTCAAAAGAGAAGTCATTCGTGTAGTGACGCCGGGGACTACGCTGAATGCACTTTCTCTGGATGAAAGCAAAAACAATTATCTTATGGCCATCGTTTCCATAGAGGAGCATTTTGGTTTAGCTGCAGCAGATATTACCACCGGGGATTGTTTTGTCACGGAACTGGATACACCCGGAAAGCTTATGGATGAAATCAATAAATTCGTTCCTGCGGAGATCATCTGCAATGATGCTTTTCTGCTGAGAGGAATTGACACTGCCGATTTGAAAAACAGGTTTGGGATCTGTGTTTTTTCCCTGGATACCTGGTATTTTGATGATGAAACCTGCAAAAGAAGCCTGATGGACCATTTCCATGTCAGTACGTTAGACGGGCTTGGAATCTCCGATTTTGACAGTGCAGTGATTGCTGCCGGCGCATTGTTTCAATATCTGAAAGAAACACAGAAGACGAATATGTCTCACATGACCGCGATTCGTCCTTATAATGCAGAGATGTACATGCTGATCGACAGCTCCAGCCGGCGGAACCTGGAGCTGGTGGAGACCTTACGGGAAAAACAAAAGAGGGGTTCACTCCTTTGGGTATTAGACAAAACCAGAACGGCTATGGGAGCGCGTACACTTCGTGCTTATGTTGAGCAGCCTCTGATCCATGGGGATGAAATCGAAGAGCGTCTGGAGGCATTGGAAGAACTGAATGCATTCCCTATGCTGCGGGATGAGATGCGGGAATATCTGCATCCGATCTATGATATGGAACGATTGATCAGCCGTATCAGCTATCAGTCAGCAAACCCCAGGGACATGATTGCATTTGCTTCTTCTTTGGAAATGATCCCGCACATTAAACGGATATTAAACGACTTCCATTCTCCGCTGCTTCGCAGAATCTATGCGGAAATGGAAGATCTTGCTGATATCACAGCATTGATTCAGAAGTCCATTAACGAAGATCCTCCCATTGCACAAAAAGAAGGCGGAATCATCCGGGAGGGATTCCATGAAGATGTGGATCAGTTCCGGCGTTCCAGAACAGACGGGAAGCTATGGTTATCGGAGCTGGAAGCCCGGGAAAAAGAAAAGACAGGAATCAAAAATCTGAAGATCAAATTTAACCGTGTCTTTGGTTATTCTCTGGAAGTTACAAATTCATTCAAAGAACTGGTGCCGGAGCATTACATACGTAAGCAGACCCTTTCCAATGCAGAGCGCTATATCACGCAGGAACTCAAAGAACTGGAGGACCTGATTCTTGGAGCAGAGGATAAGCTTTACGCTCTGGAATACGCACTGTTTTGCGATGTCCGCGATACGGTAGGCGCAGAAGTACTGCGTATTCAAAAGACTGCAAAAGCCATAGCGGCACTGGATGTCTTAGCTTCTCTTGCGCTGGTATCTGCAAGGAATAATTATGTCCGTCCGAAAATAAACAACAGCGGTATCATTGATATCAAAAACGGGCGTCATCCGGTTGTTGAGAAAATGATCGAACACGATATGTTTATTGCCAATGACACGTTTCTGAACAACGGCAAAAAAAGAATCTCTGTCATTACCGGTCCTAATATGGCGGGCAAATCCACCTATATGCGGCAGACAGCCCTGATCGTGCTGATGGCGCAGATCGGTTGTTTCGTTCCGGCGGAAAAGGCAAATATCGGAAT
>JABUSW010000082.1 GCA_021443885.1 Blautia sp.
CATCAAAAAAACACCGCCCCCGCAGCTTCTACGGCTACGAAAACGATGTTTCATGCGCGATCAGGGGTTCGAACCCTGGACACCCTGATTAAGAGTCAGGTGCTCTGCCAGCTGAGCTAATCGCGCATCTATGCGTTGTTCAACGCAAAATGTACTATAACAAAACATTCCATACTTGTCAATATATTTTTGAATTTTTATTTCTCCCGCCCAATCACATACTTGCAAATCGGCGTCCCCAAGGAAGAAAACTTCTCCTCGTACTCCGTCATTACATTCCCCTCACGCATCTTCTCATCATGATGCAGATCAAATGTACATTCCTTTAATATCCACCCTGCTTCCGGAACTTCCTCCAATGCAAAATCAAACAGTCCCCTGTTGTCCGTCTTAAACTCCACCACGCCTTCTTTTGCCAGAATCTGATCATATCTGGCCAGAAACTCTCTGGATGGAAGTCTTCGTTTTGCATGACGCGACTTCGGCCATGGATCCGAGAAATTCAAATAGATCTTATCCACTTCCCCGGCTGCAAACACCTCCGGCAAAAGTCTTGCGTCCATCCGCATAAACCTCACATTCGGCAATCCATCTCCTGCTTCTGTAAGCTCTTCCAGCTTCTGCACCGCCCGAAGCAGCACACTGTCATACATCTCAATTCCCACATAATTCACATCCGGATGTAGTGTGGCCATATCCATCAGGAATCGCCCCTTTCCCATGCCCACTTCTATATGAAGAGGGCCCGTCTGAAAAAACACATCCCGCCACTTTCCTTTATGCTTCTCCGGCTCCTGAACAACAAACTCACTCTCCTGTATCGCCTCGATCGCACCCGGTATATTTCTCAATCTCATACTATCATCCCAATCTCTTACGTATTGTATATCTGCTATACATCTTAACTATCGTAAAATATACACTCTTTTTCCCCTCAAAGCAAATTCTTTTTATTGTCAGACAATTCGTGCTATTGTCCCACTATTCCTCGTATTTTCTTAAATATTCTATGGTTTTTTGACAACTCAAAAGTCAATAGATTTTTTCAGAAATGCATGAAATTTTGCATTTTCAGAACTATTCACAAAACATTTGTTTTATTCCATTTTATGTAAATCAGTATGGGATCCCCTTTTTCGCCTGTGGATAATGTGGATAACTTTGTTGATAACTTGAATTTCAAGGCTTTTTTCACCATTTTCAAATGTGGATAATTAAACCCACTCGGATTTCTCCACTTTTTCATTTCGCCCTGCTTTGTGCACATTGCTATTTTTGACAATTTCTGACATTATTCCGCTATGTAACCTCTCCCCACGCGATTATAAACAAATGAATCCACAACCAGAACAGGGCCCCTGTTCGTCCGTTATTCTATAAAATCGCAAAACCCCAAGATTTTGTTTTGTAATTTCAGAAAAATTTGATATAATAGTAATGGTATGCAAAAATAGCACTATCGTTTCCGTTGCAATACACTTCAGGAGAAAATGATTAATGAAAAACAAATATCATATGCCTCTGAATTTCATAGAAAGAAAAAACTCAAAGATCAGCCTTCTCTGCTCCATCGCTGCTTTGATTTTTCTATTCCTTACCTTTTATCTCATCGACTACAACCTGATTCGAAAGCCCGCCATCCTGGCGCAGAAGCAGGCAGAGGCAGAAAAAAAAGAAGAAGAAAAGTATATGAATACCACCTTTGTCTCGGAAGCTTCCGTGATCGCTGTTGGGGACAACCTGTATCACGGTACCCTTCTGGACTCCGGGAAACAGGATACAGGCGCATGGAATTATGACCACATCTACCAACACGTTTTACCGGAGATCCAGGCTGCCGATATTGCCCTGATCGACCAGGAAACCGTTCTGACAACCGACCACACTGCAGTATCTTCCTACCCGTCCTTTGCAACGCCTACCGAAGTGGGCGATGCCATCATAAAAGCTGGTTTCAATGTAATCGAAAGCGCCTCCAATCACATAGATGACTATGGATATGTATATATGGAAGAAACCTTGAATTTCTGGAAAACGAATTACCCGGAAGCGCTGATTCTCGGTGTACACGAGACGGAAGAGGACGCCGATGCCGTCAAGACCAAAACCGTCAATGACATTACTTTTGCATTTCTGGATTATACCTACGGAACCAACGGTGCAGGCGCAGGAGAGGGAAAAGAATTTATGATCGATGTCTTTGACAAAGATCGTGTGACAAAAATGGTAAAGAAGGCTAAAGAATGCAGTGATGTTGTAATATTTGTAGCTCACTGGGGGAACGAAGACCAGCAAATGCCCAGCGAATATGAAAAAGAATGGGCAACCTTTCTGATGCAGCAGGGAGTTGATGTTGTAATTGGCGGTCACCCACATGTAATTCAGCCATATGGGACCCTTTCCGACGAACAAGGCAACAGCATGCTGATTTATTATTCTCTAGGCAACTTCGTTTCCACACAGCAGGAAATGCCGGAGCTTCTGGAAGGCATGGCATCCTTCAAAGTTCGTAAAACCACCTTCCGGGGAGAAACTACCATTGAGATTCTGGAGCCGGAATTAAAACCTATGGTCATGCACTACAACGATTCCACCGGTGAATACGGTCCTTATATGATGGAAGACTACACAGAAGAGCTTGCTTCGCAGCACAGTATCCGGGAATTGATCGGCGATAAATTCACCCTGGAGAACCTGAAAGCGTTATTTTCCGAAGTGTTGTCCGTTAATGTAATGCCCTCTGATAAAACATATCTGTTGAATGTTTCCTATGAATGGGATGGCTCCATGATAGATAAAACCTCCAAAAATCAGGTTGATGATGTCGACTCCATTACCCTGGACCAGTATCTGTCCAAGCTTGGCGTTGTCAGCGTATTGAATGGAGGCAGCGGCACCACAACAGCCACAACCGGTGCCGCAGACACTGCTTCCTCCTCCGGAAGCAATGATTCCTATAACGACAGCAACGGTTCCTACAGCAGTTATGATTCCTATTATAACGACTCATATAGTGGTTATAGTTCCTATAACAGCTATAACACATATTCGTATGACAGTTATGGCTATTCTTACGGGGACAGCTATTGATCCGAGCCCCATTATGACCGAAAAGGGTGCAGCAAACATGCTGCACCCTTTCTTTTTCTTTCTGCTACATCTCATAATTGATCACAACTTTGATCGCTCCTGTTTCCGGATTTGCTGCAACCTCGAAAGCTTCCAGAATCTGATCGATGGGGAACTGATGTGTAACGATCTCGGATACACGATTACGATGCCCGTCAATATTGTTATATGCCTCCAGCACATCTGTCATCTGGTATCCCAAGGAGCCCTTCATGGTCAGCTCACTGCTGCCAAAAAGAATCATATCGCAGGCAACCGGTTTCTTGTGTACCGCTACGATACAGATTCTTGCTCCATGTTTTGCCATCTTGATAGTGTTCTCCACTACCGGAGCCGCACCCGCACAATCGATGAATACATCCACATCACAGTTCTTGTCGCCAAAAGGAGAAATCACAACCCCAAAGTGTTTCATCAGAAATTCAGCAATACCGTCTTCCTCATGAGACGGGTTGCAAGGCGTTCCTCCCAGACGCTCTGCCAGCGCAAGACGTTCCTCGTTCATATCAATGATTACCGGATCCTTGCACCCAATGGCCAGAACTGCTTCCAGCGCGCATAGACCGATGGTCCCCGCACCGAAAATAACCACCTTCTCATATGGTTTTACATCGATGACGTTTTTTCCGTGCGTCGCTACAGACAAAGGTTCCGTCATAACCGCCTCATCGAAGGTTGTAGAATCAGAAAGCTTCAGCAGATTGTAACCATATTTCGCCTCTTCCACCAGGACATACTCCGAAAATGCGCCCGACATATCGCAGGTCAGCATTCCGGCCTTTCTGCAGACAGTCGGGTTCACGAAAACCCGGTCTCCCACTGCGATGCCTTCAACGTCCGCCCCGATCTCATCTACCACACCGACCATCTCATGCCCGAATTGCCCATCCAGCCCAAAGGTTCCTTTCGGAAAAATCCCTACACTGCTTCCATCATACAAGTACGCTTTCAGATCGGAACCACAGATTCCTGCTCTCATCACTTTTACGATAACATCCTTTTCGGTTGGAACCGGCTTCGGTATCTCTTCAAGTTTAATGTTTTTCGGGCCATAATAAATCGTTGCTTTCATTGTACCTTCTCCTTTCGTTGACGGCATTCTCTGCCAATGCTATAATCTGAATTGTGGGCAAGATTGTGGAAGCTGCACAGCAGCAAAACAATCTGTAAGCACATTTGACACCCAAACCATAATTTACCTCATTATATAAGTTCTGGTTCGTGAAATACATAACAAAATCAAGAGAAGTGTATAATTCGTCTGAACAATCATACAATGTATGCGAACAGGAGGTGTGCACGTTGATAGAATCAAACGCAGCTGTTTCTGATTCCCCGAAAAAATCAGAACAGACCCGTCAGAAAATCATGGATGTTTTCATCGATTTGATGCAAGGGCAGGATTTTCTCTCCATAAAGGTCAAGACCATTGTAGAAAAGGCACAGATCACCAGGGGGACTTTCTATCTCTACTTTTCAAATACATCGGATCTGATTACCTCCATTGAAGAAGAACTGCTGGATGACCTTCCGGAAATCCTTCCGTATACAACCAATGCAATCAACCCCTTTGACCCTCCTTCCTATGAAGTCGTTCACGATGACGAATGGGAAACTGCATGGTTTCAATATTATATGGAACACCAGAAAGCATTAAATGCACTGATCGGTCCGCACGGAGACCACTCCTTTTACATACGGATCTGCAATTACCTGAAAGAGGCGATCTCCTGCCATATGAAACGGGATTCCATGCCGGAGGATGCTTACCAGGGCTATTTTCTGAACCTGCTTCCGGACATTTTTCTAATGCTTTCCAAAGAATGGACCAGCGACACCAATTTCCAGAAGATCGGTCTGGATTCGATCGTGGCAATTGTAAGTACCATACGCATCGGCAGTATGTACCGACGGTATCTGGAATTGCAGAACGGCAAAAAACCCTAACGCCCTATATCCGCTCGAACAAGTCCGGCAGCCGCATAGAGATCTTGTCCCACCACCATCGAAAAAAGCAAGGCGAATGCTACTTCGCCTTGCTTTTCTTTATACCAAATATCTTATATGCATTTTGTTCCGTGACTTCCATTACTTCTTCCTCTGCTACACCTTTTAATCTTGCGATCTCTTTTACAACATAGATCAGATTTGCAGACGAATTCCGCTTACCGCGAAAGGGTTCCGGTGACAAATACGGGCAGTCCGTTTCCAAAAGGAGCTGGGTAAGGGGCGCATACTCCACGACCTCTTTCAGCTTTCTTGCATTTTTGAATGTCACTACACCTCCAATGCCAAGATACAGACCTCGCTTCAGGTACTCCCTTGCTGTTTCCTTCTCATAGGAAAAACAATGGATAATGCCTCCATACATCCCCGCATCCACGTATTCTTTCACAATATTCAGCGTATCCGCACAGGCATCCCGGCTATGCACCATAAATGGCATTTTCTCCTGACGGGCAATGTCCATCTGTGCCCGGAAAACACCATGCTGTCTCAACTGTTCTACTTTCTCCTTATGCCAGTAATAATCCAGCCCGATCTCTCCGATGGCAACTGTTTTCTCATGGCGGGACAGATGCACGATCTCATCCAGCACATCCTTCGTCACTTTGTCTGCATCATCCGGATGGACACCCACAGTCCCGTAAACAAATGGATACTTTTCCATCAAAGCAACAGTGCTGCCAAATTTATCCACGTCTGCACAGGAATTCACAATGCAGGACACACCCTGCGCCTGCATGGACGCCAGCAATTCATCCCGGTCCTCATCGTATTGACCGGAATCGTAATGTGCATGGGTGTCAAAAATCATAATTTCCTCCAATACACAAGTTCTTTAAGAGATTCGTTCCTGGGAAAACACTCCCGAAGCTTCAAACCGCCCTCAACGGCTTAACAAATCTCAGCACCGGCCGGCATATCCTTCTCCGGTGTCATAAGGGAAAGATTTCCTTCTGCATCTTCTGCGCACAGAATCATGCCTTCACTGAGAATTCCCGCAAGCTTGGCCGGTTTCAGATTGGTAACCACCATAACCTTCTTTCCAACCATTTCTTCCGGAGAATAACAGGATTTAATACCGGATACGATCTGACGAACCTGACTTCCGATCTTCACCTGAGAACAAAGCAGCTTTTTCGACTTTTTCACGGCTTCACACGCAATGACCTCGCCCACTTGGAACTGAAGCTTTGCAAAATCTTCAAAGGTGATCTCGGGCTTTGCTTCGATATCAATTCCGGTTTCTTCCGCTGCCGGAGACGCTTCTTCCACAGGCGGATGCAGCTCTGCAACTTTCTGCAATACTTCGTTGACATCCATTCTTGCGAAAAGAATTTCCGGTTTCTCCGTTACTTTGTTTCCGGATGGATAAAGACCAAAGGTCTTCAGGTCTTCCAGGGTTCTCATGGAAGCATTCAGCTGGGACAATACTCTCCCGGTCGTTTCCGGCATAAAAGATTCCAACAGGACAGCACCAATGCAGATGCCCTCCACAAGGTTGTACAGAACCGTTGCAAGCCGATCCTGTTTTGTTTCATCCTTTGCCAATGCCCAGGGCATGGTCTCGTCTATGTATTTGTTGCAGCGTTTGAACAGCGAGAACACTTCTGTCATGGCATCGGCCACGCGAAGCCTGTTCATCTTCTCATCCACTTTGCCCGGAATGCTGAGGATGTATTCCTTCATCTCATCATCTACCGGCTCTGATACATCTTTGTTTTCTACGACGCCGCCGAAATATTTATTAGACATGGAGATGGTTCTGTTCACAAGATTTCCCAGCGTGTTTGCAAGCTCGGAATTCAGACGTTCCACCATCAGCTCCCAGGTGATCACACCATCGTTTTCAAATGGCATTTCATGGAGAACGAAATAACGGACACCATCTACGCCAAAGAAGTCTACCAGCTCATCTGCGTACAGTACATTTCCTTTCGATTTGCTCATTTTACCATCTCCCTGCAGCAGCCACGGATGTCCGAACACCTGCTTTGGCAGAGGAATATCCAGGGACATCAGGAAGATCGGCCAGTATATCGTATGGAAACGGATAATATCTTTTCCGATCAGGTGAAGGTCGGCCGGCCACAGCCTGCCAAACTGCTCTGTGCTGTCACCATCACAATCGTATCCGATACCAGTGATATAGTTCGTCAGCGCATCCAGCCATACATACACAACATGCTTTTGGTCAAAGTCCACCGGAATGCCCCATGAAAAGGAGGTTCTGGATACACAAAGATCCTGCAGGCCCGGAAGAAGGAAGTTGTTCATCATTTCGTTCTTACGGGATTCCGGCTGAA
>JABUSW010000143.1 GCA_021443885.1 Blautia sp.
GCAGGCAAGTGTGGGCCTTTTTTCCCCTGACAAAGCATGCGGTATTCTCCACCAGCTTTTGTTTCGGAATCTCATAACCCACCAGATCCTCCAGCTGAACATGAGCAATCTTGGTAATGGGAACGATCTGAACGTTTCCATCCGAATCGTGATCGATGCGAAAGGCTTTGTGCAGTCCGAATTTTCCCACTCCGAAATCTTTGTAAAACTGAACCATGTCCGACATGAATTCCTGCGCCGTTTCATCCCCGGCAAGCTTTTTGCTCAGAGAACAGATCCGGTCGCGGATTCTGGAATTGTAGATCTTACTTTCCGTTCCCACGTTTTCATAATGCAAAAGCTTCTCCAGACACGGATGGTCACCCAGCCAGTCAAAATCTGTGATGTCATAGGAGAAAAGTTCCCGGAATACCCCGAAATCATGAAGTGCGATATCGTTTACACTTCCGCTGACCTCGCCCCGGATCTCACAGGCGGTGCTGAAGGTATTCTCATGATTTACCAGCAAAAATGTCAGATAGCAATGCCAAAGGTTCCCTTCAAAGCCATACAGTCCTGCCATCTCCAGAAGCTTGTTTACGCAGGAAAAATAAGTCTCCCGCAGCTTTTCGCATTCCGAATTCGATCCTTTCGCATCACCGTCAGCTCTGCTCTTCCCGGCAGCCAAAAGTCCGGCCATTTCATACAGAACCTCCCCGTACCTAAAGTCACGGTATAACATACATTCACTTAATCGCACCATTACACTTCACCTATCACTTCCTGATTCTTATAATTGCCAAATACATGCAGCATATTCGCCTCTGCCTCTAAGCCCCGCAGTGCATTGACCACGGCACTGTCTGAAATATTACCCATAAAATCCACATAAAACCGATATTCCCAGTTTTTCCCCGGGATGGGTCTGGATTCGATCTTTGTCATATTCAAGCCATTATAAATAATATGGGAAAGCATACTGTACAAAGAGCCTGCAGCATGAGGCAACTCAAAACAGATACTGATCTTGTCGGCATCCTTCTCCACCAATGGCTCTTTCCCGATGATAAGAAATCGTGTGGAATTCTGCTGATTAGCGCAAAGATTCTCCTCCAACACCTGCAATCCATACAATTCACCTGCACCTGCACTGGCAATGGCCGCAATGGATGCATCCCCCATATCCCGCACCATTTTTGCAGAATAGGCAGTGTTTTCCATTACCTGTTCCTGCCAGTCTGGATGCGTTTCCAGATACTTCCTGCATTGAGATAGAGCCTGCTGATGAGAAATAACCTTTTTAATGTCTTCCAATCTGGCCGCCTTCGTTCCCAAAAGCACATGCTGGATACTAATGATCTGCTCACCTAGAATGTACAGCTGGAATTCTGTCATCAGATCATATACTTCTGCGACAACACCAACTGTGGAATTCTCAATGGGCAATACGGCATAATCTGCTGATTTCTTTGCAACCGCTTCCATAGCCTGCCTCCATGTCTTTACAGAATGACTGGACACGTCTTTGCCAAAGAATCTTCGCATAGCAGCATGACTGTAGGCGCCTTCCACTCCCTGGTATACCACCTGAATATCGGTTTTCTTCAGGGCTTCGATTTCCCGGAAGGAATTCTCCCATTCGATCCCTTTCTGCGTCAACAGCTGATATTGCCGTTTTCTGCTGATGGCCATGATCTGTCGGAAAAGCTCCTGTGTACCCAGCCGGTTAAATTCCCCATGGGCCAGGTTCTGCAATGTCTCGATCTTACTGCGTTCCCGCTCCGGATCCAAAACCTGCTTACCTGTTTCGATTTTATATTCTGCCACCGCCTCGCAAACCTGCATCCGCTCCTCAAAAAGCTGCAGAATCTGCCGGTCAATGCTATCTATCTTCTCTCTGCTGATTGCCAGATCTATCATAAATTCTATGAACCTCTTCTGTAATTAATCCTATAAAAGACAAGGAACCGAAGGATAGAATCACATCCCTCTCTCCCGCTATCCGGAAAACCTCCGTAACAGCCTGCGGGATACTGCCCATAGCCCGGACCTTTGGATGGTACCGCAACACAGCCTCTGCCAGTCTTTCTGCCGGTAATGCCCGGGGATTGTCCGGTGTCTCGATGGTAAGAATCTCCTTCGCATAAGGACTCATTCTACGAAGAATATATTCATAGTCTTTATCCGCAAAGACTCCAATAATATAATAGATGTCTCTGCCGGAAAAATAACGCTCTACAGCTTCCGCTAGCCGATCCGCCGCCGCCGGATTGTGAGCCCCGTCTACAATAAACAAAGGATGATCGCAGATCGTTGTGAAACGCCCATTCCAAAGAGTACTACGCAGGCCGATTCTGCGCTGCTCTATCGATGTTGGAAATATCTTCTGTGACGGAATTTCCTTCTTTTGTTCACGATTGGTCGAAGAAGCTTTCCGTAATTGTTCTTTTCGTAGTGGTGCTTCCTGTATTTGTACTTTCCGTAGTAGCGTTTCCTGATGCATCTCTGTATCAGGGAGAACCGTTTTGGATAATGCTTCCAGCACGTTCAATGCCAAAACTGCATTTTCTATCTGACAGATCCCGCCAAGTGAGATTTCATATACCTCTCCCTGATACACAAACTTCTGCCCCTGATAGCTTTCCTCCAATACCTGCGCCTGCCTGAAATCCGAAATGATCATAGCGGCGCCACGTTCCCTGCAGACCGTACGAATCACCGTTTCCACTTCCGGTTTCTGTATGGTCGAAACCACCAGACTGTTCTCTTTTATAATACCAGCCTTCTTCTCTGCGATTTCGCCAAGGGTGTTTCCCAGAACCGCCGTATGATCCATGCTGATGGAAGTCAATACGCATAGTCTCGGCGTGGAAATGATATTGGTGGCATCCAGATCCCCGCCCATTCCCACTTCTACCAGTGCAATATCGCAATCACTGTCCTTAAAGAATACATAAGCCGCAGCCGTTTCCAGTTCGAAGGCCGTAGGATGTGGAAGACCTTTCTCTGTCATTTTATGAGCAGCCTCAGAAACCTTTGTCATTGCCGCGGCAAATTCCGATTCCGAAATATTCCGGCTGCCTATCTGTATCCGTTCCAGATAAGAATATAAGGTTGGCGATACATATCGCCCCACATGATATCCCGCCTCACAAAGCACAGAATAGAGATACGCAGCTGTGGACCCCTTTCCGTTGGTTCCTGCAATATGAATCACCTGCAGATCATCCTGGGGGTTCCCAAGAGAATGCATTAAAGCTTTCATATTCTCCAGTCCAAGTACACTGCCATACTGTCCGGCTGTATTGATCAAGTCTCTGGCTTCCCGATAATCCATGTATAAACCTCAAGTTAGATGATACTCTTCAAATAAAACACAATCATTTCCAACCAAATCAAAACCTTCTAAATAACCTTATCAATTATAACGCTACAGGTCCATTATTTCAATAAATCATCTTGAAAAAAAGAAGTGCCTGTTATATGATGGTGGGCAGGGATAAAATCAAATGTATACCTGCTGCCTTGTTTCTGAAATATTGTGTTTATTGTAGAATAATAACGGGACGGAAACTGCAGCAGACCGGTTATTTTACGAACGTTATACTGGTATATTTCCCTGCTCATAACAGAATAATGGAGGTAACCTATGAGACATTTAATGAGTCCACTGGACTTCTCTGTCGAAGAGCTTGACAAACTTCTTGACCTTGCAAATGACATTGAACACAACCCGAAGAAATATGCACATGCCTGTGATGATATGCGGCTTGCCACTCTGTTCTACGAGCCAAGTACCCGTACCCGTCTCAGCTTTGAAGCAGCCATGATGAATCTTGGCGGTAAAGTATTAGGCTTTTCCTCCGCAGATTCCAGTTCTGCAGCCAAAGGCGAGAGTGTTGCCGATACCATTCGTGTTACATCCTGTTACGCCGATATCTGTGCTATGCGCCATCCGAAAGAAGGAGCACCGCTTGTAGCTTCCATGGCAGCTACCATTCCTGTCATCAATGCCGGTGACGGAGGACACCAGCATCCAACCCAGACATTAACCGATCTTCTTACCATCCGATCCCTGCAGGGTCGCCTTGGCAATCTTACCATTGGTCTTTGCGGTGACCTGAAATTTGGTCGTACCGTTCATTCTCTGATCGAAGCCCTCGTTCGTTATCCTGATGTAAAATTTGTTCTGATCTCTCCGGAAGAACTGCGGATTCCAAGTTATATCCGGGAGGACGTTTTGGATCGCAATCATATTGAATATCTGGAAGTAGAACGTCTGGAGGATGCACTTCCGCAGCTTGATATTTTATACATGACCCGCGTACAGAAAGAACGTTTCTTCAACGAAGAAGACTACGTTCGCATGAAAGACTTCTACATTCTGGACAAACAGAAAATGGAACTGGCAAAGGAAGATATGTTCATTCTGCATCCCCTTCCTCGTGTCAATGAGATCTCGGTAGAGGTTGACTCCGATCCAAGGGCAGCATATTTCCGTCAGGCACAATACGGCGTCTACGTACGTATGGCTCTGATTCTTACATTACTGGAGGTGACTGTATAATGTTAAACGTTGGACAGCTTCGTGAAGGTTACGTATTAGACCATATAAAAGCAGGAAAGGCCATGACCATCTATCATGACCTGAAGCTGGATAAGCTTGACTGCACCGTTGCCATTATCAAAAATGCCCGCAGCAACAAAATGGGCAAAAAAGATATCATTAAGGTGGAATGTCCCATAGAACAACTGGACCTGGATATCCTTGGCTTTATCGACCACAACATCACCGTCAATATCATCAAGGATGCTGAAATTGTAGAAAAGAAAGATCTGAAGCTCCCGAAACAGATCGTCAACATCATCAAATGCAAAAATCCCCGCTGTATCACTTCCATTGAGCAGGGATTGGATCACATCTTCTTCCTCTCCGATCCGGAGAAAGAGGTGTATCGTTGTAAGTACTGCGAAGAGAAATACCGCGGAACACGTAATAAATAAAGACAGAAAATGCACAACCACCGGATATACCGGTGGTTGTTTTTATACGACTACCCATCTGCCTGAACGGTTTGATCCCTCACGCACTCATTGGTGACATCTTTGGTGTCAATGGTGACATTTCACAACTTAGCCAAAGAAGCATTCTTATATGCATCATCTCCGGTTACTTCCTTGATAATCTTCAGGAAATCCGGTATTTCAGCCTCTTGTGCTTCATTCAAAAGCGCAACTTCCATAATGGCCTTGTCCGACCAGAATGGATAAAGATCAATTTCAAAATAACGTCCTTCATTCGTCAGGCAATATCGCGTCTTCCGTATCTGATGCAAGCTCGTATCTGCTTCCATCAAAAGCTTCAAATACTCCTCCTGCGAAATTCGTTCCTCAATCTCAACGCGGGTCGCATCCGTCACTTTCTTTTTGATCGTTTTGAAGTAAATGTAGCTGCCATCCGTACCCCGCTGGCGTACCCGCACCTCTTCATGATCCCCGGCCTTAAGATAGGTCTGAATGATTTCGACCTTTTTGCAGTTTGGCCGTTCTTCCAACATTTTCACATCAGGATATTCAATCAAAAACTTTCGCTCTATCTCACATAGCTCAGGTGCTCCTAAGAATCCGGCGATCTCTGAGATCAAACGCTTCATTTTATCCTCAAAGCCGGTTGAATTATCAATTACCCGCAGATGCGGATGCCCGGTCCATGCAGATATCAGCTTATTGTCCAGTTCCACTGCCTGTTCCACCGTTTCGATTCTGGCAGGATTTTTTTCCTTGTTCTTCAGATAGATTCCCGGGGCACCATTGGCAGCCGACATCAGATGAAATACCGCATCGTAATCATCGCGAATCGCAACTTCCGTCTCATTGATCCGCCCTAGAACAATCTGAAACTCATCATCCGTCATATAGACACGATTATCCATCATGCCACGATCACATACAATCAGAATCTTTTTATCCGGCATTGTATTTGCTGCGGTCAAAAATATCGATTCCTTTTCCTTCTGCAGACGCATCTGACAGGTTTGATAATCCAGATTGGTTCCGCAAGTCCATGGAGCCACTCCACCGGTAATCAGTTCTGTCGCCGTTTCCGGCACAAACAGAACCTTAAATCCTCGTGCCGTGAATGCATTCTGAATCCAGCTCATGGCCGTTGATTTTCCCGCGCATGGACCACCCGTCAATACAATCTTTGTAATCTTCTGCATCTATCTGCCCTCCCAAAAGCTGTGTAAAAGCTTCTTTTCATGTTATATGATAATTCATTATACATACAAGAATGCTATTGCACAACATATCAGGAAAACAATTCTCACAAAAACTGTTTGCACATAGGCAATACTATCCTCAACATATCTGGTTCTCTTTTTGATTCAGAATACTATGGAAAACCTGAAAGCATCAAAAACCGGGTAATGGTCCTCATAGAATATCTCTGTATTTTTCAATCCTTGTTCAATAGATTCCCTTAAAACAGGATCTGTTTCACACCAGGAAATCGTATCTTGAAAGATTTTTATTCTCTCTTCCCAATTTGCACTCATTGTATTATGCCTCCATCATTTTGAAAGCAACAAGCTAGAATCCAACGTTACAAAAGCTCTAAGAAGCTCGAGTGCCGCATTGCAATTCTTATATTTCAAAGATGAAATGAAATCAAAATACCGTATCTTCTCACCATTTTGCCGAATGACAGAAAGCGGGATCTCATAAAGTCGGAAGTCCTTTCTCAAGGTAGGACTTATCTTTTTCCCGAACAGATATCGATCACTGTAGTTTTCGAGACACCGCTAAGCTTAGCCAACCGGTACATAGACATATTTTTTTCATCCAGCATTGTTCTGAGGTTCAAGATAATCGCCTCCTTATTCCTTTGCACATTTCAGAAGAGTTATCATCCTCTTCGATTCACGGGTATTCCATCATCTGTCTTTCCTATCAGTGTATCGGCTGTCCGACCCACTGTCAACCAGTTCAATTCAGGAAAATTGAAAAAGACTATCGAAATCACAAACAGATGGTGCATTCCGATAGCCTTTTTTGTATTTGATTTGTTACGCAATCAAACCGATAAGCCGGGTTATGTCATTGGGTGATCATCTATCTAGGCCTTACGTTGCCATAAGGCTCCAGCGACCCACCTGAAAGCACGACGGGCAGCCGTATCGCTTTCTTCTCGGTCTTGCTTCGAATGGAGTTTACATGTGCCCGTTCTGTTACCACAACGGCGGTAGTCTCTTACACTGCCTTTCCACCCTTACCTGGAATACCAGGCGGTTTATTTCTGTTGCACTGGTCTGGGAGTCACCTCCACCGGACGTTATCCGGCATCCTGCCCTGCGAAGCCCGGACTTTCCTCGTCTGTAACCTTTCGTCTATACAGCCGCGATCACCTGGTCTGGTTGCGCATGAAGAATCGTA
>JABUSW010000107.1 GCA_021443885.1 Blautia sp.
GCCGTGACCGCAACTTATGGCATATCAGCCATGAAGGTCTGGAACTGGAGGATCCATCACAGGCACCGAATTACGACCATATGCTGGTTTTGGGTGTAACCCCGCAGAACGCCCCGGATAAGGTAACGGAGGTTTCCATGACGTTTGAAGCGGGTGTTCCGAAATCACTCAACGGAAAAGAAATGAAAGTTTCTGAGATCATTACAGAGCTGAATCAGATTGGCGGAGAGAACGGAATCGGTATCGTTGATATCGTGGAGAACCGTGTTGTTGGCATGAAATCCCGTGGTGTATATGAGACACCTGGCGGAACCATTCTTATGGCTGCACACAGGCAGCTGGAGGAACTGATTCTTGACCGTGAGACCATGGAGATGAAGAAGAAGCTTGGAAGTCAGTTTGCCCAGGTGGTATATGAAGGAAAATGGTTCACACCGCTTCGTGAAGCAATTCAGGCATTCGTGGAGTCTACCCAGAAATATGTGACCGGTGAGGTGAAGCTGCAGCTTTACAAAGGAAACATTATCAAGGCCGGCACGACTTCTCCTTATAGTCTGTATAATGAATCTCTGGCATCCTTCACAACAGGTGATCTGTATGATCATCATGATGCGGATGGATTTATCACGCTGTTTGGTTTGCCGCTGAAGGTTCGTGCAATGAAAATGCAGGAAGCTGAAAAAAGCAAATAAAACTCAAAAACACAAACAGTTTCGCTCCGAAACATAAATAATCCCGCGGAAAACACGTGAAACTCAATCGGGTTTCAAGGTTTTCCTACGGGATTTTTTGTGTTTTCGGAGCCTATAAAGTAAGGCAGCTTAAAATAGCCAGGGTGTCAAAAATGCTTACGGATCAAAAATAAGTCAGCAACGCATCAATATCTTCCCGGCGGGTAGCCCAGCTTGTGGCAAATCGAACGACGGTATGGGTGTCGTCGAATTTTTCCCATACGGAGTATGCGACTTTTCCGTCAAGTTCTTTCAGTTTCCGGTTTTCCAGAATCAGGAACTGCTGGTTCGTCGGGGAGTCAAGAAATATGCGGCAGCCTCGTTTTTCCAGTTCTGCCCGCATGTATTTCGCCATCAAAATGGCATGCTCCGCAATTTCCATGTAGAGGTTATCCGTAAAAAGAACATCAAACTGAAGTCCCAGCAGCCATCCTTTTGCCAGAAGTCCGCCATGTTGTTTGACATGAGTCAGAAAATGTTTTGGCATATTTCTTTTCGTAAAAACAACGGCCTCTCCAAATAATGCGCCTACCTTTGTGCCGCCTATATAAAACACATCGCAGTATTCAGCAAGTTTTTCCAGCGTAATGTCGCAGCGATCACTGGCCAGAGCGTAACCCAGCCTGGCACCGTCTGCAAATAGCGGGATATTGTATTTTCCGCAGACTGCAGAAATCTCTTTCAACTCTTCTTCCGAATAGATGGTTCCATATTCTGTCGGAAATGAGATGTATACCATTCCGGGAAAAACCATATGTTCAAATGTTCCGTCACTCCAGAAGGTTTCCAGTGTTTTCTCAATATCTTCTCCGCGAAGTTTTCCTTCATATCCCGGAACGGTTATAACCTTGTGTCCGGTGAACTCGATGGCTCCGGATTCGTGGCAATTGATGTGTCCTGTCGCGGCAGAGATCACTCCTTCGTAGTTCTGAAGCATGGAGTCGATCACAATGGTATTGGTCTGTGTTCCTCCCACCGTAAAAAAAATCTCTGCTTCCGGACATCCGCAGGCTTTTCGTATCTTCTCTTTTGCAGCTTCACAGATCTCATCCGCACCATATCCAATCTGTGGTATATGATTCATTTCCTGCAGTTTTGATAATATTTTCTCGTGAGCACCTTCCATATAATCACTGGCAAATGGCATCATATCCGTTCTCCTCCTTCATTAAATTTCAATAAACACTACGCTATTATAATCCCTTCCCCGGTCTTTCTCAACCCGAAATAATCGAAATGCCTCTTCACAAACCGGCAATTAACCACTATAATAAAAAGCCGAGTATAGAAAAAGAGGTGTTGCGTCATGCAAAAACAGGTCCCAGTCAAGAATTCGCTCTGTCTGCTTCTGGCAGCCACCATTTGGGGAATTGCTTTTGTCGCCCAAAGTGTAGGTATGGATTATGTGGGCGGATTCACGTTTAACTCTGCCAGATTTTTCATCGGTGGAATTGTACTTCTTCCGGTAATCCGGATCATGGATCAGCAAAAAAAAGGAATTCGCTCCGCGCAGAGTATTTCCCCGCAAACAGACTTTTCGAAAAATAATAGCAACAGGGCACTCTTTCCAGGCGGGATCGCATGTGGACTCTGTCTGTGTTTTGCCTCAAACTTTCAGCAGTTTGGAATCAAATATACAACTGTTGGAAAAGCAGGTTTCATAACTGCCTGCTATATCATCCTGGTACCCATCGTCGGTCTTTTCCTCAAGAAAAAATGCAGTCCTTATATCTGGACTGCGGTAGTTCTTGCTTTGATCGGCCTGTACCTTCTGTGCATCACCGATGGATTCTCTATTGGGAAGGGAGATATTCTGGTCATTATTTGTGCAGTTCTGTTCTCCATGCACATTCTGACGGTGGATCACTTCTCTCCCTTGACAGACGGTGTACGGTTATCCTGTATCCAGTTCTTTGTCTGCGGAATCCTGACTGCCATTCCGGCATTCATTTTTGAGAAACCGCAGCTGAGCGGTCTGATGGCCGCCTGGATGCCTCTGCTTTATGCCGGCGTCTTGTCCAGCGGCGTTGCGTATACCTTACAGATCATCGGGCAGAGGGATATGAATCCCACTGTGGCCTCTCTCATCATGAGCCTGGAGTCCTGCATTTCCGTCCTTGCCGGATGGCTGCTTCTGGGACAGTCCATGAGTACCCGGGAAATCCTGGGATGTGTCATTATGTTTGCTGCCATCGTGCTGGCACAGCTGCCGGAGAAAACCAGATAAGTGGATACGAATCCGATTAACGAGCAAGCCGCGCAGCAGCCGAATGGCAGTCTCATCGCACAAAAAGCACAAAAAGAAGCGGACATCTTACGTCCGCTTTTTTTCTGCTTTTATCCGATCTTCGCACTTGCCGGTATGGTTTTCTTGATCCAGTTGTAAACCAGTTCCCGTCTTCTCCAATATTTGAGATCCCCGATCTGGTCATTATTGGAAGTATCTTTCTGGTCCAGCTTCAGCGACGCCACAATGGACGCCATGCTATTCTTATTTTTCGCTCTTTTTACGATCCGTTCTACCGGCGCGCTGCCGCCTTGGTGTTCACAGTCTGCCAGAAACAATACAATTCTTGCATTGGTAACACCGAGGCTTAAAATATGTGCGATATACTGGTCTGTCAGTTCGATGGCCCGAAGGTTCTGAATATAACGGGCGCCGGATCCCTTGCTGATAATATTCTGAATGGCCTTCGCCTTTTTGGATCCCGATGCCACCGCATAAGGATTTGACTGAGTCCATACGCGGGTACAGTCTTTTGCAATTCCAGCCGTATCCCATTTTTTGAAATAGCGCGGATATTCATTGTAGATCCGGATCAACAACTGGCGAAGACACTCTCCGTATTCCTGAAATGCACCGGCTGTACAGCTTTTTTCATTATAGGAATTCTGACCGGGTCCGTCAAAGCAAGCATAGTCTCTCTGTCCGTAAACCTGGCCTCCACTTTCAACCGCACCGATAATATTCAGCATGACCATTGCCTGGGAATTGGTCAGATATTTACTGTATTTTTTGCTTCTTACATTTACGACACAGATCAGCTTTGATCCGTCCGTCAGGTAAGCACCCACTTTTACAGAGCCTTTGCTTCTGGCTGTGATCAGCCCGTTGCTGTTGATACTTGCGATGGATGGATCAGCGCTTTTCCAGGATTTGACGGTTCCTCCTGTTACCTTTAATTGGAAGGTTTTCCCCTCATAAAGAGCCCCCTCATAGCAATTCAGTGATGCCGCAAACGTCTTTCTCCCGGACGCACCGGTAATCATAAACATCAAAAGCAGCAAAAAAAGAACCCGGATACTCTTCGATTTCCACATACAAGACCTCATACGCTCATCCTTTCATGAAATTTTATTTTTCACATCTATTTCTCTTCTATAAATTAACACATGCTTAATATTTTTGCAATATTGATTACAGTTTCAAAACACTTACTCCGCGATGTACTTGCACGTACACGGAAGATTTTCACAAATCCTTCACACATTTCCGGATTCTGTCGTTGACTTTATTGAAATAAAGCATCTATAATTATCTCTATATCATGCAAAGGGGGCATATTATGCTGAAAACAATTCTGGCTCAGGTAAAAGAGTTCAAGAAAGCATCTATCCTCACTCCAATATTTATGATTCTGGAGGTTCTATTTGAAATGCTGATTCCTCTGGTCATGGCTTCCATCATCGATAAAGGCGTGGAAGCCGGAAACATCCGTCACATTCTGCTTATGGGCGGAGTCATGTTCCTGATGGCCGTAGGTGCGCTCACCACCGGAATTTTAGGAGGAAAGTACGGTGCTCTTGCTTCCACCGGTTTCGCAAGAAATCTGCGAAAAGCAATGTATACGAATATTCAAACCTTTTCTTTTTCCAACATTGATAAGTTCAGCACGGCCGGTCTGATCACCCGTCTGACCACGGATGTTACAAATCTGCAGAATGCTTATCAGATGATTCTTCGCATGTTTACCCGTGCTCCGGTCAGCCTGGTCTGTGCAATGATCATGGCATTCATCATCAATGCCAGACTCGCAACGATCTACCTGATCGCTGTCATTTTCCTGGGAACCATCATTGTTCTGATCATGCGGAAAGCCACGGGATATTTCCGTGCCGTATTTGAAAAGTATGATGATCTCAACGCAAGTGTACAGGAGAATATCGGTGCGATCCGTGTGGTAAAAGCATTTGTCAGAGAAGATTATGAAACAACCAAGTTTCAGAAAGCATGCGGCAAAGTTTATGAAATGTTCATCAAGGCAGAAAGCATGGTAATTATGAATATGCCTGTCATGCAGTTTACTGTCTACGCCTGCATCCTTGGCATAAGCTGGCTGGGCGCAAAAATGATCGTTTCCTCCGGTCTCACTACCGGAGAATTAATGAGCCTTTTGGCTTACTGCATGAATATCCTTTCCAGCCTGATGATGCTTTCCATGGTATTCGTCATGATCACCATGAGTTCCGCCAGTGCAGAACGTATTGCGGAAGTTTTGAACGAAACGCCTGACATACAGGATCCGGAAAATCCAGTGATGGAAGTTGCCGATGGAAGCATTGTTTTCGACCATGTGGATTTCAGCTATAAAAAAGGAAACAGTGAGCCTGTTCTGAAAGATATCTGTCTATCTATCCGATCCGGGGAAACCATCGGTATTCTTGGCGGTACCGGAAGTGCAAAATCAAGTCTTGTAAACCTTATCAGCCGTCTGTATGACGTCACGGAAGGAAGTGTGCTGGTAGGCGGCGTGGACGTTCGCAAGTATCAAAAGGAAGCTCTTCGCAACCAGGTATCCGTGGTTCTGCAGAAGAACGTTCTTTTCTCCGGAACGATTCTGGAAAACCTTCGCTGGGGAGATGAAAATGCAACAGACGAAGAATGCAAGCGAGCTTGCAGACTTGCCTGTGCAGATGAATTCATCGAAAAAATGCCCGAGCAGTACAACACTTACATCGAGCAAGGCGGATCCAATGTATCCGGCGGTCAGAAGCAGCGTCTGTGTATCGCCCGTGCTTTGTTGAAAAAGCCAAAGATCCTGATCCTGGACGATTCCACGAGTGCCGTTGATACCGCAACCGATGCCCGTATCCGCAAGGCTTTTGCAGAAGAGATTCCGGATACTACCAAGCTGATCATTGCCCAGCGTATCTCCAGTATCCAGAATGCCGACCGTATCATTGTCATGGAAAACGGCAAAGTAAACGGTTTCGGAACTCACGAAGAGCTGCTGATAAGCAATGCGATCTATCAGGATGTATATGAATCGCAGACAAATGGCGGCGGTGACTTTGATGAGATGAAGGGAGGTATGTAAAATGAGCGGACATTCATCAGCACCTGTGAATTCCGGACGAGGACCAAAAGGTCCCAAACCCCGAGGCATGAAACCGCAGGTGGAGAATCCGGGCAAGCTTCTGAAACGTCTTGTCAATATGGTTCTTGAAGATTACAAGATTCATCTGATCGTGGTGATCTTCTGTATTTTAGCCAGTGTTCTGGCAAGTGTGCAGGGTACCATGTTCATGAAGACATTGATCGATCAATATATCACGCCTCTGCTTGGAACAGACTCTCCGGATTTCAGACCTCTGGCCATGGCTATTGCAAGGGTTGCCGTATTCTACCTGATCGGCGTTGTGTCTTCTTATACTTACAACCGGATCATGATGTACGTGGGACAGGGTTCGCTGCGGAAAATCCGGAATGAATTATTTGAACGTATGGAAACACTTCCTATTAAATACTTTGATACTCATGCGCACGGTGACATCATGTCCATCTACACCAATGATGTCGATACGCTCCGACAAGTGATCGGGCAAAGTTTTCCACAGCTTCTGAACAGCTGCATCACCATCATCAGCGTTCTGGCCAGCATGATCATTCTGAACATACCTCTGACGCTTCTGACTTTATTCATGGTCTTTGTCATGCTGCTGGTAAGCGGAAAGCTGGCCGGCTTCAGCGGTAAGTATTTTCTGGCACAGCAGAAAAACATTGGCGCCGTCAACGGATACATCGAAGAAATGATGGAAGGTCAGAAGGTCGTGAAGGTCTTCTGCCACGAACAGCAAAGTCTGGATGAATTCAATCGTCTGAATGACCAGCTTTTCGAAAGCGCCAACAACGCAAATAAATTTGCAAACGTCATGATGCCTTCCGTTGCACAGATCGGTAATTGCAGTTACGTTCTGTGTGCGATCTTCGGAGGAATTCTTGCCATCAACGGTTTTGGCGGATTCACACTGGGCGGACTGGCAAGCTTCCTTACCTTTAATAAAAGCTTTAACATGCCTATCAACCAGGTCAGCATGCAGTTCAACAGCATCGTAATGGCAATGGCAGGCGCACAGCGTATCTTTGATCTGCTGGATGAGGAGCCGGAGGTTGACGAAGGTTATGTCACGCTTGCTCATGTCAGAGAAGAAAACGGTCGGTTGGTTGAAAGCGACAATCGTACCGGTCGCTGGGCATGGAAGCATTACCACAAAGCAACCAATCAGACTACCTTTGAGGAATTAAAAGGGGATATCGTTCTGGATGAAGTAGATTTTGGATATACCCCGGACAAGATCGTACTTCACGATGTTAAGAACTTAGAAGGAACTGAGATTTTATCTTAGTTATAAGCAAATAACTTTTGTTGGCAAAAGATGTGAGAATTTATAATGATCTC
>JABUSW010000121.1 GCA_021443885.1 Blautia sp.
TTAATTTATCCATAATCATTTCATATGCTTCTTCATATTTATGCAATTTCATATACCTCCGGCATGAATCTTCATGTAAAAGTACTGACGCCAGGGAACACGCATCACATGGCGGAAGCTGTTTTTAAAAGCTTTTCAAAAGCACTGGATATGGCTGTTTCTTATGATCCACGTATCACAGATGTACTTTCCACAAAAGGAACATTATAAAAGGGAGCAGGCAGATTATGAAAAAACGACTGATGACATGTCTATATCTGGAAGGAGAGAAAACCTCTGACGAAAGAATGATACAGAAGGCGGCATATTACAGCGACAATGGTGCGGATGCCAGTCTGGTATTTGATCGTTCTGAGGGAGATAACCGTCACGATCTTTCCGTTGGACACCTGAAAAAGATTTGTGACGTCAGCGAGATTCCGGTATATGCAGGCGGCAATATTCGCAGAATGGAAGACGTTAAGAAGTACCTCTATGCCGGATGTGCCAAAACGATTCTGGATTTTTCGAAGGAGTCAAATATTTCACTACTGGAAGAAGTATCAAAACGTTTTGGAAAAGATAAAATGGTTGTTTCAATTACGGAAGAGAAACAGTTTTGGGAGCACAAGGACAGCATTGTTTCATTTGCATCCGAATTGCTTGTTTATGGGGAATCACCGGCAGGCATTATCATAAACACGCTGAAGCAGAAAATGGATTCGGATGCGGCATGCATAAATATCATCGTTGCTGCAGACGCTGTCGTAGAGAATGATGTGATCGGCATTCTGAATATGGAAATGGTTTCTGCCTTCGCAGGACCTTTTTTTGAAAACGAATCCCTGGATCTGCAGGATTTCAAATTCAGATGCAGAGAAAGAGGCCTGGATACCTGTATATACGAAAGCAATGTAGCCTGGTCTGATTTTAAGCTGAACAGTGATGGTATGATTCCCGTCATTGTGCAGGACTATAAAACAGATGAAGTACTGATGCTGGCCTATATGAACGAAGAAGCATTTCAGACCACTTTGCGAACAGGCAAAATGACCTACTGGAGCCGAAGCCGCAATGAATTGTGGACAAAAGGACTTACATCCGGGCATCTGCAATATGTAAAGTCCCTTGCACTGGATTGTGACAACGACACCATTCTGGCAAAAGTGGCACAGATCGGAGCAGCCTGTCATACCGGAAACCGGTCCTGTTTCTTCCAAAGCCTTATGGCAAAGGAATACAAAGACACGAATCCACTTCATGTGTTTCAGGACGTCTATGATGTGATTCTGGACCGGAAAGCGAATCCAAAAGAAGGTTCCTATACGAATTATCTCTTTGACAAAGGGATCGATAAGATTCTGAAAAAAGTCGGAGAGGAATGTACAGAAATCGTCATTGCTGCAAAAAACCCGGACAAAGAAGAAATCAAATATGAGATTGCAGACTTCTTATACCATGTAATGGTATTGATGGCTGAAAAGGGTGTTACCTGGGAAGAAATCACGCGCGAGCTTGCGCGAAGATAGAATTACGAATGATAAAATCCTTTTGGATCATTATAATTTATGTATGAAAGGGTTATCATTCCATGAAATCTGAATTAAAGAGAATTCGAATTAAGAAACGTCACACCGCTGCATTCATAATCCTGCTGGCGATTCTTATGCTTAAACGGTATGGCTTTCAATGTTATGTGATATTATCCGGTTCTATGGAACCAGCCTTTCCTATTGGCTGCGTCGTAATCGTTAATCCCTGTCTTGAGCCGAAAACAGGCGATGTTATCACATACCAGAAAGCAGATGACTTTCAGATCACACACCGTGTAATTGATATTACATACGATGAAACTTCGCCAGGTTGTACTTTGTATCATACAAAAGGCGATGCAAACAGCACAAAAGATGAAGGTTTTGTAAAAAGAGATGAAGTACAAGGGGTGGTCATAGCCAAAATACCGCTCCTTGGATATTTCATTATTTTCATGCAAAATCTTTTTTTTATTGACATACAATGATAGAGTGTGTATTATCATATATGAATAAGTGTTCATATGATAATATAACAATCACTTTACCAAAGCAGAACAGGAGGCCGGACATGAGCACACCAAAAGATAAACCACAGGATATCATACAGGAACAGCATGCACGGGAATGTAACTGCAGCCATACGCATCATGAACATCATGAAGATGCGTGCGGCTGCGCACATGACCATCATGAAAGCACATGTGACTGCAGTCATGACCATCATGAAAGCGATTGCAGCTGTGGACACAAGCATCACGAACACAGCTGCAGCTGTGGACATGATCACCATGATCATGATGATATGCTTTCCTGCGGGTGCGGCCACGATCATAGTCACGAAGATTCATCCGGAAAAGAAACATTATTCATAACTATCGGGGCGGTTCTCTTTGTTGTATCGCTGGTACTTTCAAAGCTTTCCTTCAATGTCTTCTATATCCTTATCATCGACCTCGCTGCCTATCTTGTACTGGGAGGGGAGATCGTTATTTCGGCGTTTAAAAATCTGATAAAAGGTCAGGTTTTTGATGAGAATTTTCTGATGAGCATCGCAACCATCGGGGCTTTTGCGATCAAGGATTATCCGGAGGCCGTCGGCGTAATGCTGTTTTACCGGATCGGGGAATTATTTGAACATAAGGCTGTCGAAAAAAGCCGCATGCAGATCATGGAAGCTGTTGACCTGAGGCCGGAAACGGTAAATCTCCTTAAAAACGGAGAAGTAGTTGTAATCCCGGCAGCGCAGGCCAGGGTTGGAGACACAATTATTGTACGGCCCGGTGACCGTGTTCCTTTGGACGGCATCGTAACGGAAGGCGAGAGCATGCTGGATACATCCGCCATTACAGGAGAACCTGTACCTGTCAGAATCGGAGAAGGCGAAGCAATCATTTCCGGATATGTGAATACTTCCGGTCAGCTTGTTATGAAAGCAACAAAACGCTTAGAAGATTCTATGGTAACAAGAATCCTGCATTCGGTAGAGAATGCTGCTGCCGGAAAACCCGGCATCGATCGGTTTATTACCCGTTTTGCAAGTGTGTACACTCCCGTTGTAGTATTTCTGGCCCTTGCTGTGGCAATTCTTCCTTCACTGGTATCCGGGAACTGGCATTACTGGATCTATACAGCGATTTCCTTTTTGGTCATGAGCTGTCCGTGTGCCTTAGTCTTAAGCGTTCCTTTAGCATTCTTCTGCGGAATCGGAAAAGGGAGCAAATATGGTATATTGTTTAAAGGAGGCGTATCTCTGGAAGCCCTGACCAGGGTGAAAGCTGTCGTTCTTGATAAAACAGGCACCATAACCGAAGGAAACTTTAAAGTGCAGAGAATTCACGCAATGCCGGGTTTTTCCGAAGTGGAACTTCTCAAACTGGCGGCTCAATGCGAACAGTTCTCTTCTCATCCAATCGCACTTAGTATTGTTAAAGAGGCCAGGGAAAGAGCATTATCCTTCAAGAATACGATTACGATATCGGAAATTGCCGGCCGCGGCATACAGGCCAGAACGGAACATGGAACCATTCTCCTGGGGAGCCGAAAACTCATGGACATGAATCAGGTAGACATGAGCGGCTATCAGCCTGTGCGGCATGGAAGCGAGGCTCTGATTGCCGTAAATCAGGTCTATGCAGGACAAATACAGATCTCGGATACGATCAAGAAGGATGCCAAAACTGCATTGGAAAGACTAAAAAGAATTGGAATCCGTACGATCATGCTGACCGGTGATGCTGCTGAGAATGCAGATGCCGTCGGGAGAGAAGTGGGCATTGACGAAGTTCACGCAAAGCTTTTACCAGATGAGAAACTGGACCAGCTGAGAAAGACCAGAGAAAAATACGGTGCTGTCATGTTCGTAGGGGATGGCATTAACGACGCCCCCGTACTGGCCGGAGCAGACGTAGGAGCTGCGATGGGGAGCGGTGCCGATGCAGCGATCGAAGCCGCTGATGTGGTATTTATGACTTCGTCAATGGAGTCTGTTCCCAAGGCCATAGAACTAAGCCGAAAGACGTATGCAATCGCAAAAGGCAATGTAATATTTGCACTATCCATCAAAATCCTGGTGATGCTTCTTGGCCTTCTTGGTCTGGCAAATATGTGGATGGCCGTTTTTGCGGATACCGGAGTCGCAATGCTATGTATACTGAATTCTGTCAGGCTCCTTTTTAACAAAAAGGAATGATCATCATAATAATTATGACCAGGGTATCAAAAGTGTTTACGGAGATTCTGATTAATGAGAAATGAAAAGTATAAAACGATAGGCAGCAATGAAAATAATACATTTCAAAAGACTCTGGGATATGCTTTCCGGCAATCACTTCCTGTCATGGCGGGTTATGTGGTTCTGGGCACCGGCTTTGGGATTCTTCTTCATTCCAAAGGCTACGGTGTTGGCTGGGCATTCCTGATGAGTCTTCTGATTTATGCCGGATCCATGCAATACGTGACCATTGATCTGCTTTGCACCGGTGCCTCTTTGATTTCCATTGCTTTCATGACCGTCATGGTAAACGCAAGACACTTGTTCTACGGTATATCCATGATCGATCGATACAAGGATACCATGCCGTACAAACCATATCTGATATTTGGCCTGACAGACGAAACCTATTCGTTGGTGTGCAGTAAAGATGTTCCGGAAGGAGTTGACCGGACAAAATACTATTTTCTGGTTTCACTCTTAAATCAAAGCTATTGGATAGCCGGAAGTGTCACAGGCGGCATTATCGGCAGCCTTCTGAATTTTAATACTGCCGGAATCGAGTTTTCCATGACCGCCTTATTTGTTGTGGTTTTCACCGAACAATGGCTCGAAAGCAAGAATCATGCCAGTGCTTTGATCGGCTTGATTTCGTCTGTTTTCTGCCTGGTGCTTTTCGGCCCATCCCGCTTTTTGATTCCAACCATGATTATGATCACACTTCTTTTGACTGTTCTAAGGAGCAGATTAGAAACGGAGGAAAACGTACATGAATAATCCAAATACATTGATCATAATTCTGGTTGTCGCTTTGGTAACCGCAGGATTACGTTTTGCTCCTTTTCTCATTTTCGGAAGGAAACAGCAGACACCTCCATATATCACTTATCTGTCTTCGGTGCTTCCATATTCTATTATGGCCATGCTGGTTGTGTATTGTCTGCGAATGATTGATTTTTTTAGCGGTTCCCGCGGCATACCGGAGATCATATCCTGCGTTTTTGTATGTGCACTTCACATCTGGAAACGAAATACCCTGCTGAGTATTGCCGTCGGAACCGTATTCTATATGGTACTGATCCAGTTTATCCTATAAGAGCACCGTCATTAACAATCCATCTGCGTGATTCGAAATTCAATCACATTAAAGCCGTTTTTTAACAAAATATTAAGTCATTTAATAATTAACGTAGTTATTACAGTCTTATTCATAAATATTAAGCCAGGAAATAATATCTTGAAATTTAGAAAATATTGTTGTATAATATCACCAACTTGTATGATAGTTATAACAAAGGCTGCTAAATTACGAGTTTTGTTTAAGAAAAAGGTAAAATTATGGAAAAGATTGTAAAGAAAATACAACGAATCATTTTCACAACATTTTTGGCTGTTTTGGTTGCAGCGTCTCTGAAACCGGTAAAAGCAGAGGCTGCTCATACATGTAAATGGGTAAAAACAACCAAAATAAAGGCCACTGCTTTTAATGAAGGTGTCCAGTACTGGAAATGCTCTGTCCGCGGATGCGGGAAAACCACGAAAACAGTGATCCATTATCCCCACCTGATCAACGGAAAGTATTATTGTGCAAACTGCAGCTATAATAATCCCACCTATATGTTCACCGGTGATTCCAGAACGGTAGATATGTATCGTTTTGTGAAGCGTATGCCGAATTTCATTACTTCGGTTAATAAAAAGAATTGCCTTGCACAGTATAATGCAGGATATGAATGGATCAGCAAAAACAAAAAGAAGCTGACAGCAACGAAGATCATCTGGCAGTTTGGAACAAACGACTATGCCTGGAAGTTTGATCAGTATAAAGAGCTGTTAACAGAGCTTCAGAAAGATCATATTATATTCGTTGTGTCTGTAAATCCCGGTGTCACCAGTTCGGAATTCTCAAACAAGGGGGCTCTTCAGTTTAACCTGAAAATGAAATCTTTGTGCAGCCAGTACCGTAATCTGATTTATATAGATTCTTTTACCACCTATTACAGTCAGTTTATGAAGGCTGCAAAGCAAAATGACGGGCTGCATTATACAGAAAAAATATATCGTAATTTCTTTAAGATATTGTGTCAATGCGCCGGGCTTGCCTGAAGCATCAGGCAATAGAAACAAAATAGGATTTCAGAAGGGGCTGTTTACAGCCCCTTTGTTTTTTGAGAAATATGTGTTACAATACCGGATAACGATTGCAGGCAGGAGGTTTTTTAATGCGTAAGCTGGCATTAGATGATGAAGTTTTATTACAGGTGGACAAAGCGGCCCGCTACATTGGCGGCGAAGTGAACGCAGTTACAAAGAATAAAGAAGATATATCCATCCGATTTGCGATGTGTTTTCCGGATGTATACGAAATCGGTATGTCTAATCTGGGAATGATGATCCTATACAATATGTTCAATGAACGTCAGGACGTATGGTGTGAGAGAGTTTTTTCGCCCTGGACAGACCTGGATCGAATTATGCGCGAAAAGAATATTCCATTGTTTGCATTAGAGTCTCAGGATCCTGTGTCGGAATTTGATTTTCTCGGAATTACCCTGGGATATGAAATGTGTTATACCAATGTACTGCAGATTCTGGACCTGAGTCGTATTCCATTTTCCGCCCGGGACAGAAATGAGGGTTGCCCTCTCGTAATCGGAGGTGGTGCCTGCGCATATAATCCGGAGCCATTGGCAGAATTTTTTGATCTCTTCTATATTGGTGAAGGAGAAGTTATTTACGACCGGTTATTCGATGTATTCAAAGAGAATAAGGAAAAAGGCGGCAGCAGAACGGATTTTTTACAAAAAGCAGCCCGGCTCCCCGGCATCTATGTTCCGCGTTTTTACCATGTTCGCTATCACGAAGACGGAACGATAGCAGAGTTCTGTCCAGATGCAGGCATGCCCGCAACGATTGAGAGACAGGTAGTGACGGACATGGACAAGGATTATCGTCCGATTTCTGCCCCGGTGGTTCCTTTCATAAAAGCAACACAGGATCGTGTTACATTGGAAATCCAAAGGGGCTGCATCCGTGGCTGTCGTTTCTGTCAGGCCGGAATGATCTATCGTCCTACCAGAGAAAGAAATGTGGAAATCTTAAAATCTTCAGCAAAACAGCAGCTCCGGCTTTCCGGACACGAAGAGATCTCTCTTAGCTCCCTAAGCTCCAGT
>JABUSW010000108.1 GCA_021443885.1 Blautia sp.
TACAGAACAGAGAAGAGATTAAAAAGATTCTGGAAGCACAGAAGTTTGACTCCAGTATTTATATAACTCTTGAGACACTGAAGTATCTGAAAAAGGGTGGTCGGATCACGCCTGCTGCGGCTGCTATCGGAACCGTGCTGAAGTTAAACCCGATTCTCCAGATACAGGGAGAAAAGCTTGATTCTTACGCTAAAGTAAGAGGAAAGAAGCAGGCAAAACATACTATGGTTAAAGCAATGCAGGATGATTTGAATGGTCGTTTTGCAGAATATGTAAAAGCTGGTGACATGGCACTTCAGATTGCATATACCGGTAATCTGAGTGAGGCGGAAGAGTGGAAGAAAGAGCTTGAGGAAGTTTTCCCGGGATATGACATCTACATCAGTCCGCTTTCTTTGAGCGTTGCCTGCCATATTGGTTATGGTTCTCTGGCACTTGCCTGTGCCAGAGTGGTAAGGGTTTAGCCTGTGTTCTATGTAAAATTATCGTAAATAGTGAGGATCATTTATGAAAAAACTGATGGATATGATGGCGGAACAGCTGGCCGCTGCCTTTGAAAAGGCGGGGTATGACGCTTCTTATGGAAAGGTGACCGTTTCCAATCGTCCGGATCTCTGTGAATACCAGTGTAATGGTGCGATGGCAGGGGCCAAAGTTTACAAGAAGGCCCCTTTTGTGATTGCGGAAGATGTTATTGCGGCTTTGGGAAGGGACAGCATGTTTTCCATGGCTGAAGTTGTAAAGCCTGGTTTTATTAATCTGAAGATCAAGGAGGAGGTTCTGGCAGACTACCTCCGGAAAATGGCAAAAGACGAAAAATTGTCCGTAGCTGCGGCAGAAAAACCTAAGACTATCATTATTGATTATGGCGGACCAAACGTTGCGAAGCCTCTTCATGTAGGCCATCTCCGCTCGGCAATTATCGGAGAAAGTTTAAAACGAATTGGACGCTATGTCGGACATGAAATCATCGGCGATGTTCATTTGGGCGATTGGGGACTCCAGATGGGGCTTATCATCACGGAATTAAAATACAGACAACCGGAACTGGTATATTTTGAAGACGCTTATGAAGGAGAATACCCGACACAGGCACCTTTCACGATCGGGGAGCTGGAAGAGATCTATCCTTGTGCAAGCAGCAAATCGAAAGAGGATGAGAATTACAGGAATGAAGCTCTGGAAGCAACGCATCTTCTGCAGCAGGGAAGAGCGGGATATATGGCTCTTTGGAATCATATTTTGAATGTATCTGTTTCAGACCTGAAGCGTAATTATGAAAACCTTAATGTTTCCTTTGATTTGTGGAAGAAAGAATCTGATGCACAGCCATATATTCCGGATATGGTTGAGAGAATGAGAGAGCAGGGTTTTGCTTATGAAGACCAGGGAGCGTTGGTTGTTGATGTAAAAGAAGAAACGGATACCAAAGAGATCCCGCCCTGCATGCTGTTGAAATCAGATGGAGCATCTCTGTATACTACGACGGATCTTGCCACCATCGTAGAACGTATGCAGCTTTTTTCACCGGATGAAATCCTCTATGTTGTAGATAAGCGGCAGGAACTTCATTTTATTCAGGTGTTCCGTTGTGCGAAGAAGACAGGACTTGTAAAAGAGGAAACGGTTTTGTCCTTCCTTGGTTTTGGTACGATGAACGGAAAAGACGGAAAACCATTTAAAACCAGGGACGGCGGCGTTATGCGTCTTGAGAATCTGATCGCAGATATTGACGCTGAGATGTTTACGAAAATTGTTGAAAACAGAAGTGTTAAGGATAAGGATGCCCGGGAGACAGCAAAAATCGTTGGACTATCTGCAATCAAATATGGCGATTTGTCGAATCAGGCGACAAAGGATTATATATTTGATGTGGATCGCTTTACTTCTTTTGAAGGGAATACCGGACCATATATCCTTTATACCATTGTTCGGATCAAGTCGATTCTGAATCGTTATGCAGAAGCTGGAGGCAGCCTGGAAGAGGGCGTGATTCTGGCGGCAGTGAACGATAGTGAAAAAGAATTAATGCGTGTCTTAACGGGCTTTGGAAGCACGGTTGAGAATGCATTTGAAGAGAAGGCACCCCATAAGCTTTGTGCGTACATATACGAGGTGTCCAATGCTTTTAACAGCTTCTACCATGAGACTAAGATCCTCAGTGAGGAAGATGAAAAACAAAAGAAATCTTTTGTACAGCTTCTTGTTCTGACGAAAAAGGTACTGGAAACCAGTATTGACCTTCTGGGATTCGAGGCACCGGAGAGAATGTAATAAGGCAGATCATAAAGCGGCTTCGCAAAATCCTGCTTCGAGAATTTCGAAGAGGATTTGCGGAGCTGTTATTGTCGAAGCTTCTGTCGAAAAGAGTCATTCGATTTTCCTTTTCAAAGTCTGTCAAACATGTTATCATTGTTTAAAACTTTCAGTGTTTATTAAATCTATCTGCACTTTTGTTCGTTGCGTTCCAGCAGCAGATACAAAAGAGCGTTTTACAATTCAAGGCATGTTCATGTCAATGATTCCAAAGATATCATAGAATTGAATAAGAAGGAGTGAGGAGAATCAGCTTGATTGGTATGATCCTGAAAGGCAGATACTTTGTTCTGGAACCGCTTGGACAAGGAGGACAGGGACAACTTTATCTGGCCAAGGATATGGAAATGGGAATATACAGGGCCGTCAAAGAAATACCGGCAGAAAGGAAAAAGGAAGCCAAACTGCTTCGTTTGATGGAACATCCTGGTATACCAAGAATGATCGACTACATAGAGAGGCAAAACGCCTGTTATCTGGTTATGGAATACATTCGTGGAAAAAACCTGACAGAGCTGAAAAAAAGCGGAAAACGGTTTTCGGCAGACGAGCTGATTAGAATCGGAATGGAAATAGCCCATGTTCTTGATTATATGCATCACCTGAAACCAACGATCATTCATGGGGATGTAAAACCGGAAAACATAATGCTTTCAGAGGCCGGGAAAATATACCTGGTAGACTACGGCAGCTGCGTTGCCTGTTATGAAAAAGAGACCAAAAGTATAATGGGAACAAAAGAATATGCGGCACCGGAACAATTTCAGGGGAGAAGCAGCATACGAAGCGATATTTATAACCTTGGAAAAACATTGCGTGAATTAGCGGGAGCAAACAGTCTGGCGGGCTCTGTAAAGCTGTTTGTAAACAATCCCGTATTGTACACAGGGCTTTTAAAATGTACTTCAAGGCAGGAAAAATATCGTTTTCATAGTATGAGAGATGTTGCATCGATGCTGCTCAAGGCAAAAGGGGAAAACTACCAGAAACGGCATCTGGTTTTAGCCGGAGCAGCTGCTGTTGTGCTGCTTCTGGCAATCGCAACATTGCTGTTTACAAAAGATGACCAGACAAAGAAGAGTCTTACGCAAACACTGACAAGCGTAACGGACGTATATTATGAAGCGCTGGGAGATTCCAATCTCTGTGCAGTGGAAGGAACAGTGCGCAAGAAACAGAAGGAATCCGAAAAAGAATTGCGGTCTATACTGAAGGAGCTTTCTGAGCCGAGGGAAAAACAGCAGATTTATATGCAGCTTGCCGCTTATTGCGAAATGAATGGTGAAATGGAAAAGGCAGATCTGTATTATCAACAACTGCTGTTGGAAAATCCTGCAGACTTCTATGTGTATGAAGAATATGGTGCTTTTTTATGGAGATGCGGAAACGAAAAGGAAAGTTTGAATCTGTGGGAACAATACTGCAATATGCGAGGGAAAGCAGTATTTCCCGATCACAAATGGGAAGCGTGCAAAATGGAATGTGTGAATGGCGACTGGTGGAGGAGATGTATCTATGAGAAAGAATCCGCATCAAGGAAGTAAAAAATGCAAGAATGCAAAGAAACATATAAAGGCAATGTCTCTGGCGTGTGTGTTTTTCGCCATGGCTGGTACGGTGGAAACACAGGCAGGAAAAGAAGGCTGGAAAGAAATCTATGATACGACAGAGACTTCCGGAAGTACACAATCCTGGACTCAGTCAAACGACAATGGTTCGTCCGGAATGAAAGAGGGCTTTATATCTGATATGGCTTCACCAAATAACACTGTGCCGGTTCAGAATGCAATGCCCTATGCATCAGTTCCCCAAACGCAGATCATTTATCCGGAGACACAGAATACGATACCTGTATCAGGGACAGAGGACGTAAATCCTGGATTTGTATCGGAGGACAACCTGGAAGACGCTGTAAAAGAGGCTGATGAAACGGAGCCGGCTGACAGCTATGAAGAAGGTATTGAAGAAGACGGGAGCGTGAACGAAGAAATAAGACGGGTTTTAGAAGAAAGCCAGGAAGTGGAGGACCCGTTGCCAAAAATAACAGATGAAACAGACCTTTTTGAAATTGATCCGAAGGATAACCCCCCCATGAAAGAGAATATCCCGGAAGGAGACGAGAAGAATGCGGCGGGAAATAACCGAAAACCTCTTTCCTGGATCAAGAGAGAGGATTATCCGCCTGTCAGCTGTTCCAGATGGATATATCATGACTCCAGAATGTACCTGACCATTCGATCTTTAAAGCCTGTGCAGATTCTGTCTATCCGGGTAAACGGCGAGGAAAAAGAGTATTACTGGAAGTATGCAAAAGTGTGTTTTCCATCCGAAAACGAGCCGGATCAAGGCGCAATCGACATTGTTGTTCTTTTGAATAATCAAAGGATTCGGAGATGGAGTTTATAGCATTTTGGATAGTCACGTGGTATAATTGCTTTATATTTTCTTGAGAAAGCGAAGTGAAACGAATGTATAAGGCAATACTATTTGACTTGGATGGAACACTTACAGAATCCGGAGAAGGAATCTGCAAATCTGTGCAATATGCATTGGGAAAAATGGGGAAACCGGTTCCGGAGCTGGAAGAATTAAGAGTTTTTGTAGGACCGCCTCTTCAGGAACAGTTTATGAAGTATGCGGATCTGGACGAGGAGGGGGGCCGTCAGGCAGTTGCATATTATCGGGAACGGTATTCGACAATTGGAATCTATGAGAACCACCCATATCCGGGAATCGAAACGGCACTGGCGGAGTTGAAAAGAAAAGGCTATCTGCTTGCAGTTGCTTCTTCAAAACCGGAAGTTTATGTAAATCTCATCCTGGAAAAGTTTGAACTGCAGGATTATTTTGATGAAGTGATCGGGAGTGAGATGAACGGGGAACGTGTGTCCAAGGCTGAAGTGATAGAAGAAGCACTGGTACGATTGGGAATGACAAAGCAGAGAGAGCAGGTTCTGATGGTAGGTGACAAAGAACATGATGTCATTGGTGCAAAACAGGCTGGCTTAAGCTGTCTGGCGGTCAGTTATGGATATGGAACCATGCAGGAACTGGAAGATGCAAAACCATTGAAGATCGTACATTCTACGGAAGAACTTCTTGATTTTTTCGAATGACCCCTCTGCGCAGGCAGGGATTTTTCAAAATCGTGTGGAGGGTTTTGTATCCAATCGGGATACATTTTGTGATTGCGGATATTATTATGGGTTTTGTTCTGATCGCCTTAGCGAAAGTATTTGGCGGTTACGAAGAAGCTTATCGTAAATTTGCCATATTGTTAACGGGAAGTGCTGCAGTAATAGCAATACCCATTGGTGTGCTGTTGTATACCGGTGATGTGAAGCGCAGAAAGTTTGGAGGTATATTTCGTAAAGAAACTGTAAAGGGACTGACAGTAGGAAAGACATTGTTAATGTTTCTGATGGGCACAGGCCTGGCAATCATTGGAAATATGCTGGTCTTGCTGATCGGCAATCTGGTGAATCTCAGTGAGTATGTGGAGTCTATGGGAAATATCACAGAGAATCAACCATTTTTGCTTCTGATCTTCTGCGTAGGGATACTGGGACCTTTGGCAGAGGAGATCCTGTTTCGCTGGCTTGTTTATCTCCGCATGCGAGATCTGTCAAAAAGCATCTGGATACCGATTCTGGTTTCCAGTTTGTTATTTGGAATCTATCATGGGAATCTCTCGCAGATGGTATATGCCACGGTTCTGGGAAGTGTGTTTGCATATTCCCTGGAAGCAACAGGGTCTTTGCTTGCACCGGTATTTCTGCACATGGGTGCCAATTGTCTGTCAACTACGTGGTCTTATCTGCCGGCTGATATTGAATCCATGCTGCTGTGTCTGCTGTCCTCTTTTATAATAGGGGTCCTGGCAATGATTTTGGGCTTTGGGTTCCTTAGGAAACGTTATGCGAAAAGGCATGATGTCTTAACAGAAGGTAGTATTGAAGGGACGAATCCCCGGTGATGCGATTGCCGATGTATTACAATTTGTGGAAAGGAAATCTGTATCTATATGCAAAAACCGGTGCGACTGGATAAATACCTGGCCGATGCCGGGTGCGGGACAAGAAGTGAAGTCAAAATACATATCCAAAAGGGGAAGGTTACGGTGGATGGGGAATGTATCCGAAAACCGGAATTCAAAGTCACAGATCAGGAAGTGTGCCTGGATGGTAAGACTGTGTCACAGGCGAAGGAGTTTGTCTATTATCTTCTTCACAAACCGGCAGGGGTTATCAGTGCAACAACAGACCGTAAAGAGAAGACTGTCATGGACCTTTTTCCGGAAGAAATCCGTAATGGCAGAAGAGAATTGTTTCCGGTGGGCAGACTGGACAAGGACACGGAAGGGCTTTTGCTGATTACAGACGATGGTGCTCTGGCACATGAGTTGCTATCGCCAAAGAAGCACGTCGATAAAACCTATTTTGCAGTGGTAAATGGTATTCTGGGGGATGATGCAATACGTGTGATCAAAGAGGGCGTTGATATCGGAGACAGGGAGATCACACTTCCGGCTGCCCTTGAGGTTTTGAATACCGGAGAGGATGGAAATACAGAGGTTCTCCTGACGATCCAGGAGGGTAGATTTCATCAGGTGAAGCGTATGATGAAGGCCGTGGGATGTGAGGTAGTATATCTGAAACGTATCACCATGGGGAGCCTTCATCTTCCTTCTGATCTGCTAAAAGGGATGTGGCGTGAACTAAAGGACGAAGAGGTTTTTGCCTTGAAAAATACTCTTTACACAGATGGCTTTCCTATGCTATAATACATGAGTTGCAAAATAAGCACGTTCGGAGATTCCAAAGGAGGGTGCCCCTTATCACGAAGGCGGGTCCGGAGGGAAAATGATCTGAACGGAAGAAATTAACCAAAAAGGAGAAAAAACATGAGCGTTATTTCAATGAAACAGCTTTTGGAAGCAGGTGTTCATTTTGGACATCAGACAAGAAGATGGAACCCTAAGATGGCTCCGTACATCTA
>JABUSW010000021.1 GCA_021443885.1 Blautia sp.
TATTTTTTCTACGGGATTTGATGATTTTCTGGCACAGAAAAGATATGACACCGAGGGGAAGCTTCTGGCAGAGTATCATAACGGATATATGCAAAGTATGCGGCGCTTCCTGAAGAGTGATGAAGATACGCTGGAGGGCGCGATCTATCATATCCGCCACAATAATCAAAAGACGGCCTGTGTGAATTACATGGTTAATCAGGATGGATTTACCATGAGTGACATGGTGACGTATACTTACAAACATAATGAAAAAAACGGGGAAAACAATCAGGACGGTAATAATTATAATTATTCCTGGAATTGCGGTGTGGAAGGACCCAGCCGCAAAACAGGCGTCCGTGTAATTCGGGAACGCCAGATCCGAAACGCATTTCTGATGCTTATGCTGTCACAGGGAATCCCCATGCTCTATGGCGGGGATGAGTTTGGCAATTCCCAGGAAGGAAACAACAATGCCTGGTGCCAGGATAATGAAACCGGCTGGATCGACTGGAGATCCTTCCGGAAGAATTCGAAGCTGGTCCGTTTTGTAAAAGAGGCAGTGGCATTCCGAAAAGAACATCCTATCCTGCATATGGAGCAGCCCTTCGCCGGTAACGATTACAAGGCCAAAGGGTATCCGGATTTTTCGGTGCATGGTGAACGTGCCTGGTACTGCCCGGGAGAGAATACCAGCCGTCTGCTTGGCGTAATGTACTATGGTCCCTATGCAGCGAAGGAGGATGGCAGGGAAGATGATATCCTCTACACCGCATACAATTTTCACTGGGAAAACCGCAGAATTGCATTGCCGAATCTTCCGGGCGGTATGAGATGGGTGAAGATCGTGGATACCAGTGAGAAAACCATTGATAAAGCCTTCTACCTGCATGATCAGTGTTTTGAGAAAATGCTGGATGTCAGTCCGAGAACGATTATTATCCTGCAGGCGAAACGTGTTGCAGCGGCACCGGAGAAATCATAAGAAGGGAGATTTCAGACGAATGCATCCATGGCTTCATTTTAAAACCATCACAAAGCATAAGCTGATGGTTACCAGGTATTGCTTCCGCATCGGTCTATATAAGCAAGGGCTGCTTCATGATCTGTCCAAATACAGTCCTGTGGAATTTCTGCCCGGCTGTAAATATTATCAGGGGACACAAAGCCCCAACAATGCAGAGAGAATAGAGCGTGGATATTCTTCCGCATGGATACACCATAAGGGAAGAAATCGTCATCATTACGAATACTGGATCGATTATGTGGTTGGTGATCCGAAGATCATAAACGGGATCCGGATGCCCCGGGAGTACGTAGCGGAAATGGTTATGGATCGTATCAGCGCATCCCGGACCTATATGGGAGAGAAATACACCCAGAGTTCTCCATTGGAATATTTTCTGAATGGGAAGCACAAACTGTGGTTTGTTCATCCGGAAACATTGCGGGATCTGGAGGCTTTGCTTCGGATTTTGAATGACAAGGGAGAAGATGCGCTTCTGCGTTATATTAAATACAGGTATTTGAAGAAAGATGAAAAGAAGTATTAACGGAGGGAAAAATGTCAAGTATTATAGAAGCTTATTATAAAGAGAAGGATCCCGTCAGACGGCTGAAATATCTGAAGAAATCCATCGCACAGGGAGAGGAACCGGAAGCAAATGCCATCCGGCAGGAGCTTTGGGACATCCGTTATCAGGAGAAGACCGGTGAAGGAAAGGATAGCCGTGCAGACGGCTACATGGGACTCTGGATGAATATGGAGTTCGAGAAGGGCGGAAGCAAACGCTTCTTTGGGGTGTCGAGTGCCAGAAAGAACCTTTCCAAAATCATGAAAAAACTTCGGTTGGAGGAGTATGAGAACAAAAGTGAACTGCACAAAGAGCTGCTCTACCGGGAGTATTGCCATACGGTGGAAACGTATATTGCTTTATCCGAATCCGATAAGAATTACAATACCTATTTATTTGGCCTGCTTAGTATGAAGGAAGAATCCTCCCGTTCCAAATTAAAAGAGGACGTAATAGAGACCGGCGTGAAGCTTCCACAGGAGATCGGAATGGAGAAGGAATTTGCACTTCTGACAAAGGCTGTACAGGAAGTACATGCGCGGTATTTTGGAAATGATGAGGAAGACGAGGATGATATTTAACATTGACAAAACCCGTTAAGTTGTTATAATTAGAAAGTATGATGTTGCCGTTTACTGTATTAAAGCGGTGAATTCTAAAGAATTGAAAGCAGGTATAGTATGCAGAAGAGAATTTTTTCACTCCTGGTAGATAATACAGCAGGTGTCTTAAGTCGTGTTGCTGGCATGTTCAGCCGCCGCGGCTATAATATTGATAGTCTTACGGTTGGGGAAACTGCGAATCCGAAGTTTTCCAGAATGACCGTGATGTGCAGCGGGGATGACCGGATCCTGGAGCAGATCGAGAAACAGCTGGCAAAGCTTGTGGACGTCAGGGACATTAAGGTTCTGACCAGAGATGAAAGTGTTGTTCATGAGACGATTATGGTGAAAGTAAAGGTGCAGCCGGAGCAGCGCGAGCGTGTTATATCCATTGCGGATATTTTCCGTGCGAAGATCGTAGATGTCAGCAAGGACTCTCTGATCGTGGAGATGACCGGAAGTGAAACGAAGCTGGCTGCCTGTGTGGATCTGTTGAAGGACTATGAGATCCTGGAACTGGCAAGAACCGGCATGACCGGCCTCTCCCGGGGATCTGATAATATTACATTTCTGTAAGATACACAGAATTGGAAAAGAATGATTCGCTGAGCATGCGGTCAATTATAAATTTTAATACTATTATGAAGAAATTGCAGGAGGATAAAAAATGGCAAACAGAATTTTCTATCAGGAAGATTGTAACTTAAGCTTACTTGATGGCAAAACGATTGCAGTGATCGGATACGGCAGCCAGGGACATGCACATGCTCTGAATGCAAAAGAATCCGGATGCAATGTGATCATTGGTCTTTATGAAGGAAGCAAGTCCTGGGACAAGGCTGTGGCACAGGGATTTGAAGTATATACAGCAGCAGAAGCAGCAAAAAAGGCAGACATTATCATGATCCTGATCAATGATGAAAAACAGGCTGCTCTTTATAAGAAAGACATTGAACCAAACCTGGAAGAAGGCAATATGCTGATGTTTGCGCATGGTTTCAATATCCATTTCGGATGTATCGTTCCTCCGAAATATGTGGACGTGACCATGATCGCACCGAAGGGACCGGGGCATACCGTAAGAAGTGAATATCAGGCAGGAAAAGGTGTTCCATGTCTGGTGGCAGTGGAACAGGATGCTACCGGTAAAGCACTGGATCTGGCGCTTGCATATGCACTGGCAATCGGTGGAGCAAGAGCAGGTGTTCTGGAGACCAATTTCCGTACAGAGACAGAAACAGACCTTTTCGGTGAGCAGGCAGTTCTTTGCGGTGGTGTCTGTGCACTTATGCAGGCTGGCTTTGAGACATTGGTGGAAGCAGGATACGATCCGAGAAATGCGTATTTCGAATGTATCCATGAAATGAAACTGATCGTTGACCTGATCTATCAGTCCGGTTTTGCCGGAATGCGATACTCCATTTCCAATACAGCGGAATATGGTGATTATGTAACCGGCCCGAAGATCATTACGGAAGAAACAAAGAAGACAATGAAAAAGATTCTTTCCGATATACAGGATGGAACCTTCGCAAAGGAATTCCTTTTGGACATGTCTTCTGCAGGAAGCCAGGTACATTTCAAGGCTATGCGCAAGCTTGCTTCCGAACATCCGTCAGAGGTTGTGGGAGAAGAAGTACGTAAGCTGTACAGCTGGAATAACGAAGAAGATAAGCTGATCAACAACTGATCGAAGGATAATTATCTGAACAAAAAGAAGATGCATAACGCATCTTCTTTTTGTTTTCATGAATTCAGATATTTGTATACAATACGGGACAAAGCAGATATGTTTTTATCGGAGCCGTATGCACCGGGAGCCTGGCTCATAACCACGATCACATAATCTGTTTCAGGTCCGTACACGATTGCTGCATCATGGCTGTAATTGTCCTTTTCGCCGGTCTTATTTGCTACGACCACACCGGAAGGAATGCCGGCAGGGATCTTTGTTCGTCTTTGCTGTGCTTTCAGGAATTTCAGCATTTTTGATGAGCATTCTTTATTGACATTGGTACCGCGGTATACTCTCTCCAGAAAGAGTCCGCAATCCTTGGGGGAGGTCAGATTCAGACCGGTTCCGTTATCCAGCCCGGCACTGTTTGCGGCGGGAGAAGTTCCATGTCCCTGATTTGTCTGGGTGTATCCCTGTGCTTTGCAAAACGAATTGGTGTATTTCAGACCGATCTTTCGGATAATGGTATTGAAAGCTTCATTACTGCTTACAGTGATCATCTTTTTCAGAGTATCGTACAATGACTTTTCGGACAGCTTGCCTTTGGATATCTTATCATAACAGGCACCCAGGGCATACAATTTGATGAGGCTGCAGGCATACATGGATTTATTATTGATGCTGATGTATTCATTGGTCTTCAGATCCTTTACATAGACGGACCAGACGCCGGGGTATTTCTTTATGGTACTCTGAAGCTTTTTCTTCAGCCCGGTCAATTCTTTTTGTTGTGTGGAGACATATACTCCATTTGCATTAACATAGTGTTTTTCATCAACCCAAAAGCTTTGTGCCATGGTTCCGTTTTCCGGGAAAAAGTAGTATTTCTTTCCATCGATCTTCTGCCAGCCGGTAACCATATGCCCGTCGGTCAAAGAGAGATATGTCATCTTTCCGCTGTTCTTTCTGTGCCAGCCTTTCTGCATCTGACCGGAGCTGTTGAAGTAATAAGAACGGTCTTTGTATTGGAACCATCCGGTGGCGGCAGTACCATCCTTTTTGAAGTAATAGGTCTGGTTCTGATAGACAACTTTCTGATTTTTCACTATGATACCAGAGCTGTTTACATAGTACAGTTTTCCATTGTGCTTCATCATCTGCCCCGCATATTGGGGATATCTTTTTTCAGCAGACGCAGAGCAGGACAGGACGATAATCAAAACGATCAGAAAAAACAGAGCGGCATATTTTTTGTTCCATTTCATTCTTTTCTTTTCCTTTCCGGATCATAAGATCTGCATTGCAGTGAATCGATCCCATAATATTTTTCAATTGTATAGATACGTAGCCATTATAGCACAAAAATCCAAAACATCCTGTTTTTTTTTTGAACAAAATATGATAGTATGTATAAAATATTGTGAAGGCTGCTTTGCAGCAAATCGATCCGTAAGCATTTTGGACATCGAAACCATTGTCTTGTATATCAATACGGAAAGAACACTGTACGATGTTATACAGCTAACACAGGAATTGGAATCTGGAAATCAGAGAGAGGAGGATCATATGGATAAACGGGAACAACGAAAAGTGCGGATACAGGCAGCTATGGGCAACGTAGTACCTTCGCTGGTTTTGAAAAATGCCACATATCTTAATGTGTTTACCAATACCTTCATGCAGGGAGATATCGCAGTACATGAAGGTTATTTTGTAGGGATCGGGGAATACACCGGGGTAACAGAGGTGGATCTTACCGGAAAAACTGTTGTTCCCGGCTTTATTGACGGGCATCTTCATCTGGAAAGCTCTGTGGTGATTCCAAAGCAATATGCAAGGGCCGTCATTCCGCATGGAACAACGGCGATCGTTGCAGATCCTCACGAGATCGCAAATGTAAAAGGAACTGCCGGTATCGATTATATCCTGGATTCCACTGCAGATCTTCCGCTGGAGATTTTTCTTATGATGCCATCCTGCGTTCCGGCAACGATGTTCGATGAGACCGGAGCCGAGCTGGACCATGCAGTCATCAGCAGGTATCTGAAAAATGTGAGAATACTGGGACTGGCGGAAATGATGAATTATCCGGGCGTAATCTACGGGGATCCGGAGGTTTTTGAAAAACTCATTGCAACAATGCACAGGCAGAAAATCGTAGATGGTCATGCCCCTGGAATTACCGGAAAAATGCTGCAGGCTTATGTTACCGCCGGAATATCATCGGATCATGAATGCTCGTCCATTGAAGAGGGGATGGAAAAGCTCTCTCTGGGACAGTGGATCATGATAAGGGAAGGAACTGCATGCAAGAATCTGGAAAAGCTTCTTCCGCTGTTGGATGCACCTTATTTTGAGCGTTGTATGCTGGTGACCGATGATAAGCATCCCGGGGAACTGAAAACAGAGGGACACATCGATCATATTATTCGAAAAGCAATCCGGTTGGGTGCAAAACCGGAATATGTATACAAAGCAGCTTCCTTTAATGCAGCCAACTATTTCGGTCTGAAGCAGAAGGGTGCCATTGCCCCCGGATATCAGGCGGATTTTGTTGTGTTGGAGGATATTGAGAGGGCGGCTATCCATTCCGTATACAAAAAAGGAATGCAGTTAAGCCGGGGAACAGAGATCCTGGAGGGTATCTTCACCGATGAATCCGGGGAGATTCTGCAGAAGCATTCTGAGATCTTCCGGACAGTGAATACCGGCGGTATTTCTGTGGAACAGCTTCAGATTTCGAAGCCGGAAGAAAAAGTGATCGGTCTGGTTCCGAAAGAGATCCTGACCACAGACGAAGGAGAAGCTTCTGCAATTGATGTATCCAAAGATATCGTGAAGCTCTGTGTTGCGGAACGACATCTTGGAACCGGGCATGTTGGTGTTGCCTTTATGAAGGGATATGGCTTAAAAAGAGGAGCCGTTGCAACCAGCATCGCGCATGACTCCCACAATATCATTGCTGCCGGAGTACAGGATGAAGATATTCTGTGTGCCATTCGCCGGATCGAAGAGCTGCAAGGCGGCATGGTAGTTGTGGAAGATGGAAAGGTTATTGCAGAGCTTGCACTGCCCATTGCCGGCCTGATGTGTGACCTGACGGTGGAAGAGGCACAGGAAAGGATCGATTCGGTAAAGGCAGCTGCGAAATCCCTGGGCGTGTCAGATGGGATCGATCCGTTTATGACGCTGTCCTTTGCAAGTCTCCCGGTAATACCAAAGCTTCGATTGACCACAAAAGGCGTCGTAGATGTGGATGCTTTCAAGCTTTTGGATTAGTGACAATCCGGCAACGATTAAAAAAGCACTGACTGATATACACAGCCAGTGCTTTTTTTTTCGAAAATCGGGGCAACAGGATTTGAACCTGCGACCTCTCGGCCCCCAGCCGAGCGCGCTACCAAGCTACGCC
>JABUSW010000279.1 GCA_021443885.1 Blautia sp.
GTAAAGAAGCTCTCGATCCTTCTTCCGGCAACCTTTGCTCTGGGAATGATCGGTTGCATCATCAGCTGCACAAGAACAGACTTACCGCCGCCATTTGCCAGGTTGATCAGCACATCGGAGGGTCCCTTGTTCTCACTATCAAAATCATAGAGCTCATCCGCAATCAGGCGTTTGCCGTCGTTATATTGAAAGTTTACGATTCTGATCTTAGATATCTGCGGCATGGTTATTCACCTCGTTGATCCACTCCTGCATCTGGGCAATGCGTTCCTTACGCAGGAAATATGGCATCAGGTTGTCAAGCTTTCTGGAAGGACGGATGTTGCCGGACTCCTCATAAAACAGGTCGTCATGCTGGGCATTAAACTTGATAAGGAGACGATTCAGTATTCCGTAGCGTTCATCAAATTTTCTTGAATCAACAGGGCCGTCTGTCTTGGACAACCAGGCATTGGCCAGCTGAATGAAGTTGTCACTGTAATCTGTCTGCTTCGCAGTATCTGCGCCCTTTATGCAGGCTCTGCAATGATCAGAGAATTCCTTGATCGCATCTTCCTTGGAGATAAACTCCCGGCACCTGGGATCCGTACCCTCCCCGTGATAGAACGTATACAGGATGAATATGGAGAAATAGTTCATCAGATAGATGTCTCTAGTCCGCACTTCTTTATTTGCGCTGATATCCTTTCGGAAATCTACGTTGTTCTTCAGGAAGAGATCGTTATCCTGTGTCGGAACCAGATAGATTCGGTCTCCGCTGCGGATCAGCTCAAAGCTGAGGCCATCCTTCATGGTCTCCAGTTCTTCCTGGATCTCCGGATCCTCATAGTATCTCCAGATATCTATATTCTCGGTACGATCGATCCAGCCCTTCTTCATCAAAGCATGGAATACTTCCACCGTCTGCTTCTTCATCTCTTCACCTCTATCGCAAAATCAGACATGCTGATTTTGTTCTTCTTTCCGTCGCGGCTTACTTCAAAAGAAAACGTTCTGTCCAGCTTTTCGACCGTAAAGCTGTCTATCTCTCTGCAATAGTCCGGAAGCTCACTCAGGCACCAGGACAGTTCAAATTCCCCCATAGGCTGAACGATCATCTCTTCAGACGCTTTCCAGTCGGTAACCGATACCTTCTGAATAGAATACAGTGCCAGGATCACCTGCGGCAGTGCATTTTCCTCGCAGAACTCATTAAGTGCCTTATCGCTGAGTGACCCTACAAATTCACTCACCTTGAATTCGGTACGGGTTATGAGATAGTCAAAGAATTCCGCGCAGATACGGAAGTACCTTTCATTCCTGACTGCAACAGGATCCGACTCCTCTGCCTCTGACTCTAAGGTCTCTGCTTCCTCCTCTTCAAGCTCTGCAATACTTGTCTGAAGAGCGTAGAAGTTTTCAATGCTGAAGCGGTTCTCAAACACCGGCTTAGTTAGCGGGAACAGAAGATAGGCAGCTGCTATATCCAGCGGCATGGTTCCTTTTCTGAGCTCTGCAAGGATATCTTTATCAAAGTTCAGCCTCTCATACCGGCTCATGGCATAGCTGTCACTCAGGATGCTCTGGTATTCATCGGAAAGAGACATTCTCTTGTTTATCAGCCCACGCTGCTCCTCGATCGTCAGCTGTATATTCCGAATGATTTCATTCAGGGCCTTACGGTGCTTGCGCACATTTTCAATGTCAACGCCGCTTTGCTGCGCTTCGCTCAGTCTGGCTGCCCGCTCCTTTGCGTTTTCCTGTATGGTCTTCAGCTCTTCATACTCTGTCTCCAGGAGATTTCTCACTCTGGCAATTACCGTTTCATACTGGTCTACAGAGATCTTCGCAATGTTCTCCCGACAGCGGCGCATGAAATCGTCCATGCTGACCTTCATGCTGCGGACCTTGGCAACCAGCTCCCGGCTCTGGTCCAGTGCCTGGGCATAGTTGTCCCGCTTCATATACTCGGCCATACGGAACCGGGTCACGGAATAATCCAGCTCCGACTCGATCTCCTTGGAGCGGAAGAGAAAGTCAAACGCATCGTCGGTCAGATGATAGGTGCCTTTTTCTTCCTCAATTAGACGGACCGGAACAGGTTCAAATGCCTCTTTGTCTGAGTTGAACACCTTGTAGTTTGTCAGGATCCCGCCCTTCTGCAGTACATCGACCACGATAAAACGGGCAAGCTCCGAAGAATTGACAGAACACCCTTCCGGCAGGACCGCCGACAGATCGTCGAGGAAATCTGCGATGTCCTCTAGCTTACAGTTCTGCTCGTTGCCCAGTGTTCTTTCCTTGATGAACACAAGGACCGCGACGATGATATTATCAAGGATGTCCTTGTCCGGGATCATCGCCTTTATGCTGTCTTTATAGGAATAGTCCACCAGGTATCTTGCGATATTGATGAACTTCATTCTCTTTTCAAAGCCGGAGAGCAGCTCGGCTATTTCAGACTTCAGTTTCATAGCCTCACCTCATGGCTTCCAGCAGAGCCGCATAGGAGATAATCTCCTGAGGGACTCGCTTATTATTGTCGATAAATGCTGTCAGCTGTTCTCTGTGTTCTTCGGCAAACAGGCTGTAGATACTTTCATAATCTCCCATGCGCTCTCTGTGGTCATTGCTGTCTGGGATATCGTGTTTGCCTGCCAACTGAAGCATCCTCTCATAAGCCGGAGCAAATAAGCTGATACTCAGCTCGGGGTTGTTCTTCAGTAATGACAGATAGATATTCAACCCGGCGCGGTCGATATCCCCCCAGTAGAGATATTTTGCGGAATCAGTCCCCATGAAGCGGGTATATTCCGATAAGGCTCCGGCCTCGCTGATGCGGTTGCCGCAGCCATACGCGACGCCGTCAATATGAGTGCCGAAGATTTCACTTGCCCCATCCTCATACATACGCCTGCGGATATTGAACCAGATGTCCTTATTCTCACAGATTAGGAGAGTCATTTGATCCTTCCTCTCGGGGATAAAATCGTTGAAACAATATTCCGGGGTCTCATAGTAACCGAGGAATTCAGGATTAAGGCCCAGGCGCTCTAGAAGAGCAGTGAAGGAGCGGTCTTCCAGCTGCTTTTCCTCATCGAAGATCTCGAAGGAGCGTTCTTTCTTTGATACCGGCACTAAAGTGCTTCTCTTAAACAAATACGCACTCAGCTGCTGCAGCTGCTTTCTGTATTTCACATACAGGTCTGGCTTGGACTGCAGATATCCTGATTTTATCAGTGCAGGATGCAGCATCTCGATCTCCAAAAGAGCTTCCGTAAAGTCATCCCGAAGCGTGACCCTGTATTTCAGATAAATAGGATAGGTCTTGTTGCCGTTTGTCCCGGAGGCCTTGACCGGAGCAAGCAGACCTGCGGACACCGCATCAGAAGCCAAATTGCATAACTCAGCGTCCGAACCGGTATGCATTAAGTTCTCCAGTTCAGATATGCTGATGGTCTTTTTATTCCATGATCTCAATTTGGCTTCTATGTTCATAATCATCTTCCTTTTTTAAGGGATTGTCTCTAACGTATACCATCTTATCATTTCTCAGAGAGATATTTCCGAATCGTTTCCATCAAATCAGAAACGTTTCTTCTCCGATCCTCGTTCACAGTGCGTTCCCACAATGCCTTTAGTGGAGCCACATATTGGTCTTGAATCGTAATTCCGGAGCCCTGAGGATTCCATTTCTGGTCAGGAAAAGCTTCTTGAATGGGTTCTATTCTCAATATTTGATCCGTTCTGAAATCGAGAATCTTCTCAAAGGACACCTTGATACTGTTTGTCTTCTGCCCCTTGGCTGCCTTCTTATAATCCCAGTGCGGAACCTCGAACACTTTGCTGATTGCTTTACCGGCGGCAATGATACCTCTCACACCATTATTCCCTAACAGCATAAGGTATACTGCATCACCAGGTTCAACATGAGTATTGGCACAGCTCCAAGTGACTTGATATGACTCTCCAAATCGAGACGCCTCTATACCGGCGGCATAGTCATCCCAGTTCCAGTGCTGTGGGTTCCATGTGAGAAGCCATGCCTTATGAACGTTTTCAGCAACAGAAGCTAAGTGATTGACTTCTGTTTCCTGTTCCCTTTGTTCTTTTGAATAGTAAAGCTCCAGCTTCTTGAAGACAATATCCCGTATGTTTTCCAAATCCTGATCATCTAAGGATTCGTACAGCTCATGCCGAATGGCAAAGTACTCTGTTCCATCAATCTTTTCTTTGCAGAAAAAGCCTTTCTTGCTTATCGCATTAAACGGATTTCTCATAATGAGGCTAAGGAATTCATCAACCGTGCCTTTTTCTGGCGTAATGACGACTTCATCTGAGCCCTCATATTCTGTTAAAAGGCCGGATCTCTTTCGGTCAAGATAGAACTGTCGGAATTGCTTGGTCAGTCTGTCCATGCGAATTCTTTCTTCGTACAAGGCTTCCTGGAAATAGCAGCGGTAGAAAACCAACTTATACGACTTCTGATATCCATACAAACTGTCCGGCGCTCCCAGATATTTAAGGAAATCCTCTTTTATGGAGCCGTTCTTGTCCTTGGCACAACGAATTTCGATTATGCCGGGATTTGAAGTCCATATCTCAACAGTGTCAGCATCCTTTTGGTTCGCATCAGGAGAACCAAACCTCTGGCGCAATGCTGCACAAAGCGGACTGCTTTCAGGATAACGAATCTGATAAACATCTCTATCTGCCGCCTTCATATCGACATGGGTGAAGGTTACATTGTCGGGATTTGAAGTGGTGTTTGCTCAGTACTCCTCACAGAGCTTCACAAGTCTTCAGTTGGAGACCCTTTGAAAGGCCCATAATTACAAAAGTCTTCAACTCCCTTCAAAAGGTCCTTCCGTATTGGCATAAAGATTGGCATACGCTGGCATACGGCTTATATGCTCCTCTGCCGTGACATGAGACTATGTTTTCAGATACAGCTTGTAATGCATACCACGATTTGCCCGGCCCGCAGCCTGATGTACGGGATTTAAAGTCAGGTTTCGCTATTGAGCGGCGAGTGAAAATGGGCCTACATACAGCAGTTCCCCGCAGAAACCGCATAAATAAGCCAAAGGATGGTTCTTTTTCCTTGTAGGCACTGGAATTCCTGAATTCTTTGATGTATAATAATTAACAATTATTGATGTATTCACAACTACTGTTCTTTAAACTCTCCTCATGTCTTTTCGCCCAACGACGATATCCTAAGAAAATCCATCTTTCCATCTTTTCCAGCAATGCTTTCTCCGGACACTATCCATGCTAGTAGCTGTGGTTAGGACTATATTTTCCCGGCTTTTCGATCAAATGTAGAACGGGAAACATACGAACAATAAATGTGAAGTGAAGAATAATCCAAAATAACAATTTTAAAACCGCGTCCATAGTATTAAAATATAGTTTGAATCGGAACAAATTCATATACAAGGGGGAAATATGAACGACTTCAGGATCGTAGAATATCCATTTACTGATACAGGCAGGCAGATTTTGTCTTCAGATACGTATGGAAAAGACTGGCCTGTCGTATATATGATTCACAACGACAAAGAGCTCTATGTCGGAGAAACACAGAACGCGTGCAATCGATTTGAGCAACACCAGAAAAACCGGGAGAGACAGAGACTCCAAAAAATCAAGGTGGTATTTGACAGAGAGTTCAACAAATCTGCTATCCTTGATATTGAGCACAATTTGATCCAGTTATTTGTGTCTGATGGAAAATATAAACTTGAGGTAGTAAAAGAGACTGATTCAAATAAAGCGGCTCTTAGAGAAACTGTAGCTAACGAAACTATCCAAAACAGAATGATAGCTATACTTGCTGAAAAAGGAGTAGATGTTAAGTTTCTTCAAGAAAATAAAGGATTTAAGGGAAGATATAGTACCTCAAATGCCGTACAAACTGCTGATGGATTATACTCTTTGATTGAAATCCTTGAAGGTGAAAGAGATTTAATTGATATTCTTGCAGAAGAATCAGGACACTTTGCCATTGGTGCTTTAGGTAATAATCAATTGGTAACCAGACTTATGGACACTTTAACTCCAGAAGTAAGAAACGCTTTATTTAAGGATGAAGGATTAGATATAGTCAATGACTCAAAAAGAGAAGCTGCTGGTAGATTGGTAGGAAGGGCTTTAGTTAACAGACTTGAATATAAGCCTATTAATTCTTTACTTAAAAGAATAATTAGTGCTATTAAGAGAATGTTCTATAAAGTAACAAGAAATGATATTGCTTTACTTAAAGAGGATGCGTATAGCTATGCAGATAAAATAGCTGAAGGATACATATCATCTGAATTTGAAGGTAATGTAGAAGAGGCTATTTCCTATAAGGAAACTAGGTATCATTCAGAAGCAGTTGAAGCAGTTAAAATACTTAATGAAGTGCTAAATTCTGTCAGAAGTCTTAAAATGCAGTTACAAGCTGTCTCATCAAAAGGATCAACTGAAAGAATGGATGATATGATAAGAAGACTTCAATCTGTAAAAATTACAGAAGAAAGAATGAAGGATATTACCACCCTTAAGTCTGATATTACTGAGGCTTTAGCAGATTTATGTGATATGATAGAATCCTCTCTTAATACATATGTTCCACAACTTAAAAATATAGTTGATAGAGTAACTGCTACTGACGCTTTATTTGATAAAAATGTATGTGAAGTGGGAAAAATAATAAGATCAGTATCTCTTATGGTTAACAACTCAGCATTAATGGTAGAACAGATTACTTATGGATTAAATCAAAGTAGATTACTTGGGGATGTCCAAGTGCTTGATTCATTTGGAAATGTCATCACTAAAGACTTAAAAGATAAAATTGATAAAATGACCCAACCTATTGGTGCTATGGCTGCTTCTGTAAAAAACCTTCAACAAAAATTCTTTTTAAAATTTTTAGAACAGGACTATGGTAAAAAATATGTTGTTAAGGCATATAAAGCCTTTGACGCTTCTAGGTTTAGCTTCCATGTAAGGGAAGATCAAATTAAAACTATAGAGGATGCACTAAATGTATTAAATGATGACTGCGGTTTCCTTACTAGATGGTTTAGGGCTATAATACATCAAAAAGAAGTTATAAATCAGCTTTCTATTGATAAAGCAAAGAATTTAAAACAAGATTGTAATAAACAGACAAATCTTGATTGGGAAAGATTAAGATCTATGGTGGTCTTTATGGAAAATTCTTGTAA
>JABUSW010000286.1 GCA_021443885.1 Blautia sp.
TCCTGCGAGCGAAAAACTTGTGAAGCTCAGTCGATTTCCAATGTTTTCTTACGGGATGCTTTGTTTCTTCCGCTTTGTTTTCGCCTTCACTGTCTTTTAAAGCACAAATCTCTAAGAGAATTCACGGACTTGCTCAAGTCGATGCGGTTTATGACAATCCTATTTGTTGTGAAGTAGAAAGGTTAATGCTATACTAAGAAAAAACCCCAAAGGAGACATGGTATTATGGAAAGGATTCAGGTTTTACTGGTAACCGGAAAGGTTACCGAAGAGCATCAGTTTCGTGTTACAAATGAAAAGCTTCGCACTTTGCTGGAGTCTACCGGGCGGTTCTATGTCACCATTACGGAGGAGGGTCGTAACCTGACACCGGAGTATCTGGCCCCGTATGATGTGATTCTGCTGCATTACGATGGCAAGAGCTGGCCTACGGATAAAGCGGTTCGTCTTGGAGAAACAACGGAGAACAGTTTTTATCAGTTTGCAGCAGAAGGGAAAGGGATTGTGTTCTATCATTCTACTGCATGGGTGGATGAGGATTGGCCGGATGAGTGGCGGAAGCTGATGGGTGGATATGTCACAATGATGGACGGAAGACGTGCGCCTGCGGATGATCTGATCATAAAGACTTCCGATCCGGAGCATGCCATTTGCAAAGATGTGAAAAAAGAATGGATGGCAGTTATTGAAGATTTGTTCACGCCGGTGCATTTTCACCCGGAGAGCAAAGTTCATGTGCTGCAAAGTGTGTATGATGATATTCTGTATTATCAGGAGCTGTTTGATAAGGGGTTGTTCCCGCCGAAGCATCACCCTGTACATATTCCGGAAGGAAAGCTGGAGAATATGGCCGGCGTGAATCAGGATACCCCGGTTATGTGGACCAATGAATATGGAAAAGGACGTGTCTTTGTGACTACCATCGGGCATGGTCCGGGAACCTGGGAGCGGTTTTCTTTCATCACCCTGTTTGTCCGCGGCGTGGAATGGGCGGCCACCGGGGCGGTTACCTTAAATGCGCCGGACAGATCCGGAGATAACCGACTGAAACAGTGGCCGTATTATTAAAACCTTCGTTGTACCTGTCCTTCCTGTTGACCTTACCGTTCCTATTTCACTCTGGCCAGCATCAGATTCGCAAACCTGCTCCTGCCATCCTCAAATGGCATAACCTCGCCAAAGAGAAATACACCTACATTGTTCTCTGCACCGCCAAAAGGTTTCGTCAGAAGCGATTTCAGACCGGCACAGCCAATTGAAAACGTGTTTTCCCTGGACATATATCCGGAGATCACATCGTCTACCTGCGACCTGTCAATCTCAGCTAACATAAGCTCATGCTCGTAGAGGTTTGCCCCTGCATACAAAGACGCATGTGGATATGTACAGCAATGGACATTCTTGCCACATGACTCGTGGAAAGTCAGCGATTCAAAATCTGTAAGCGGTTTGCCAAGTTCCTTTCTGCGGTCCGCAAGGTATTTTTCTGCAGGAATCCCCTCAATGGTTCTGATAATTCTGCTTCCCTCGACCTGGCATGATACCATTTTGAGGTCGTGGTTGTGTACACGGAGCCGGTCGGTTTCGAAAGCTTCCTCTGTCAGAAGAACCGCACAGTTTCTGCCATAAGGACGGATCTCGCCTCTCTCCTGCTCCGGATTTTTTGCTGCAGTACCGCCAAGCACCGGAACTCCCGGATACATATCCTGAAGACTGTCAACAAAGCCGTCGTTGCCCTCATCTGAAGCAAAAAATACAAATACTGTATTCGGCTTAACAGGCGAAGCTTTGCATTCCTTAAGCGTTTCCTCATATGTACCGGAATATGCTGCGCCTGGAACCGTCTTCCATTTTACAAGCCTGTCCTCCGTAGGCTCTACCCAGGTGTTTCCATCAACAAAACCCAGGCTTGCACACCCGAAAACATCATCCCCCTCAGGTGCAAAACCTGGATTCCAAAATGTAATTTTATAATCCTTCATATCCTTATTCCTTTATACTTTGTATATCTTTCTTTGTAAGATATCTGCATTATCCGCTGCCCTAGAATCGAGTAGGAGAGGGAACCCCTCCGCTCGATTTTTTTGCGATTCCGCACATCTCGCAGCTTAGCCGCTCGATGTACTTAGCCGCCCTATGTCCGCTCGTGCAAGCACGGCGTCCGCATGCGGCTTTATCGCACAGAAACAGCGTCAGCAATCTAAATTGCTGACGCGCCGGTTCTTAATCAGAACATATATCCATTGTAATCCCACCAGTTCATTGAGAACAGGTTAATCTTTTCTTCAACAACAGCCTTCATTGCCTCAATTTCATATGGCATCAACTGCATCTTCGTCCTTGCACCAGCCGCAAGACCAATATCGATTCCGATTTTTCCGGCTTTATCCATATCGGTAAAGATATTTACCTTTGTAACGCCCAGCTTTATGGCCCTCCTGAAATCATTGCCGGATAACCCTGAGCCACCGTGCAGTACGAGAGGAATTCCGGTCTTTTGGGCAATAATGCCAATTCTGTCAAAATCCAGTTTTGGCGGAAATGCATAATCACCATGGGCATTTCCGACAGCAACTGCAAGCGCATCAACATGCGTACGCTTTACATAGTCCATAGCAACGTCGGGGTCTGTGAAGTAATCGGAGGGATTCTCCAGCTTGCCGGAACCGGCATTGTCTCCAACATGCCCCAACTCGCCCTCCACCGTTATGCCCAGACTGTGGCAGATTCGAACCATCTCCGCAACCTTTGCCACATTCTGCTCATAATCAAAGGTTGAACAGTCATACATAATAGAGGTAAATCCCAGGCGAATTGCCTCCATACATCTCTCAAAAGTAAGACCGTGATCAAGATGAACGCACACTGGCACTTTGGCTCTCTTTGCCATTGGGATAAGATAATCTGCTACATTCTGCAGATTCATTGCAGGAAGCAGTACCTCCGCAGTTCCGATTATCACCGGCTTGTGAAGCTTCTCTGCCGTCTCGATTACAGCCCTCGCCATCTCAACATTTACCGCATTAAAATACCCTACACCATATCCCTGCTCCCTGGCTGGAAGAAGAATATCATTCATATTCACTAACATTTAAGACCACTGCCTTTCTGCCATCCGGCATTCATTCTGTCTTTCAGCTGCGGGATCGTCTTGATTCCACCATACGCGCTGTAATCTTCAACGCATGAAGCGCCTTCTGCAGCCGCAATATGCATAGACATCTCACATTTTTCTCCTGTCAGAAATGCCGCAAGAAACGCTGCAATTGTAGTATCGCCTGCACCTGTCGCAGACAAGACCTTATTTGCAGCATAGCTGTTCTCAAAGCCCACCTTGTCTGCCCAATCCTTCTCGTCGAAGTATCCGTTGTAATTAATCTCCGACAATACGTCTTCCGTCTGTGTCCTGTAATAGAATCCCGGAGCGCCGCACTTTATGAGAAGAATTTTCACTCCATACTCCATGCACTTGTCTGAAAGTCTGTCAAGATCAGCCCTTGTGACATAATTTACAACATCGTCACCCTTTGCAGCTTCACACAATTCATTATAACGCCTTCTGTCAAGCATGAAACATAATTCTTCAACACTGGGAACAAAAATATCAACCTTTGGCAGAACTTTACGCAGAACCTTGTCCCAGTCAACCTGTCCTGCTTCTGACGATGGATCTACAGCTGCCATATCAAGGGAAGTGATTATCCCCTTTTCTTTTATGAAGGAAAATACCTTCAGCAGCTCCTCTCCCTCATTTTCATACATTCGCTTCATGAGAGGCGGGTATCCGAAATGAAACAGCTTTACGTTCTCGTAATCGGAATCCTTGATATCATCACAGCAGAAGGTATTATTACATCCTGAATCGTGGAGGAATATCCTGTCACTGCCCGGAATTGCCAGTACTACGGAATAGGAAGTGCGCTCTCCCTCCATGAGAAGCACCCCATTTCCCACGCCATAGCTGTCATATACCCCTTTCAGCATAGCTCCAAACTCATCCCTGCCCATCTTTGTTAACAGTGACACCTCAGCCCCAAGCTTTTTCAAGGCAATACCTGTGTTGGATACCGCTCCTCCCGGAGACACGGTCACTCCATCCATTGACAGCAGTTTACCGGGGAAGAGAATCTCCCCCGGTGTACTGTTTTGGTTATTATCAGGGAAAATCGGAGTGATATCTATGCAAGAATGACCGGCTACTATTACTTTAGGGTTTTTCCTACAATCACTCACTTTCATGTCCCTCCAATTATTTAAGGCCCATTAAGAGCTCCATTACATACATTTCGAGAGCTTCGAAGTCCCTTGTCTCTACGCACTTCTTCTGGAAGTCATAGTCAAAACGGTCAACCTTTTCTTCAAGTGCCTTAAAGATATTCAGGCTGTTCTCAAGGTGCTTGTAGCCGTCCTCGTCCTTTGTTGTTCTCATAGCCTTAACGTCAAGACCTACATACTCGCCGTTGTCACCGTATCCGTTCTCTTTAAGAACCTTAACCTGATTGAAAGCGCTTCTTAAGTTCTCAACACCGAAAGATTTATCCTGATCATAACGGATACCGTTCTGGTCATTGAGATGTACGGTCATAAGTTTGCCCATTGCAAGTGCAAATCCGATCTCGTGAGCAGGATCAAGACCTGCCAGAACAGCATGTGCACTCTCAAGGTTTCCACCAACACGTGAAGGATCGATCGTAGCTGCAGATACGGCCATAACATGTCCCATTGTTCCACAGATACTTCTGTCGATTGGCTCATTTGGCTTTGGCTCGATACATATACGGATTGTTGGATCATACGCAAGCATCTTGTTGATAGCTTCAACCAGCATCTTTGTAGCCCATACAGGAGATTTTGACTCTGCACAAAGTGTTCCCTCTCTTGCCAGCCACAGAACGACCATGTCGCATCCAAGCTCTCTTGCAATATCAATTGAACGGTAAGCTCTCCACATAGCAAACTCTCTGTCCTCTGCGGATGTAGACATGAATCCACCGTCGATGGTGTGTGGATCCATCCAAAGTCTTGGTGCTACGAACTCTGCTGCCATGCCATATTTATCAAGAATCTGTTTCACTTTTCTTGCTTCCGCTTTAATCTCTTCCTCTGTAAGGTTGTTCATGTTCGGAACTGCATCGTCATCATGGAACTGAACTGCTGAGAATCCAAGCTCTGCGAATCTCTTAACCTTCTCCTCAAAATCAACATCATTTCTTGTTGCAGGTCCGTATGAATCTGCACCGGGTGCCACGTTCCAAGGGCCTACTGAAAATTTAAATTTGCTCATGTTCTCGTCTCCTTATAATTAATTCTTAGTTCTTGATTGCATCGTCAAAAGCAAAAAGATGTGCTCCATTTCGCCCCTTCTGTTATTTGATATCAACCCAGATATTTCCGTTGTCATTACTGTCAAGACATGCTGATACGAACTTAACGCTGTTGCATCCATCCTCAACTGTTGGGAAGTCAATCATATCCTCTGTGAATGTTCCTTCCTTCTTAGCGCATACACATGAGATGTAGCTCTGGTATAAGTTTGCCATAGCCTCAAGATAGCCCTCGTTGTGCTCTGCCGGGAGACGAACGTATTTTGCTGCAGGATCATCCTTTGCATTGTGGTCGTCATCCTGTGCAATGTTGTTTGAGTATCCTCTCTTGATTGTCTGGGAAATACCATTTTCCTGAACGAGAGTGAAGTGCTCGGAAGCTTCCTGCTCCCAGATAATGGTTCCCTTGCTTCCGTAGATACGAACCTTTAAGCTGTTGTCATGTCCGATAGCAAACTGTGAACACCACTGCATTCCTGTTGCACCATTTGAATACTCGATCAGGACCTGGTCATTGTCGTCAAGTACTCTGTTAGGAACTACTACATCCATTCTTGCAAGGATTCTCTTAATTGTAAGACCTGTCATCATGTGAACAAGATTCTCTGCATGTGTTCCAAGGTCACCGAGACAGTTTACACGTCCGGAACGCTCAGGGTCACATCTCCATTCCCCCTGCTTTCCACCGTGGTCGTTCTCGTTGTATAGCCAGCCCTGCGGATACTCGGACATAACGGTTCTTACTTCTCCGATCGCACCGTTCCTGATGTATTCTCTGATGTATTTTGCTGTAACATGTCCTGTGTAAACATACGTAACCATGAAGAGAACCTTCTTCTCCTCTGCAAGAGCCACAAGCTCCTCAGCCTGTGGAATGTTAAGTGCCAGAGGCTTGTCACATACAACATTGATTCCGTGCTCAAGGAATGCCTTACATGCTGCATAATGTGAATTGTTTGGAGTAACAACTACTACGAAATCAATTCCGTCCTCTCTCTCGCTCTCAGCCTTTGCCATCTCAGTATATGTTGCATAGCATCTCTCCGGCTTGATTCCAAGCTCAGCACCTGTAGCTTTTGTCTTCTCGTAATCTCTTGAGAAGCTTCCTGCAACGATCTCTGCAGAATCAGCGATTCTGATTGCTGTACGGTGAGCACCTCCGATAAATGAGCCCGGACCTCCGCCAACCATTCCATAACGTAACTTTGCCATGATGATTCCCTCCCATTCGTTTTATTTTTCATCACCCTGAATTAATTGTACCTTGGGGCGTATATATTTTCCTTTACATGTTTTTGAATCACGACATGACAAGTTTGCTTTTTTAAGCTTGACAGATTATTCATCAAAAGAATAATATAAAATGGAAAACATTGGTTTTAGAAAGAGATTTTTATCTCGAAATAAATGTTTGGTGTTTTTCAACAAAATAAAACCTGACAAATTGGTGATTATGCATGAAAATCGGTTTACTTAACAAACAGACGGAAATAGTGGACAATTCAACGATTAAACATCTCTATTTTTCCATCCTGGAGTTGAACTACAGTCCAGCCCACACTCACAAAGATATCGAAATTATTCAGATATTAGACGGCAGCCTTCACGTTACCACTTTCGGTGAAGAGTTTGATCTGTCAGCAGGCGATGTTGCTGTCATCAATTCAGAGGAAATCCACACGGTTCATTCCAACAAAATCACACCCTGCAGACTTCTTCTGATTCAGATTAATCCGAAAATGTTCAGATCCTACTATCCCCAGATAGAGCATATCCGATTCTTATCCAATAACATCGGTACCCAGCTTACTGACGATGTTTTAGAAAAATTTAAAACACTGTTCTTA
>JABUSW010000003.1 GCA_021443885.1 Blautia sp.
GAGAATATCTGATCAATAACGTTCTGAAGGAACTGGATGATTTTTCCAAAGCCCGCAGCAAAGTCCTGGCTCAGATGCAGGACCGGTATGAAGACAGTCCTGCAGACTCGGATACTGCAAAAAAGTATGGCAGACAGATGAATCTTATGGGGAAAGGAAGCTTTCAGCGTGCCGTAGAGACCATGATCGTGAATGAAAAAGTCAGTGCAGCCTATGCGATCATGACGACCAGCAATGAGCTGACAAATACTTTTCGCAAGCTGGAGGATCCCTCTATTGTGGACCGTATCACGGATGTTCAGGAAATAGCAGAAGCACTGATCTCGGTTCTTGGCGGCGTTTCTTCGAAGATCAATCTTGGAGATTCCCCTGTGATTCTGGTGGCAGAACAGCTGCTTCCCTCCGAGATCCTGGAGATGGATAAAGAAAAGATCCTGTCGATTCTGACGCATACAGGATCTCATATATCTCATGCCTCCATTGTTGCCAAAACCATGGGCATTCCTTCCCTGAGTGATCTGGAGATTTCTCCGGAATGGAATAACCACTGTGCCATTGTGGACGGATACTCAGGTACGGTCTATCTGGATCCGGAAGACGGGCTTCTCCGGGAATACAAAAACCGGCAGGAGGCAGAAGCAAAGGAAAAGGAAACGCTTCTGAAGCTGCGGGACGCAAAGGACGTTACCAGGGATGGAAAGAAGGTACTTCTCTGTGCGAACATCGGTAATCTGGATGATTTAAACAGTGTGACGTACTATGGAGCCGGCGGGATCGGACTTTTGCGAAGCGAATTTCAATATCTTGGAAGAGAAAACTATCCGCGGGAAAATGAGCTCTACCGCGCTTATTGCAAAGTGGCAGAAGAGATGGGAAACAAGCTGGCAGTGATCCGCACGGCAGACCTTGGTGCGGATAAAAAAGCTGCATATATGAATATACCGGCAGAACAGAACCCCATGATGGGAAACCGGGGGATTCGTTTAAGCCTGGATTGGGACAGAATGTTTAAGGCACAGCTTCGGGCAATCTATCGTGCCAGTATCTATGGAAATCTTGCCATTATGTTTCCCATGATCACCTCTGTAGAGGAAATCATTCAGATATTTGAAATGATCGGGGAAGTTAAGGAAAACCTGCGTCAGAAGAATATACCCTTCAAAGAAATCAAGACGGGGATTACCATCGAGACGCCGGCAGCCGTAATGATCAGCGAGGAACTGGCTGAATATGTGGATTTTCTGAGTATTGGTACAAATGACTTAACCCAGTATACCCTTGCCATGGATCGTCAGAATCCATTTCTGGCGGAAAAATACAATGAGAATCATCCGGCGGTAATGAAAATGATCCAGATGGTCATTGATGCCGGTCATAAAAAAGGATGTAAGGTCGGTATCAGCGGTGAGCTTGCCGGTGATACCACATTGACGGAACAGTTTCTTAAGATGGGCGTTGATGTTTTATCTGTTGTTCCGGCTTCGATTCTCATGGTACGAAAGGCTATCCTTGAGACCGATCTTGGCACGATGCAATTAGAGGACGAAACAACTGAGCTCGAAGAGGAATCTCAGAGGTGATTGTATATGGAGAAAAGTAAAGTAATCGTAATTCCCTGCAGCGAATACAAGGAAGAGAGAATCTATCGTGAAATGAAAGCTTCCTTAGATCTTCTGGGGGGAATTCGCTCTTTCGTAAAACCGGAAGAGAAGATACTGCTGAAACCGAACCTTTTGAAACGGGCGGAGGTGGATAAAGCAGTCATTACCCATCCTGATGTAATCGGCGCATTTGCCCGTATCTTACGAGAAGAGAACTATCCAAATCTTATCTTTGCAGATTCTTCCGGTATGGGAACCACAACTAAGGTGATCAAGGGCACCGGAATCGATACATACCTGGAAAAATACCATATCCCGGCAATTGATTATTCGGAAGCGGTGAAGGTTGATTATCCCCAGGGCAATACAGCCAAAAGCTTTATGCTGCCGAAGGAGCTGACGGAAGTTGATTGCGTGATTTCGCTATGTAAAATGAAGACACATGCGTTGGAGCGTATTACCGGAGCGGTAAAAAACAGCTATGGCTTTGTGTACGGGACGTACAAAGCCCTTGGGCATACGATCTACTCCAATGCAGATAGCTTTGCCAGAATGCTGGTGGATCTGAATCAATATGTAGACACCAGGCTTTTTGTTATGGACGGAATTATGGCAATGGAAGGAAATGGCCCAGGCTCCGGGGATCCAACCCCTATGAATGTGATTCTGATGTCTACAGACCCCGTTGCACTGGATACCGTCTTCAGCCATCTGATCTATCTGGATCCGAAACTGGTTCCAACGAATCTTCACGGGGAACAATTAGGTCTTGGAAACATGCATCGTGCGAATATACAGATACTTCTCCCGGATGGAAAGGAAATTACGGTAGAAGAGCTGCAGAAACGCTTTGGAAATCCGAAATTCAATGTGGATCGAAAACCGGTTCGACACAATGCATGGTCCCGGGTGAATCGTATGATCAAGGTATTTCAGAAAAAACCATACATTGATGCATCGAAATGTATCAAATGCGGGATTTGTGTCAAGGCCTGTCCGGTGGAAGGAAAAGCCGTTCGATTTAAACAAGGCAAAGGAAAACCACCGGTATACAATTATAAAAAATGTATCCGCTGCTTCTGCTGTCAGGAAATGTGCCCGCAGAAGGCAATCAAAGTAAAATAATGCAAAAAAGACGCTTTCGAATGTCCGGAGCTGGTGTATATCATTCGCGGATTACGAAAGCGTCCTGTTTTTGAATAAATGTTGGTTTTCGTGAAAAAGCGGTTAGGGATTCCAGCGCTGTAAGCAATGCTTAAATATTCAATAGCCTGGCGGTTTCCCGAATGAAATCCGGGGTGGTTCCGCAGCATCCACCGATGATGCCGGCACCGCAATCCACCAGATTCTTCATGTATTGTGCAAATGCCTGCGGGGACATGCTGTAGACGGCATTTCCATTGTCGTCAATGTAGGGCATCCCTGCATTTGGTTTCGCAATGACCGGAATGGATACGGATTCTCGAATATTGCGAATCACGGAGGCCAGCTGATCCGGGCCTACAGAACAGTTTACACCAACGGCACTGGCGCCGGCTGCTTCAAAAGCCATCGCTGCCTCCATTGCATTTCCTCCACTGAAGATACTTCCGTCGGCTTCCACAGTCATGCTGCAAAGAATCGGCAGATCACATACAGATTGTGCCGCATCCACTGCAGCAAGACATTCCTCAATATTGATCATCGTTTCCGCAAGTATCATGTCAACACCTGCATCTCTTAATATGGTGATCTGTTCACAATAGATTTCATATGCATTTTCGTACGTCAGATCCCCTGCCGGCTCCATCATTTTTCCGGTGGTTGTTACATCACCGGCTACAAAAGCCTTTCCTGCAGCAACTTCCTTTGCATAAGAAACCAGTGTTTTATTGATTTCTTCAATACGATTCTCCAGACCGTGGAGTGATAATGCCATACGATTTCCGCCAAAGGTAGGTGCGATAATGATTCTGCTCCCTGCATCGATATATTGCTTCTGCAGGTTCTGTATCACATCCTTGTGATCCATTACCCAGGTCTCTGTACAGATTCCCCGCGGCATTCCGGCCTTGATCAGGTTCGATCCCGTGGCGCCATCTAATAAAACAATTCCCTGTGTCAGTACCTGAAATTCATCTCTTGTCATATCAAAACTCCTTCAATCAATAATGCACTCATTATACCATCATAGGGGACCAGAATTCAATCAGCGGTACGAAAATCATTCTTCGCTTTCATGAAAAGCTTTCGTGAAACGTATGAGAAAATTACGTTGAGATGCCGGTAACTGCATGCTATAATGGGAAAAGGTATCGAAAAACGAAGGGAACGAATGATATGAGTTTAAACGAATTACAAGCATATGAATTGATTTGCACAGAACGCCTGCAGGATATTCATTCTCAGGGCTATTATCTGCGACACAAGAAAACCGGTGCAAGAGTAATGCTGATCGAAAATGAAGATGAAAATAAAGTATTTAATATTGCATTCCGGACACCCCCGACAGACAGTACCGGTGTAGCCCATATTCTGGAACATAGTGTCTTGTGCGGATCGAAGGATTTTCCGTTAAAGGATCCTTTCGTGGAGCTGGTCAAAGGCTCCATGAATACATTTCTGAATGCCATGACCTATCCGGACAAAACCTGTTATCCGGTAGCCAGCTGCAACGATCAGGACTTCCGTAATCTGATGCATGTATACCTGGATGCGGTCTTTTATCCGAATATATACAAGAAGGAAGAAATCTTCCGACAGGAAGGCTGGAGCTATCATCTGGAAGACGTTGCGGGACCTTTGACCTATAACGGTGTCGTATACAACGAAATGAAAGGTGCTTTTTCCTCCCCGGATGATGTACTGGAACGTGAGATTATGGACAGCCTTTTCCCGGACACCACATATGGCTGTGAATCCGGTGGGGATCCCGCATGTATTCCGGATCTGACTTATGAAGATTTTCTGGATTTCCACAGCAGGTATTATCATCCTTCCAACAGTTATATTTATCTATATGGAAATATGAATATGGAAGAAGCCTTAGGCTTTATTGACGAGAAATACCTTTGTAATTTTGAGGCTCTTGCCATCGATTCTGCGATACGTACACAAAAAGCTTTTGAAAAAATAGCGGAAATTACGAAACCATATCCGGTTGCAGAAAATGAAGATACAGAAAACAAGACATATCTTTCCTACAATATGGTGGTCGGCGATACACCGGAAAGCAGCCTGTGCATGGCTTTTGAAGTGTTGGATTATGCCCTCTTATCTGCTCCGGGCGCACCGTTAAAAAAGGCACTGATCGATGCCGGAATCGGTGCGGATGTCTATGGATGCTTTATGGATGGAATCAAGCAGCCATATTTTACCATTGTTGCAAAGGGTGCCAACGAATCACAGAAAGATCAGTTTGTGCAGATCATCCGAAATGTATTGCAGGAAGTGGTCACCAACGGAATTGATAAAAAAGCGGTGGAAGCCGGAATCAACTATTTTGAATTCCGTTACCGCGAAGCAGATTTTGGTTCCTATCCGAAAGGATTGATGTATGGGCTGGACCTTCTTGGAGACTGGCTATACAGTGAAGAGGCTCCATTTTCACAGGTACAGCAGCTTCAGAATTTTGAATTTCTGAAGAAAGCCCTTGGAGAAGGCTATTTCGAAAAACTGATCTCTACATATTTGCTTGAGAACACCCATGGTTGTATTCTGACCTTGACACCGGAGCGAGGACTGGCAGCAAAACGGGATGCAGAGCTGGCAGCGAAGCTGGAGTCTTATCGAAGTTCTCTAAGTCCGAAAGAACTGGAAGAGATGGTTGCGCAAACCGAAGCTTTGATCGCTTATCAGGAGGAGGAAGAGGATCCGGAAGCTATGAAGTGCATTCCGATGCTGAAACGTACGGATATCCGACGGGAGATCGACCCCGTTTCGAATGAAGAACAGAAGGTAGGAGAGCAGCTGTTCCTGTACCACGATATCTGTACAAATGGTATCGGTTACCTGAATATGCTGTTTGAACTCACAGGGCTGACAAAAGAAAAGATCCATGATCTGGGAATTCTGAAATTTATCCTGGGATATATTGACACCGAGAATTACACTTACGGGGAATTGTTTAACGAATTAAACATCTGTACCGGTGGAGTGCAGTATGGTATGGAGTTATTTGACGATGCGCAGAAGGCGGACCAGTTCCGGGTATTCTTCGGTATCCGCGGGAAAGCTTTGTACGAAAAGATGGATTTTATGTGTGACATGATCCGTGAAGTGCTGCTCCATTCCAGATTGGATGATCATAAGCGCCTGAAGGAAATTATTTCCCAGGAGAAATCCCGACTTCAGGCAAATCTTGTCAGTGCAGGTCATTCTGCCGCTGTTCAGAGAGGAGCCTCCTATGGAAGCCCAAAAGCGGCTTTTCAGGAGCATCTGGCAGGAATCGATTTTTACCGGTATCTGGACCATCTGGATCAATGCTTTGAAGATGAAAAAACAGCATTGTCTGACCGTTTGAAAGAGCTGGTGAAAGAAACCTTCTGCGAGAAAAGGTTTGCAGTAAGCTATGCAGGAGAAAAGGAATCTCTTGAACCGGTGAGAAAGACCTGTGAGAGATTTATGAAATCACTGAATTATGCAGGGGAACCGGTCAAGGGGGATGTTCTTGTGGATATTCAATGTGAAAAGAAAAATGAAGGATTCTCTACATCCGGACAGGTTCAGTATGTATCCATGACCGGTAACTATCTGAAAAAAGGATACCAGTACACCGGAGCACTGGATATTCTGAAGGTGATCTTAAGCTACGATTATCTATGGACGAACATCCGTGTGAAAGGCGGCGCTTATGGATGCATGAGTGGTTTTTCCGTAAATGGAGAGAGTTATTTCGTATCCTATCGCGATCCGCATACGAAGAGAACGCTGGAGGTTTACCAGGGCATTCCGGCGTATATTCGTGAATTTGAAGCAGACGAAGACGAAATGACCAGATATATCATCGGAACCATGAGTGGAAAGGATGCCCCCAAGACGCCAAGAGCATGGGGGCAGATTGCCAAGGGAATCTATTTCAGCAGAGTTACGGCAGAAATGCGGCAGAAGGCCCGAGACCAGATTCTGGATGCAACAGCAGATGATATCCGTGCGTTGGCTCCCATTATCGAAGCAGTATTGTCTGATGACCAGATCTGTGTGATCGGAAGTGAAACCGCTATGCAGAAGAATGAAGATCTGTTTGATAAAGTGCAGCCGTTATTTTCCTGAAAGGATCGGGCAATATATATGAATGAAGCGTTTAAATCCGGGTTTGTGGCGATCATTGGCCGCCCGAATGTCGGGAAATCAACCTTGATGAATCATCTGATCGGACAGAAGATCGCCATTACTTCCAAGAAGCCTCAGACCACCAGAAACCGTATTCAGACCGTATATACGAATGAAGAAGGGCAGATCATTTTTCTCGATACGCCCGGTATTCATAAGGCGAAGAACAAGCTGGGAGAATACATGGTCAGCGCGGCCGAAAAGACCCTGAAGGATGTGGATGTGGTGCTGTGGCTGGTAGA
>JABUSW010000088.1 GCA_021443885.1 Blautia sp.
GGTCATTCCCTCAAGACTTCTTTGCCTTTCAATTCGCTATGTTACATCTATTTGCTTTAATTGTCAATAAGCAGACCACTGCTGTTACAGGAATGTGCAGTAGATTATGACGGATTTACGTGCACCATGATATGCTTCACCTTGGGAAAGGCTTCTTCTATGGCGTCATGCACATTTTCCCCGATGGCATGTGTCTCATTTAGGGATTTGCTGCCATCAGCGCTGATCTCCAGATCCACGTATACTTTATTGCCAAAGACACGGGTCTGCAGCAGATCTACCTGCATAACACCGTGCTGCTTCAGCACCAGCCTGCGGATACTTTCCTCTGTTTCGTCGTCGCAGGCTTTGTCCACCATTTTATCGACGGCGTCTTTGAAAATGTCATAGGATGCCTTTACGATAAGAACACAGATGATAAGGCTGGCAACGCTGTCCATAACAGGATATCCGTTTCTTGCAAACAAGATACCGATCAGAGCTCCCACCGAGGACATCGCATCGGAACGGTGATGCCAGGCATCTGCCATCAGAGCTCCGGAATCGATCTTTTTTGCATAATGTCTGGTATACCAGAACATGGCTTCTTTTACCACGATGGAGACAAGGGCTGCTGCGGCAGCCAGCATGCCCGGCAGGGTCATCTCCTGGTAATCCCCTGCTGCAATAGTCATGACAGCACTTCGCCCGATTCCAAGACCGGTTACGCAAAGCAAGGTTGCCAGGATAATGGCTGCCACACATTCCATTCGTTCATGCCCGTATGGGTGCTCTTTGTCGGATTCTTTCCCTGCCAGACGAATCCCCACCATGACGATTACGGTGCTTAATACATCGGACGCAGAATGTACTGCATCACTGATCATAGCACCGGAGTGTGCAACAATACCGGCAATGACCTTAAATACGGACAGCAGGACGTTCGCAATGATCGTGATATATGACACGTTCATAGCCGTTTTCTGGAATTCATTTCCCATTATTATTCCCTCCTTAAGAAACAGTCAAAAGAAAAACACCTACGTTTCAGTATGGTACTGTCCCGCAGATGTTGATCTACTGTCGCTTAAGCAACCCGGCTCACAGAAAGCATCGAAACATGTCATCTTCCTGGCCTGTTCAGTTTGTATTGTAATATATACTGCAATGCAAAGGGTTCTTCGCCAACCGTCAGGTTTTGATTATTCTACTACAACCACTTATCATTCGTCAATATATATCCGAACCCTCTTAAACTTCTTTTACCTGATATCTGCATATTCTCCAAAAGGAACCTTCTTTTTCATTCTCCAATTGCATTTTCCATATCGCCTCTCCAGGTATTACCGGGTTTCAGCTTTACTGTTATTTTTGCTTCATTGCAGATCAGCGTTTTTTCATCGTCTGCGTTTGCAGTGATCTCAACAGCAATTATCTTTCGTGTTTTCCATTGAAAAGCGACGGAATGTCCACCTTTCAGCTTAAACCCGGAAACACTGCCTTCCGGCCATCCCGAAGGCAATGCAGGAAGCAATTCGATTTTGTCCTCATGCTCTTGCAAAAGCATCTCTTTTACTGCCGCAGCATAGCCAAAATTTCCATCGATCTGGAAAGGCGGATGTGCACATAGAAGGTTAGGGTATGTCCCGCCCCCTGTTACACATATAGCCGTTTCTCTGGTTAGGGTCATCTGTTTCTTCAGAAGGTCATAAGCCTCCTCCCCGTCTCCCAGTCTGGCTCTCGTACAGGCTCTCCAGGACAGACACCAGCCGGTTCCCTCCACTCCTCTCTCGGACAAAGTGATTCTGCAGGCCTGTGCAAGCTCTTTGTCTTCTTTCCGGATCAGGTCTGCAGGATATACTGCAAACAGATGAGAAATGTGCCTGTGATGAATATCCTCTTCTTCATAATCGGTCAGCCATTCCTGCAATTGTCCCTTACTGCCGATCCGGTATCCTGGCAATTTCTGAAGCGCAGCTGTCACGCTTTCCGAAAGGCCTTTGACCGAAAGAACCTCGCAGCATTTCAGATAGTTGCCAAAAAGCTCCCGTAAAATACTGATGTCCATGGTGGAAGCAAAGGTCAATGCATGACGCTCTCCTTTCTCATCCAGAAACAGATTTTCCGGCGACGTAGAAGGAATCGTCACGAGCTGTTTTCCATCAACGTATAAGAATGCAAGGTAAAACCGGACTGCATCTTCCAGGATGGGAAATACCGTTTCTTCCAGGAACTTGCGGTCCAAAGTATATGCATAATGCTCCCATAAATGTCTGCACAGCCATCCGGAAGCCATCGGCCAACACCCGTACCCGCAGCTCAGGGAATCCGCTCCATAATATCCCGGCGGCGATGCATGCCCCCACAAGTCCGAATTATGATGGCATACCCATCCGGGAAGGCCATATAACTCCCTTGCTGCAATCTTTCCGTTCTCATACAACCTCTTAGTAAAGTCTATCAGAGGTTCATGACATTGGCTGAGGTTCAATGTTTCTGCGATCCAGTAATTCATCTGGGTATTGATGTTCAAAGTATAATTGCAGCTCCAGGGCGGCCGCAGTTCGCTGTTCCATATTCCCTGCAGATTTGCGGGCTGCGTCCCCGGCACAGAACTGGAAAGCAGAAGATACCTTGCGTAATGAAACAGAAGCGGCACCAGATTAAGATCCTTCTCCGCCTGCTTTGGGAAAGCGGCAAGTCGTTCCTCTGTAGTGAACGCTTCTTCACAAATCTGCGCTTCTCCGAACAGTTCCAGCTCCACTGCTTCAAAATACCTGCCAAAATCTTCTTCGTGACTTCTGTATATCCGGTCAAATCCCTGCTCCATTGCCCGCTGCAGGAGCTCCTGATTATACAAAGCCAGATCGCTTTTCGTGTCAAAGGATGTGGACGCCGTAAGATAAACACAGACATCCTCCTTTACATGTAGGGTAATTCCATCCGATTCCGCCTCTGTATCCTTGCAATCCGTCATAAAGGAAATGGCAAAGCCCATTCCTGCATCATCCGCATAACGGATAGGATCCTCACATTCATAATAATGAGGTGCTGCATATACCGGTGCTTTTCCGGTCAGGCAATAGGCATTGCCGCCGAAATGCTGTGCATTTATGACTCTGAGTTTTGAAGTAAGCTTCACTTTGATCTGCACCGCCTCATTATGACACGGAAAGACGTGAAAATGTATCGCCAGTACGTTAAATTCTCTGCTGATAATGGTCTCTTTTGAGATTCCTACACCATTGATCTCATACATTTCCTGGCATACCGCACGATTCATCCACAGCTCCCTGCTATAAACCCCTGCGTATGATTGTTTCATTTGTGCATTTTCCTGCTTTGCCCTGTCATCATCTTGCTTAGCAGAACATCCCGCTTTTATAATGCAGCCGGTCTCCGGAAACTCTCTTCCGGAATTATCAATGCATACATACTCCATTTCAAGCATACCGGCAGGAAGATAGCTTTCTGTCCAGTCCCCCAGGAGATTCTCTTTGGTATAACGCTCCGCTTCTGCATAATCCCCTGCAAAAATACTTTCTCTGATGTAGGAAAGGTCTGCCGGCTGTTCCTGAAGGATCTTGCTTTTCCCGTCTCCGGACCATAGGGTATCGATGTTGAGATCGGTCCGATCCGCATACACTCCCCCGAAAACCATAGCGCCGATTTTTCCATTTCCCAAAGGGAGGGCCTCGTTCCAGGACTGAGCCGGACGGTTGTATTTTAATATCCAGTTTTTCATCATTTATATGCACCTCATCATAAGATAGTTAAAACCAAACAGCATTCCCCACAGCCGATCTGACACAATGCATTACACCTGATACCAATTCGATACTTATATAGCAAAAAAGCACAGTCTGATTAATGAGGATTCTACTGTGCTTCCTGCTATTAACATAATATTAACCTTTCACAGCACCGGCTGTCATTCCGGAAATCACCCATTTCTGTGCAAAAATATAGATTAACACAACGGGAAGTGATACAAGTACAACATCGGCGCAAACCAGATTCCAGCTGTGACTGAACTGTCCGTAGAAATTGTAAACAGACAGCGGCAGCGTCCATTTCGACGATGAATTCAGCAGATACATCGGGATCTGCAATTCATTCCATACCCACATGAAGCTTAAGATTCCGGTGGTTGCCAGCACGGGCTTCAGCAGAGGCAGAATGACCAGAACGAACAACCTGGCACCGATTGCCCCGTCCATGACTGCCGCTTCGTCCAGCTCTCTGGGAATTCCTTTGATAAAGCTGGTGAACATCATTGCCGTAAAGGGCATATACAAAGCCGAATACACCAGGCAGAGGCCAAAACGGGATCCATAAATCCCCAGTTTCTGCATCAGCTGGATCGTAGGCATAGCCGCGAACGGTGCGATGATTCCAAGCGTAACCGCCTTATAGGCAATTCTGCAGATCATATCATCACGCCGCACTATGATAAAACTTAAAAATGCCGCTAATGTCACGATCAATGCTACGGAAATCAATGTGATAAACACACTGTTTCCCAGAGACTGCACAAAGTTTTTCTCAAGAACCGTTAGATAATTCTCAAAATGCCATTCCTTCGGCAGCTTTATACTCATATAAGAGGATTCACCCTTTCCTTTAAAGGAGGTGAATACCACCATCAGAATCGGATAGATCGTTACGACACTGAATAACCAAAGAATGATCTCCAGCATACGATTTGTTTTTTTCACTTTTTTCATTCCACCGTCTCCCATCTCGAACTGAATTTCTGATAAGCAATGGAAATGATTACCAGAATGATCGTAAATACAAGGTTAACGGCTACCGACTGTGCATACCTTCCGGCAGACATTTCATTCATCATCAAGGTCCCGAAGCTCTCCGTTGCATTACCGGGACCGCCTCCTGTCATAACATAGATCAGGTCGAACATCTTAAGACCATAGATCAGACTGAAGAGGATATTGACGTTGACGGTAGGCATGATCAGAGGAAGCGTCACATTCTTGAAAATCTGCCACTCGGTTGCGCCGTCCAGCTGCGCTGCTTCCAGGTAGTCTGCACCCACCGATTGCAGTCCCGCCAGGGTGATGATGATAGCATAACCAACATTACGCCACACCTCTGCCGTACAGATGGAGAATACTGCGGTACCTCTTTCGCCTAGCCACTGAACACTTTCCAGTCCGAAAAAGTTCAGGATCTCGTTGATTGTACCATGTCTTGTCTGGAATATGGCACTGAAGATCAGGCCGACAACAAGACAGGAAAAAATGGATGGAATAAAATAAACCGTCCGTAATGCGGTACGTGATTTGATCTCCCGGTTCAAAATATACGCAAACACGAAGCCAAGCACGGTTACCAGCACGGTCTTTACTCCAGCATAAATTAATGTATTCGCAAATGCAACCGGAATTTTGGAGTTCTGGACTACCGAAATGATATTATCCAGTCCCACGAATTTTAATCCGGTTGTTCTTGCAGCACTCCAGTTTGTAAATGCATAGTAATACCCAACCGTTGACGGAAGAATGAAGAATATGATAAACATCAAGGCCGGAATCGCTGCAATATAGAGAGGATATATTTTTTTACGATCCATAAACGCTCCTTTTCAAAAAGCCGCTGTCCAGCAGGCGTAGGCAAGACCATGGACAGCGGCGGACGATTGTCTGTTATTCCTGTGCAAAGGATTCCAAAGTTGCAATTCTGTCTTCATCGATCAGACGAATGCACTCTTCCACGTCAATATCCCCGGACATCAGCTGAAGCAATGCTTTACCGCCTTCGCTTCCATTGTATCCAAGTATCTTCGGTGAACAGGATGCACGGATCAATTTGTCAACATTCTCTTTGTTTTCTTCATACTGTACAGAATTCACATTGGTTGTCTGTCCTTTGAATACGGCTGCCGTAGAGATTCCCTCAAAAGCAGCATTGTAATTCTCCGGTGTGGCCATGAAATTGATAAACTCCTTCGCTGCTTCCACGTTTTCCCCGTTTTTATTTGCCATAAACAGATTTACATTACCGCCTTCATAAGTTCCCTCATCACAGGTATTCCAGAAGATCGGCATGATTCCGAAGTCTTCCGCTGTATAGTCAAAGGTCTCGCTGTCATAATCCGTATCAAACCAGGTATCCCAACAGAACATCATAGCCGCTTCACCGGTACCAAGCACTTCACTTGTATAATCCCAGGTATCGGATGCGAAATTTTTACCAAACCATCCCTTTTCTGCAGCCATCTGGAACCATTCGCACATTGCCGCAAATTCCGGAATATCTGCAAACTTCATTTCATTTGCGTTCAAAGCGTCAATGTATTCCGGATGTGCTTCCATTACCGGGTCCAGACCAAACTGATAAGCGATCGGCCAGGCATCGGCTGCTGCAATATAAACCGGCTGTATGCCTGCTTCTAATAAAGCGTCACAAACCGCATTGAACTCTTCCTGGTTTGTGGGCACTGCAAGTCCATTCTCTTCAAAAATCACCTTATTGTACAGACATCCGGAATGAGATGCTTCCCAAAATGGAAGGCCGATAACCTCACCATCAAAAGTTGCCTGCGGAAGGATCGAATCTTCAATATCTGCTACCCATTCTGCATCAGACCAATCCACAAAATTGCCGACAGGGTCGAAATTACTCAGATTCGTATTACCAAAATGGACATACAGATCCGGAATATCGCCGGTTGTAAACTTCGTCAAAGCAATGTTTTCAGCACTGTCTCTATCCAGTCCCTGCTGGTCAATGGTATTGCCGGAACTCTCTTCATATAAAGAAATGATCTTTTGGATATATGGCTTTGCAAGATCATCCGCATTCATATAGAGAGAAAGCGTCACCCCTTCTGCAGAAACCGGAATCGCAGCGGCAGATAATGCCAATGCTGTTGTGAATGCTACTGTTAACTTTCTGTTCATCATTTTCAGCCCTCCATTTGTTTATAACACTTGATGATTAAAGCAACGTTGATTGGTTAATGTGCACATAAAACCTTTCATATCTTTTTAACATATGTTAATTATATCAAAATC
>JABUSW010000306.1 GCA_021443885.1 Blautia sp.
AAATGATGGTTCATGAAGGACCTGCCCGCGTGTTTGACTGCGAGGAGGATGCCATTGACGCCATCAAAGGCGGTAAGATCGTAGCCGGAGATGTAGTGGTGATTCGTTATGAGGGACCAAAAGGGGGTCCGGGTATGCGTGAAATGCTGAATCCTACCTCTGCGATTGCAGGCATGGGACTTGGATCTACGGTTGCACTGATTACAGACGGCCGTTTCTCCGGTGCTTCCAGAGGTGCTTCCATTGGACATGTATCTCCGGAAGCTGCAGTGGGCGGACCCATTGCACTTGTGGAAGAGGGCGATTTGATCAGCATCAACATTCCGGAAATGAAGCTGGATCTGAAGGTGTCGGATGAAGAAATGCAGGCACGAAGAGAAAAATGGCAGCCTCGTGAGCCGAAGATCACAACCGGGTATCTGTCCAGATATGCAGCGATGGTTACTTCCGGCAACCGTGGTGCAATTCTGGAAATACCAAAGGCGAAATAAGGAGGAATACAAATGCAGTTAAAAGGAGCAGAAATCATCGTAGAATGTCTGTTGGAACAGGGCGTTGATACCGTCTTCGGTTATCCAGGCGGAGCGATCCTAAATGTCTACGATGCCCTTTATAAATATAGTGACCGTTTACACCATGTTCTGACATCTCATGAGCAGGGCGCTTCCCATGCAGCAGATGGTTATGCCCGGGCAACCGGAAAAGTGGGTGTGTGTCTTGCAACCTCCGGACCTGGAGCTACCAACCTTGTAACAGGTATAGCTACTGCGATGATGGACTCGGTGCCTATGGTTGCAATTACCTGTAATGTTGGGCTTCCTTTGCTGGGAAAGGATTCTTTCCAGGAGGTTGACATCGCCGGTATCGTTATGCCAATCACGAAACACAGCTTTATCGTAAAAGATGTAACCATGCTGGCGGATACGCTTCGTAAAGCATTCTATATTGCAAAAAGCGGCCGTCCCGGTCCGGTACTGATCGACGTTACCAAGGATGTTACCGATAAAAAATGTGATTACATGCAATGCCGTCCGGCTACCATCACACGACAGACGGAAACCATTCGCAAAGAAGATATTGATAAAGCGGTAGAAATGATCGCACAGGCGAAAAAGCCCTTTATCTTTGTAGGCGGTGGTTCTGTGATCTCCGGCGCTTCTGCGGAAATCAAGGAGCTTGCAGAACGAATCGATGCCCCGGTATGTGACAGCCTTATGGGAAAAGGTGCCTTTCCGGGAGAAGATTCCAGGTATACCGGTATGCTTGGCATGCACGGAACAAAGGCATCAAACTTCGGCGTAACACAAAGTGACCTTCTGATCGTACTGGGCGCCCGTTTCAGCGATCGTGTTACCGGGAATGCAAAAACCTTTGCAAGAAAAGCCCAGATTCTGCAGATCGATATCGATGCGGCGGAAATTAACAAGAACGTTATCGTAGATGCTTCGATCATCGGAGATGTGAAGGAGGCATTGAAACGGCTTCTTTCCGTTGTGGAAAAACAGGAGCATCCGGATTGGATGCAGATGATCCAGGATCTGAAAGAGAAGCACCCGCTTCGTTATGATAAGAACATTCTTACCGGTCCGTACGTGATAGAAAAACTCTATGAACTGACAAAAGGAGAAGCCATCATCTGTACAGATGTGGGGCAGCACCAGATGTGGGCTGCACAGTATTATAAATACAAAGAACCACGTACCTTCCTTTCCTCCGGCGGTCTTGGTACAATGGGGTACGGTCTCGGTGCGGCCATCGGTGCAAAGATGGGATGCCCGGAGAAAACCGTGGTTAACATTGCCGGAGATGGCTGCTTCCGTATGAATATGAATGAGATCGCAACAGCAGTGCGCTGCGGGAAACCGCTTATTCAGATCGTGTTAAACAACCATGTACTTGGTATGGTTCGTCAGTGGCAGACGTTGTTCTACGGACAGAGGTATTCTCATACGGTTCTGGATGATAAAGTGGATTTTGTAAAGCTTGCAGAAGCCATGGGTGCAAAAGCCATCCGTGTTTCTACGAAGGAAGAAGTAGAGCCGGCGCTGATTGAGGCACTGCATACAGATGGTCCCATCGTTCTGGATTGCCAGCTGGATCGTGACCTCTGTGTGTTCCCGATGGTTCCGGCCGGTGCAAATATCGATGACGCATTCGATGCAGAAGATATGAAGCACAAAAAAGATAAGCAGAAAGCATTTCTGAGCTGATTTATTCTGCTTAATGCAATTAAAATAAATTTCAACAGGAGATGAAGTAGTATGTTTCAATATCATTGTCTGAATCCTATCGCTTCCAAAGGATTGGTACTCTTTGATGATAGTTATAAAAATACGGATACGGTAATGGATGCAGATGCCGTTCTGGTAAGAAGTGCAAAAATGCATGACATGGAGCTTCCGCAAAATGTAGTTGCCATTGCCCGGGCAGGAGCCGGTGTAAACAATATTCCGGTTAAGGAATGCGCAGAAAAGGGAATCGTAGTTTTTAATACACCGGGAGCAAATGCCAATGGTGTAAAAGAACTGGTGCTGGCAGGCATGCTTCTGGCTTCCCGGGATATCGTTGGCGGTATCGAGTGGGTTGCACAGGAAAAGGATCGTGAGGATATCGATAAGCTTGCTGAAAAGCAGAAAAAACAGTTTGCGGGCTGTGAGATCATGGGGAAGAAGCTTGGTATTATCGGACTTGGGGCCATCGGTGCCATGGTAGCCAATGCGGCTTCCGGTCTCGGGATGGAGGTTTATGGATATGATCCTTACATTTCCATCGATGCGGCCTGGAATCTGTCCCGTACCATCAAGCATGCAAAGACATTAGAGGAAATCTATTCACAGTGTGATTATATCACGATCCACGTTCCCCTTCTGGACAGTACCAGGGGAATGATCAATAAAGAATCCTTCCAGAAGATGAAAGAAGGCGTCGTTCTGTTAAATTTTGCAAGAGATCTTCTGGTAGATGAGAATTCTCTCATCGAAGCGCTTGAGAATGGGAAAGTTAAGAAATATGTGACAGATTTTGCGAACAGGACTGTTGCGGGCCGTGACGGCATCCTGGTTACACCGCATCTTGGTGCATCCACAGAAGAATCAGAAGAAAACTGTGCAGTTATGGCAGTGAAAGAGATTCGCGATTTTCTGGAAAACGGCAATATCAGGAATTCGGTTAATTTTCCGAACTGTGATATGGGAACCTGTGTTTCGGTGGGGCGTATTACCATTACACATAAGAATATTCCGAATATGATCGGACAGGTTACGAATATTCTTGGTAAAGAAGGCATTAACATCAGTGACCTGATGAACAAGAGCAAAGGAGAATATGCTTATACCATGATCGACATTGAGTCCGCAGCCTCCAAAGAAGCTTTGGATGAGCTTGCTTCGATTACCGGCGTTTCCCGGGTACGCGTTGTAAAGTAAATCCTGTGTTTTGATCCTGTATTCAAGTATAGGACGATCATGTTTCATGAGCGCGCACCGGTGAGTGCGCGGTTTAATCGATTTGAAGGTGATGGATTATGAAAAAGACAAGGCGTCAGTTCCAAAAACTTGCGAAGGGCTTAAAGAAAAGCATTCCGGGAGATTTTTTCAGTATAAAAAGTGTTCGCAAAATGCGGAAAAGAGTCAAACATCTGAAGACGGCAGGCAAGCTTGTTACGAACCGAAATAAAATAACAAAGGCAGCATCCGTTACCACGCAGGTTGCGAAAACTGCAAAGCGTGTGCTGGATGACAGGAAAGCGGCACAGTAGTGTTATTGTTTCCGGGAATATGTCAAAGGTGATCCGGAATCGTCTTGACATTTCCCGGTGAATAGTCTATACTAAACACTGTTCGACATATGTCGTTCGTGTGCTGGAATAGCTCAGTCGGTAGAGCACTTCACTCGTAATGAAGGGGTCGTCGGTTCAAGTCCGATTTCCAGCTTACACATGAGAGTGCCGTAAAATTGATCTGGTATATATTTATTCCGGATGAATTTTACGACACTCTTTTTTTGTGGCTTTCAGGCAGAAGATGTGTTCTGCCATGGTAATACTTATTTCTGACGGAGTTAATATGAACAGATTTTTGGAATTGTCAAATATCAAAAAGAGCTTCGACTTAAAAACCAATGTGTTAGATGGAATTAATCTGTCTATCGAGAGAGGGGAGTTTCTGACGCTGCTGGGCGCTTCCGGCTGCGGGAAGACAACAACGCTGCGCATCATTGCAGGACTGGAAGAGCCGGACGAAGGCAGTGTGTGGCTGGATGGGCAGGATGTAACCCGGTTTGAGCCAAATCAGAGAGATGTGAACACGGTTTTTCAAAGCTATGCATTGTTTCCTCATATGGATGTAGCAGATAATGTGGGTTATGCATTAAAGCTTCGTAAGGTTCCGAAGGAAGAGATTCGAAATCGTGTTACGGAGATGCTGGCATTGGTAGAACTGGAAGGTTTTGAAAAGCGAAAGCCTTCGGAACTGTCCGGCGGGCAGCGCCAGCGGGTAGCCATTGCACGGGCATTGATCAACCATCCGAAGGTATTGCTGCTGGATGAACCACTCGGAGCTTTGGATCTGAATCTGAGGCGCAGTATGCAGGTGGAACTGAAGAAGCTGCAGAAAAAACTGGGGATTACGTTTATCTATATCACCCATGACCAGGAAGAAGCCTTGAATATGTCTGATCGGATCGCAGTGATGAACGCGGGACGAATCGAACAGATCGGAACACCGGAAGAGATCTTATATCATCCGAAGACAGAATATGTGAAGAGCTTCCTGAATAAGAACGCTGCTACAAAGGAGCAGGTAGTTGCTTATCTGATGCGGGAGATGAACCTGACAGATCAGGAAGTGCTGCAGATTATCGAAGGGAAGCCTGCTCGCGGATCGGAGTCAGATGCGTAGGCGGGATCGCGGCGGCATCCTGATGGTGCTTCCGCTGTATCTGTTTACCCTGGTTTTTGTTGCCGGACCTCTGCTGTATGTGGTTGGCCTGAGCTTTGCATCCACTTCGGAGGAGCATGCGGTTTTGTGGCATTTTACCCTCGAGAATTATGCACGCATTTTGGATCCTGTTTATCTGCAGACGTTGACGGGTTCCTTTAAGCTTGCCATTATAAGTACGTTATTTATCTGCTTAACCGGTTATCCTTTCGGGTATTTTATGGCAAAACGAAGTGAAACGGGGAAGAAGCGGGCAATGCTTTTCCTGATGATCCCCTTTTGGGTGAATTCTCTGATCCGTCTGTACGGCTGGATCATCATCCTGCAGAAGAAAGGCATCCTGAATAATGTCTTAAAGAGTCTGGGTATTATCCAAAAACCAATTGGTTTTTTGTATAGTTATCCGGCGATTGTGGTGGGAATGGTCTATGTCTTATTTCCATTTATGGCCTTATCGGTTTTCTCCAGTGCCGAGAAAATGGACTGGTCTCTGACAGAGGCAGCCCGGGATCTGGGGGCATCCAGGTGGAACGCTTTCTGGACCGTGACATTTCCGTTGACGTTACCCGGATTGTTATCCGGAATTATTCTGACCTTTATTCCTTCCATGGGACTGTTTTTTATTGCGGATATCCTTGGGGGAAATAAGATCGTCCTGGTGGGAAGTCTGATACAGGAACAGATGACACGCGGAAGAAACTGGCCCTTTGCAGCGGCCCTGGCTATGGCTATGCTGCTTCTGACGACCTTAATGATTCTTTTGTATCGAAAAATTACCAATAGCAGTGAATTGGAGGGAATCGGATGATGAAACGAAAAAGAAAGATTTCCTTCTCCGGAATCTACATGGGCGTGATATTCTTCTTAATGTATCTTCCCATTGCCATTGTTATTCTCTTTAGCTTCAATGATTCGAAGCTGGCGGTGAAATGGACCGGTTTTTCCCTGCAATGGTATGAAAAACTGTTTCACAACCACGCAATGATGGAAGCGCTGGTGAACAGCCTGATCCTGGCAGTTACCAGTGTTCTGGTATCCGCCGTAATCGGAACCTTGGGAGCGGTAGGCCTTTCCAGAATTCACTGGAGATCAAAAGGAGTATTGGAATACATTTCCATTTTACCGCTTATGATTCCGGAGATTATTCTTGGTATGGTTTTGATGGCATTCTTTTATCTGCTGGGTATGCCGTTCGGTATGCTGACTTTGCTGATCAGCCATACCATATTCTGTGTGCCTTATATTCTGATGGAAGTGAAGGCAAGCCTTGCGGGGATGGACAAATCTCTTGTAGAGGCAGCCCGGGATCTGGGAGCAGGTTCGTTTCGTGCCTTTTGGGATATCACACTTCCTCTGGTCATGCCGGCAGTATTGTCCGGTTCCCTTTTGGCCTTTGCCATGTCGATGGACGATGTGGTGATCAGTATTTTTGTCAATGGCCCCAGGACATCCACACTCCCGATCAAGGTTTATACACAGATCAAGACCGGGGTAACGCCGGAGATCAACGCGTTATGTACCATCATGCTGGGTATCACGATCCTGATGATACTGATCTATTCATTACTGAAGAGACTTCGCAATAAGAAACAATAAAGAGAAGGAGAGCGCTATGAGCAACAAAATTATCGAATTAAAAAATCTGACAAAGAATTTTGATGACCAGCAGGTATTACGGGGAATCAATCTGGATATTTTCGAAAACGAATTCCTTACACTGCTGGGACCTTCCGGCTGCGGAAAAACAACCACCCTTCGTATTATTGCCGGGTTTGAAGAACCCAGCGGCGGTGAGGTGCTCTTCAATGGCATTGAAATCTCCAAGCTTCCCCCTTATAAGAGAGAAGTCAACACGGTTTTCCAGAAATACGCACTGTTTCCGCATCTGAATGTAGCGGAGAATATTGCCTTTGGTCTGAATCTGAAAAAAGTTGATCCTTCGGTGATCGAACAAAAGGTTACACGGATGCTGAAAATGGTAGGCCTCGAAGGTTTTGAAAAAAGAGACGTTACCTTGCTTTCCGGTGGTCAGCAGCAGCGAG
>JABUSW010000059.1 GCA_021443885.1 Blautia sp.
AATAACATGGCTGCAAAAAGAAAAACTGATAGAAACTGTTTTAAGTACTTCTTCATGACTTTTCCTCCCAATGTGTTATATTTTTGTATAGAAAAAAGTTCTGGTAACAGTTTACCACACCAGAAGTCCCATTACCATACATATTGGCATAATACACCAATCGTAATTCTTCTGACCAGCAAAGAAGAATCTGTGATCCGGTCATAAAGAAACATGGTTGCTTCCACGATGAGACGTCCGAATGATGCAAACGACTCCAGATTCTGCGTTTTTCTCTGACGATAATCAATGCATGCACTCTTCTTATTGGATGAAAGCTCAGAATATGTTACAATCAAAAGTACTTATCAGATGACAAGAAAAAATCTTCGGTCATTCAATAGCCGATGTAATGCAAAGCAGAGAATAACATGTATTTATATCAAAAACAGGAGGTAGTATTATGATACAGGTTGATGCAATGGGTGATGCTTGCCCTATACCGGTTGTGAAAACACAAAATGCGATTAAGGAATTAAACGGTGCAGGTGTCGTGGAAACATTGGTGGATAATGATGTCGCCGTTCAGAATCTGACGAAGCTGGCCAATCATAACGGATATGGAATAAAATCAGAGAAAGTCCGTGACGGGCAGTTTAAAGTCACTATTACCGTTGGTGAAGGAACCGACGTTCCAGATGAAACGGGCTCGGCAGAATGCCTGGTAAAGCCCTCTGACAAGAAGAACATTGTTGTTGTCATTTCTTCGAATCAGATGGGAAATGGCAGCGAAGAATTGGGAAAAACACTTCTGAAAGGCTTTATTTATGCACTATGTCAGCAGGAAACCCTTCCTAAAACGATTCTGTTTTATAATGGCGGAGCATTCGTAACCTGTGAAGAATCTCCTGCGTTGGAGGATTTGAAATCACTGGAAGCGCAGGGCGTTGAAATCCTGACCTGCGGTACCTGCCTGAACTTTTACAGCCTGGCGGAAAAGCTTCAGGTTGGAGAAGTCACCAACATGTACGTTATCGCTGAAAAAATGATGCAGGCGGACCTGATCGTAAAGCCATGATCCGGAAAACCTTAAGCATCATTATCACATTTGACCTGACAGAACAGGCCATAGCTGCGGAAGCATTCTGCCAGAAACAAAGGCTTCCCGGACGGCTGATTCCTGTTCCCAGAGAGATCACCGCAGGCTGTGGCCTGTCCTGGAAAGCGCCGCCCGATGCAAAAGACCTGCTGTGTAAATCCTTTGAAGAAGGTGGCATCCTATGGGAAAAGGTTTATCTTCTTGAAGTATAAACGCCGCAAAGAATCCCTCATAAGCAGGAAATTCACATGCTTATGGGGGATTTTCTTTACCACCGGTTTCCGGAAAACCGGATTGCTTTATTTTGTTTTCAAAGCGATCGTATTACTCCTGAGGAATACACGTAACCGTCCAATAATCATTTACATATATTCAAGAACCTGGTCATACGTCAGGGCATCGTATATTCCAAGTACATACGAAGACCCATTCGTGCATTTGAATATTAAAACAGAAAAATTCTTATAGTCCAGGAACCACTCCTGCCCTTTTTTTCCATTCATGGAATAGCAGCCTGCAACCGCAGTCTTTCTGACTTGTTTTATGCCAAGCTTTGTTAACTGCGCAGACAGCTTTGAAAAAAGGGCCTCCTGCTTTGAAAGACCATTCAGTTTTTTGGTCATAGCTTCGTCATAGGCACCATTTGAACCAATGCAGAGAAACTTCATTTTGTTATCCCTGCAATAAGCGCCCGGCATCAATGATTTTCCGTTTGACTTCACATAATATACCTTCCCCTTAAGTTCAACCTTGTAGTATTTTGCCTTCTTGATTTTAATGTACGTTCCGGAGGAAGGTCTTTGAAGAACCCCTTTTGCATTAAACAGATAGTTTGTTTTCTCTATTTTTGCACATCCGACTGCCGCTGCACCATTCTTTGTAAAATAATACTTCTTATCACCAATGGTCTTCCATGCATTCTTCAGCTTCAGGCCATTTTCATCGTAATAGTAATACTTGCCATCTTTTTGTACAAGCTTGTTTCTGGCAGCTGCCTGTACACTTGTTCCCATTGCAACGAAAAGCATTGCAAATATTATCGTGACAGCGATCCTTCTGATTCTACAACGCATATCCCATCACTCTCCTTCCTGATCGTAAAAAAATTATACAAAGCTGATGTAATTCACAATTTGCTGAATCGTGTGACGCATCGGATAACCGGCGCTTCCGTATACGTGTGCAAAGCCTGCAGACTGTGCTTCCGGATCGTAATACCTGTTATCGATCCTTACCCAGCAGTGTCTTGTCATGCCATCGGAAGCCTGATCGCGTTTGCCTGGAATACGTCCGCAAACGAGATAGGGATCATATCCGATCTCTGCTGCCAGTGCTGCAAATGCACATGCAAATCCATAACAATTTCCGCCATGTGAAGTGAGAACACGATAAGCCAGCTTCTGCTGCCACCCTTTCTGATTCAGATCCGGGTACGTTAATGCATAGTGTGTATTCCTGATTACGTAATTCCAGCAGGCATTCAGCTTCTGTGCTTTTGTCATGGATGGTTTTGTAATAGAACTGACGATACCTGACGCCTTCAGCCTTGCATTTGTATAAGTGCCCGGCTTTGCCGAACCGTCTTTGTTAAAGCTGATTCCCTGGTGAGATCCACTTGTCTTAAGCGCAGGATCGTTTTCCGGAGCATAATACAGTTTATTTTTGTATGTGATCCACCCGGTGACAACCGTTCCCTTTGCAGATACGAAATACTTCTTTTTCTTTACCGTCTTAATTGTATCCTTTGCCGGTTTGATCAACGCAGAATCTTCGTCGAACAGATAATAAGACCCTTTCACCTTCCATAAACCCAGCTTTGCACTATTTCCATACCTTGTGAACCAGTATGTTTTTCCGTTAACCACTTTCCAGGAGGATTTCAGCATCTCCCCATTGTTCAAATAGTACTGATACCTTCCGTTCGACCCAAGTACAAGCCCTTTCTTCGATCCAGCCGCTTTCGTTTCCGCTGCGTATGCACTTATCGGTAAAGTAATGCACGTAATACTGACCGGGAACAGTATTGCTGCAATGACAAAAAATGATAACACAAATCTTCTAATCGTTTTCATCCGCATGCTCTCCTAAGATTACAGAATTGTTGGCGCGCTCCGTTTCTTCCGATTACGGCAACAGAATCGTTTTTTCCGGGAAATACAATTTCTTTGCCGTTGATGAAGTTCTGAGCAGTTTTCCCCATGTTCCCTTACCTGCGAATGCTTTTGCATTGGTATCATAAATATACCATTTCTTATCGATTTTCACCTCCACCCAGGCATGCGGAGACTTACTGCTGCTATATATTTTCGCTTTCCCGTAACAGATGCGTACCGGAAGCGAAGTCGCTTTTCTTGCAAGATATGCAAACGCTGCTGCATGGTGATAACAGCTTCCGCGCTTGTTCTTCAACATAGACAATGCATAAGAATTCGCCCAACCATTTGTTTTCGGATTGAAATCAAATGGAGCACGTTCGTATGCATAATTCTTTTTATTTCCAATCCTGGTAAACAAAAGCTTTAATTTCTTCTCCGGTGTCATTTTTGACGTAATACTGCAATCCTTGATCACAAGATTAATCTGTTTTTTCAATGCGCTTCCCGGTTTGTTTGCCGGTGCTGCGTATGTCAGTGACGTTAAACCCAGCAGCAGAACAGCCATCAGCAAACAAAACATAATTCGATTAGAATGCTTTTTCATATAAATGCTCCCTTCAAACCAATTATCAAATACGGTAAAACAGACGATTACCTTCTATTTTGGTGTTCTATTTTGGTGTCCTCTATCCGGTTATCAATAGTTCTGAATCGACTGACTTCCATCGGAGTAATGGATCACGTAGTAACCATGTCCGCTTCCGTCGCAATCATCAAAACGCTGACGACTGACTTCTGAGACTCCCGCGTATCCGCTCCACTGCTCAGTTGGTGCATAATATGCTGCCGCAGCTGCCTCCTGTGCCGCAAGAGCCGCTTCCTGTGCCTTCACCGCTGCAATCGCATCCTGCTCATCCTCACTGATGCATCTCTTGACGGTATAACCGGTTACATCTTCTTTCTGCACGATATAATACTTGGCAGTTTCCCCTAATACAGAAATTGCATCTCCTCTGTAAATCAGACCAACGATATCCGATTCACTATCCGGCTCTTGCCGGATATAAACATCATCAATTGCAAACAGTTCTGCCGGTTCCTTGTATTCCAGTTCACCGGTCTGTCCGTAACTCCTCTCTTTCCCGGAAGCTGCGCCTGTATATTTTATAAATGCAAAAACACCCTCCTCGACAAAAGCCGGTTCGATCATATCCGCATAATCAACATTCTCAAATTCATACTGTGTACCATCCGCAGATGCAAAAATAATATTAATATGACCTTCTTCTGCATTTTCAACGGCAACGGATTTCATATCGATTTCAGACTGGTTCACAACCTTCACCGGCTCCTCCACGCCCTCAATCAGTACCTGTAACACCTGATTATTCCCCTCACTGGCGATAACAGGCATCGAAAACATGCTAACTGCTGCCAATGCAGAGAGTACCCCTATCCTTGTTGTCCTTCTCATAAATAGTTTCCTCCTGTCTGACATTTTCTAAGTTTCTGCAATTTCTGCTTCTCTAAAAGTGTATTTCCTTCTGACAGTCTATTTAGTATTTTCCTTCATTTCTATTCATCATATTCCTCTGCATCATACGTGAAATCAAATTTTGCAATTTCTGTAAACTCTCCATTGCATTTCACGAAAATTCCAATTGAGAACGCACTGTCTTCCAACCGTTCTTTTTCAATATATGCCGCAAATCCATAATCCGACTCCATCTCTCCGATTACCGGTGTTGCCTCAAACAGAACCTCGCTGTTCAGATTCAGATATATTCCGGAATCCGGATCCATCAATCCCTTATCTGCATATTCCGGAGCGATCTCTCCAAAAAAGCGCAAATAAAATCCATCTTCCTCCATGCTGCAGTTTACCAGGCTCTGTGTTTCGGTCAACTGTGCCATTTTCTTTTGCAGATTGACTCCCTGGTCCGCCGTTTCCTGGGATAGCTCCATCTGTTCCCCTCCTTGCTGCCACTGTTCTACAATGGGAGCCGGGAAAACCGGTGCTTCCCTTGCCATATCCGGCAGGAAACGTTCCGCCCTCTCCAGAATCACCGTATCTGCCCCGCTAAAAGCGATTTCATCCAGACGGTACGGAAGGGCTCTGGTAAATTTTGCCGTTTCGAATTCCTCTGCGATATACGGAAGCAATGCATTCCCAAAAGAATCCCGGAACATCAGGAGATTTCCATTCCCATCTTCCTGCTCTGTATAAATCTCAGGATCAAATGTACTCTCGATTTCTTTCACATAGCGATATGTAAAAGGAGCTTCATAATAGTATTCTTCTTCTGCACGCTCATTCCCCGGAAAAAGCATCGTCTCCAGATCCCCGATCTTATCCGTTCTCACTTCACAGTTCCCGTATTCTCTCATTATCACATCAAGCTTCTTAAGGATCCCATCTGCTGCCAGCCTCGCTCCCCGGTTATCCCAGTGAGAATCTTTTGCATGATACAAGACCGCATCCTCCGCTTGCAGTATCTGGTATAGATCTGCGTAAGTAACCCCCTGTTTTTCCAGTTCCTCTGTCAGCAAAAACAGATTATGCTGTTCATTTACTATGTATTGATAATAGTAAGGCATATTGCTTCCATAAAGCGTATTCTTGTTCGGTGCGATTGCAAGGCAGAATTTTGCTCCCTTTTCCCAGGCATAGTCCTGCATCAGTCGAAATGCGCGGGCCAGATTATAGATTCCCCGTTCACTCAGCAGACTGGTTCCCTGGTAGTCCTCCAACGAATCTTTATAATATAACCATCCATTTCTCCCAACGATCACACCGTCCACCGGCGACATTTCAAATACCGTAAACTTTATTTTTGCATTTGCTGTTGCCATTTGCTGTCGAAATGCAAAGTGATCTTCAAAGTATGCTCCCATTTCTGAGAGATATTCCTTGTTCACGGAGCCGTCTTCCATACGGATTGTCGGCCATTCCTTTAATTCTCTGTTCTCTTTGGATACGTCTTCCGTCCAGAGTTTCCCCACAAGGGGCAACAAACAGATCGCCATCATAACGATCAGGTATCCTGCCTTCCATTTTTTACCATTCATTTTCATCTCTCATTAACGTGTAATATGATCCGATACATATTGCAGCAAAAAAATCGGTAGCATTTTATCATCCCAATGGGTATCCATCAGAACCGAAAATATATAAAGGGATTATATGTTCCGGATGCCAAAGTCAGAATGCACATCCCCAATCCTGCCGCGCTGCATATCCATGCACTCTTCTCGAACCATGGCTTATTCATCAGCTTCTCCCGTACAGGCAGTGCTGCAAGTATTCCGATTACAGCTGTAAGGATCCATAAAGGAGTCAGCTGGCTGATTGACAGATTCATGCATGTCCCTTCAAAATGAAATCCGACAAACATTTCGCGGACGATTGTCATCCCCTGCGTCATGGTGTCTGCCCGGAAGAACACAAAACCGACTGTCACTACGAGCAGCACATATATATGACGAAGCACCTTTTTCATCGGGATATGTACCAGTTCTTCCAGCATCAGGAAAAAACCGTGGTACAAGCCCCAGAATACAAATGTGATGTTTGCCCCATGCCATAAACCGGTGCAGAAAAATACGATCCATTTATTGAGAATGGTTCTTGCTCTCCCCTTCCGATTTCCTCCTAATGGAATATACAGATATTCACGAAACCAGGTAGATAAAGAGATGTGCCATCTACGCCAGAATTCCTTTATGCTGTCTGCTATGTAAGGGTAACGGAAGTTTTCCTGAAAACGGAATCCGAACATCTCTGCCATCCCCAGCGC
>JABUSW010000176.1 GCA_021443885.1 Blautia sp.
CAGCAAATCGTTTCCAGATCAGCTGATACAGTCTGAACTGGTCTCTGGATAAGGAGTCCTTTACTGCCTGAGGAGTACGGGCAATATCGGTCGGACGAATTGCTTCGTGTGCATCCTGGATCTTTTGTTCGGATTTTAATGTCTTCTCCATGGTAGACACATATTGCTCTCCATACTGCTGTTGAATATATGCCCTTGCAGCACCGTCCGCTTCCTCTGAAATCCTGGTCGAATCCGTACGCAGATATGAGATCAGACCAACGGTCCCGTTTCCTTTAATATCGACACCTTCATATAGTTGCTGCGCAAGGCGCATTGTCTTCTGTGTAGAAAAATTCAGTGTTTTTGATGCCTCCTGCTGAAGGGTACTGGTGGTAAAAGGATTCGGTGCATTTTTAATTCTTTCACCGTTCTTAACCTCTGTTACAACAAAGTCCGCCCCCTGCAGTGCCTTCAGAATCTCATCCATTTCCGCCTTGTTATGGATATTGATCTTCTTATCCAAGCCATAGAATCTTGCTGTCAGGGGTTTCTTCTCACCCTCTGCGAGAAAATCCCCTTCCAAAGTCCAGTACTCCTCCGGAATAAAAGCATTGATTTCTTCTTCTCTGTCGCAGATAATACGCAGGGCAACCGACTGCACACGGCCTGCACTCAAACCACGTTTTACCTTTGCCCACAAAAGCGGACTGATGGAATAACCAACCATACGGTCCAGCATTCTTCTTGTCTGCTGAGAATCTACAAGATTCATATCCAGACTTCTTGCCTGCTTGATAGAGTTCTTAACTGCCGTCTTCGTAATCTCGTTAAAGGTAATCCTGTGCAGCTTCTTAGGGTTCTCCTTCAACGCCTGCATCAAATGCCAGGAAATTGCCTCCCCTTCACGGTCCGGGTCCGTTGCAAGATAAATCTTATCCGCTTTTTTAGCTGATTTGCGAAGACCGGCCAACAGATCCCCTTTTCCGCGAATCGTTATATATTTGGGTTCATAATCATTTTCTACATCAATTCCAAACTGACTTTTCGGGAAATCCCGAACATGTCCGTTAGAAGCCGCTACCTCGTAATTTGCCCCCAGGAATTTCTTGATCGTCTTAACCTTTGCAGGCGACTCTACAATTACCAGATATTTCGCCATAGTCATTCTCCTACAGATTTATAAATTCACGCTCTTCAGGACTCTCGGATATAGTATCCTCTTCCTACCTCCCGAATAAGCCCCATCAGATTTAATTCCATAAGAATTCGATTAATATCCGCTATAGGCAGATTTGTCTTTTCCAGACAATCATCTGCACGTTTTGGACAGAAATCAAGGCAACTATACACCAATTTCATATCCCTTGCAAGAGAAATCTGTTTTTTTTTGCAGTCCGTTTTCCGTTCCTGGTTAAATATGCCTAATTCCGACAAAATCACTTCTATATTATAAGCAATGCCCGCCCCATCAAATATCAGTTTATTGCATCCTTCGCTGAGGGCCTCCCCCACCATCCCGGGAATCGCATACACAGTTTTTCCTTGTTCTAATGCATAATTCGCCGTAATAAGGGATCCGCTTTTGACCCTTGCTTCCACCACAAGTACAAGATCCGCCAGTCCGCTGATGATACGGTTTCGTATCGGAAAATGATACGGTTTTGGTGAAACTCCTTCCGGATACTCACTTATGATGCCTCCTCCATTTTGCCATATCCTTTCGTACAGCTGTCGGTTTTGCGAAGGATAACAAATGTCCACCCCATTTCCCATCACTGCAAAGGTAGGTGTCGTCCCTTCCAGCGCACCCTTGTGACCTTCCGAATCAATTCCGTTTGCCAGCCCGCTGATCACCTGCACTCCATTTTTACTCAGCTCCCTGGCAAACCGAAATGCCTGGATTCTTCCATATGGGGTGGACATTCGCGCCCCTACGATCGCAACTGTGGGAATATCTTCTCTTGGCAAATTTCCCAGCACATATAGCTCCATTGGTCTCCCGGGCAGTTTTTCCAGACGGCGGGGATAGTCCGGGCTCCCCTCCTGGATTTTTAGTACTTTATTTATCATTTCTGAATAATTCCTTCCATATATAAGGTATACATACAGGTCTTCTAATTCCGGTCCAAAGAACGATAGGACAATGCCTCCAGCATGTGTTTTCTTTCAATCTGTTCAGACATTTCCATATCGGCTATGGTTCTTGCCACCTTCAGTACTCTGTGATAGCCGCGTGCACTGAGATTCATTTTGCGAAAAGCATCTTCAATAACTGTATCTGCTTCCTTTGTAAAAACACAGTATTTCTCCACCTGGCTTCCATGCAGTTCTCCGTTAAAACAGATCCCTTCTGATTTATATCGTTCTTTCTGAATTTGCAGAACACGCTCCACTCTCTGTCTTATCTGCGCAGACGATTCCCCTTTGCTCTTTTTCAGAAGTTCTTCGTAATTCACCTCCGGCACCTCCACGCACAGATCGATCCGGTCCAGTAACGGTCGACTGATCTTCCCCTGATAACGCTTAATATCATGAAAAGAACACTGACACTTTGCATTGGGATAATACCCGCAAGGACAAGGATTCATTGCTGCCACCAACATAAAATTCGCGGGAAACGTATAGGTTCCTCCTACCCTTGCAATGTGGAGATTTTTATCTTCCAGAGGCTGCCGAAGCACCTCCAGGCTTCTCCTGGAAAACTCTGGCATTTCATCCAGAAACAGCACTCCTCTGTGAGACAATGTGATCTCTCCCGGTCTGGGGACAAAACCACCTCCGCTTAATGCAGATGCCGTAGTCGTATGATGCGGACTGCGGAAAGGTCTGATCTGAATCAGAGGCTGTTCCCGTGACAAAAGACCCGCCACACTGTATATCTTCGTCAATTCCAGTTTTTCGTCAAAGGACAGATCCGGCATAATCGTAGGAATCCGTCTGGCGATCATGGTTTTCCCTGATCCCGGTGTACCGGTCATCATAAAATTATGAAATCCACTGACAGCAATCTCGGCTGCACGTTTTACATTTTCCTGCCCAATGATTTCCTCAAAATCCACCGCATCGTTACATATGCTCTCCATCTCTTCTATGCGCATTGGTTCCGAATAGCTTGGACAGGACAGACCTTGCAGCATATCCTGCAGCGTTTTCACTCCGATCAATGGCATATCCTCTACCAAAGATGCCTCTTTCAGGTTGTCATGGGGTATAATGCAGTACCTGCATCCCAACTCCCTTGCTCGAATGATCCGGGGAAGGATTCCAGATACGGCATTCACTGCTCCGTTAAGGCTGAGTTCCCCTACGATCATCACCTTACGGAGGCAATCCGTCGGAATCATACCGGATGCAGACAGGATCGCCGCCGCCACCGGAAGGTCAAACCCGGCTCCTTCTTTCTTCATGTCCGTTGGCAATAAATTGACTGTGATTCGTTTCGGAGGCAGTGTGATCTCACTATTGCGAATTGCAGTCCGCACTCTGTCCTGGGCTTCCCGCACCTGCGTGGAAGGAAATCCAACCATCGTAAAAGAAGGAAGTCCATCGCTGACGTCTGCTTCTACATAAATCGGACACACTTCCATTCCACGAATTGCGGCTGATAATACACTTGCAAACATGTTACCCTTTCTTCAAAGATACCGACCCCGAAGTCCCGCAGTATATTCCTTGATTCAATAATTTATTTGGGATTTTAATAAGAATGTTTTGATCTGAATGTTTTTGATCTGAATGTTTTTGATCTGAATGTTTTTGATCTGAATGTTTTTTGAAAGAAATGTATAAACAGTATACTCTCTTTTTACTTTGCAATCAAGAGTAAACCCTAATGAAAGGAACAGACGACAGAGTCGCGCCAGAGAAAGCCGTAAAGCTTCTGCGCGACCCGCCGGCAAATCTTACTTGAGATTCACATTTAACTTCGTGTTATGTCAGAAATCAAACAAAGACATCTGGTTAGACTGTGGAATATCTCCAAACAGCTTTAAATCACTCATGAGATCCACCACCGTCTTACTGACCTTGGTTCTTTCACGGAAATCATCTTTGGACAAAAATTTCCCTTGTTTTGCTGCCTCCATAACTGCTTCTGCCGCCTTGTCACCGAGACCTTCAATGGTGTCAAGAGCAGGCATCAGTTTTCCATCAATGATTTTAAAACGATGGGCATCTGCCTCAAACAGATCAATGGGCAGGAATTCAAACCCACGGGCATACATTTCCTGTACGATTCGCATATCACGAATGGAGTCCTTTTCCTTATTGGTGGCCGCATCTCCTTTCGCCCGGATTTCAGACAAATAAAAATCCAACCGCTCTCTGCCCATACACATGGTCTCGTAGTCAAAGGCTGTGGCACGAATACTGAAAAACGCTGCATAATACGCCAATGGATGATATACCTTGTACCAGGCGATTCTCCAGGCCATCATGACATATGCCGCTGCATGCGCTTTCGGGAACATGTATTTGATCTTTTTACAGGACTCGATATACCATCCGGGAACATCGTGCTTTGTCATAGCTTCTTCCCATTCCGGACGCAATCCTTTTCCTTTTCGAACGCTTTCCATAATGGTAAATGCCAGACCGCTTTCCATTCCCTTGAAGATCAGATAGATCATAATATCATCCCGGGTACAGATTGCTGTGGAAATCGTAGCAATGCCCTGCTGAATCAATGTCTGTGCATTGCCCAGCCACACATCCGTTCCATGAGACAGTCCGGAAATACGAACAAGGTCCGACAAATACTTTGGCTGTGTATCGATCAGCATCTGCATGGCAAAATCCGTGCCAAATTCCGGGACTCCAAGGCATCCCAGCTTACATCCGCCGATATCTTCCGGGCGGATGTTCAAAGCTTCTGTGCTGCTGAACAAAGACATTACTTTTTTATCATCCAAAGGAACACTCTGTGCAGAAATACCGGTTACATCCTCCAGCATGCGGATCATGGTAGGATCGTCGTGTCCCAGAATGTCTAGCTTCAGCAGGTTTCCATCAATGGAATGGTAATCAAAATGTGTGGTAACGATATCGCTCTCCACATCATCTGCCGGATGCTGAACCGGCGTAAATTTCTCGATCTCCTCTCCTACCGGCAGCACAATGATTCCACCGGGATGCTGTCCCGTTGTTCTTCGGACGCCGGTACATCCCTGCACAATACGATCCATCTCGCAGGAACGCTTATGCTGTCCCCTCTCTTCAAAATAGTTTTTTACATATCCAAAGGCGGTTTTATCCGCCAAGGTACCGATGGTTCCAGCCTTAAAAGTCTGCCCTTTTCCAAAAATAACCTCCGTGTAACGGTGGGCATTTGCCTGATACTCTCCGGAAAAGTTCAGGTCGATATCCGGTTCCTTATCTCCCTTAAATCCCAGAAATGTTTCAAAAGGGATATCAAATCCTGCTTTATCCATCATGGTGTGACAATGAGGGCACTCCCGGTCCGGCATATCGCAGCCTGCCATACCCGAAAAAGCCCGGATCTCCGGTGAATCAAAATCGCTGAATTTACATTTCGGGCAAATATAGTGAGGTGGCAATGGATTCACTTCCGTAATACCAGCCATAGTAGCTGCCAGAGAAGAACCAACAGAGCCACGGGAGCCAACCAGATAACCATCTTCATTTGATTTCCAAACAAGCTTCTGGGCAATGATATACATCACGGCATATCCGTTGGAAATGATAGAATTCAATTCTCTCGTAAGCCGTTCTTCTACGATTGGCGGCAGGCTTTCTCCATACATTTCATGCGCTTTATTAAAACAGATCTCTCGCAGATTCTGATCAGAATTTTCAATAACCGGCGGAAATTTATCCGGATGTATGGGCGAGATCTTCTCGATCATATCTGCAATCCGGTTGGTGTTGGTGATAACGACCTCCTCTGCCTTTTCGCTTCCAAGATAAGCAAACTCTTCCAGCATCTCTTCCGTTGTTCTTAAGAAAAGAGGTGCCTGATTATCTGCATCCGCAAATCCCTTTCCAGCCATAATGATCCTTCTGTATACCTCATCCTGCGGATCCATAAAATGTACGTCACAGGTAGCAACCACAGGTTTTTGAAATTGTTCCCCCAGTTTTACGATCCTTCGATTCAGCTCCTTCAGGTCTTCTTCACTGTTCACCGTATCATTTTTTTCATCACGGATCATGAAGGCATTATTCCCCAAGGGCTGTATTTCCAGATAATCGTAAAAATTCACAAGGCGGGAAATCTCCTGCTCCGGAGCATTTCGAAGCAATGCCTGATACAACTCCCCTGCTTCACAGGCACTGCCGATCAGCAAGCCCTGCCGGAGTTTCTGAAATAAGCTCTTCGGAACACGGGGGCGTCTGTGATAGTACGTTAAATGGGATTGGCTGACCAGCTTATACAAATTGATCCTTCCAATATCATTACGCGCCAGTATGATAGCATGATAAGTAGGAAGCTTCCGGATCGTATTCTCCGATACAGCCCCCTGTTCATTTAAAACATCCACATCAAATATATCCCGTTCCCGCAGCATATCCACAAACCGTACAAAAATCTTTGCCGTACATTCCGCATCATCTACCGCTCTGTGATGATGCTGCAGCGGGACGCCTACAGCCTTTGCCACCGTATCCAGCTTAAAACGATTCAATGCCGGAAGCAGAAACCGGGCCATGCCAACCGTATCCACATAAGTATATTTATCCGGTAGTCCCAGACGATTGCAGTTCTCGATGACAAAGCTCATGTCAAAATCAGCATTGTGAGCCACCAGAACAGCTCCTTCGCAAAAGTTCAGAAAATCGGGCAGAACAACACTGATCTCCGGTGCATTCATCACCATATCATCGTTAATACCGGTGAGTTGTTCGATCCGGAAAGGAATCGGCACTTTCGGGTTCACAAAAGTGGAAAAACGATCCGTAATACTGCCTTTTTCT
>JABUSW010000300.1 GCA_021443885.1 Blautia sp.
TTTTTATCATAGCAATAAATATAATATACCGGATAGTCGCAGTCCGGCTGGTGCTCTTCCATACATTTCAGAACCGACTTGTACGCACGGCGCGTTCCGATCTGCTTTCCGATAATATCCACCTTTCCCTCTTCGTCGATCTGCACGACGGGTTTCAGGTTTGCCAGATTTCCAATGCTTGCAGCCGTCTTGGAGATACGACCTCCCTTACTGAGGTACTCCAATGTTTCCAGCCCTGCAAATAGGCGGATACGTCCCTTAAGCTTCTCCAGTTCTCCAACGATTTCCTGTGCAGAGAATCCTTTTTCCCTCATAAGAACAGCCTGATCGACCAGAAGGCGTATCCCCATCGTTACATTCTGACTGTCAACGATATAAATATCGTCATACCCTGCCATTTCCTTAGCCAGATGTGCACTCTGAATCGTTCCGCTGATGGCCCCCGAGATCAGAATCACGATCACGGAATCACCGCTCTCTTTTGCCGCTTCAAAACAATCCAGGAAATCCCCGGGAGCCGGCTGGGAAGTTTTCGGAAAATCCTTTCCATTTATCAGTTTCTCATAAAACTCTTCTTTCGTAAGATCCACACCATCCAGATATGTCTCTTCCCCAAAAGTAATTGCCATAGAAACCCGCTGGATCTGTCTCTTTTCAATCTCTTCTTTTGTATAATCTGCTGCGGAATCCGTTAAAATTCGAATTGCCATATCCTAATCTCCTTATCCCTGTTATTACTGGTACTAATTGAAATATCGCATACTACGGTCAGAATGTCAACCGTCACAAAGCCTGCTTATTATATTGCATATTTATGAGGATGTCTTTATAATGATGGTTGCAATGTCAAAACACATTCCCCCTCCGGGATGTGAATTCGACGCATCAACCAAAAATTTTGCAGCCTGTAAAGCCTGTAATTACCATGATAAGAATGGAGTATCCCATGAACAAGCATTATCGCGCCATCGCCCTGGATATGGATGGCACCGTTTTAAATACCGATAAAGTAATCGACCCTGTTACAACAAAAGCAATTCACGAAGCCCTCGCAAAGGGAAAAGAGGTCATTTTCTGTACCGGACGTTCCTATGTGGAAATGACGGAAGTCCTGAAGGAATTCCCGGAGATGCATTATCTGTGCGGAGAGAGCGGTGCTCTGGTTTATGATCTGAAAGCAGACCGGCCGCTTGCCTGCCATACCATGGAACCCAAAGTGTTCCTGTCCCTGATGGAAATCAGCAAGGAACGTAATCTGATGCCCTACTTTTTCAGTGAAGGACGGGACTTTGCACAATCCAGCCATTTCGCACAGCTTGACCGATATCAAATGGGCGAGTATTCCGATCTAATGGGGCCCGTCGTAACACTCTCCGAGGATATATATGCAACAGCAAAAGAACGCTGCGGCAAAATTGAGAAGCTCCTGCTGCTTCACACAAGTCCTGAGCAAAGAGCAGAAACGCTTTCCATTGTGAAACAAAACGGGATTCCTGCTGCCTTTGTCTATGCAGAACGTTCTTCCCTGGAATGTTCCGCCGTCGGCATAAACAAAGCTTCCGGGCTGAAAACGCTATGCGAAAAACTGAACATCACCATGGACCAGATCATCATGGTGGGAGATGGTGACAACGATCTTGCAGCACTGAAAGCTTCCGGACTTCCCATTGCCATGGGAAATGCCAACGAAAACGTAAAAAAAACTGCCCATGTGGTTGTGGCAGACAACGACCACGCCGGATGTGCCGAAGCAATCTACAAATATCTTTTATGTGATTAACATCTTCCCACACCGGTTTCCTCTATAATTTTCTAAGGGCCGATCGACGACTTCCTTCGATCGGCCCTTATTTTAAATTGTCGGTGTCCAGTAATGATTATTGTACAGATCTGTCAGACGATAAGTCGCCAGACAGCCGGATCCTTCAATCACCCGATTCTCGATCTGCAGGTTCCCTGTTACCACAAGCTGCTCACCCAGCATATAATTGTTCTGGAAGTTCCGATCATAATCATAGTAATCACAGATAAAATCAATCTTATCACCCTTTTTGAGCTTGATCAGACCCTTCATCATCGTTTCCGTTTCGCCCCCTGCATAACAATAAGATGCGCCGAGAACTGCACCCTCCGGATCTTCATCTGTAAAACAAAGAATCAGATTCACCTGTTCTCCATTCAGCATTGCCGGAACCCGTCCAAGGATCTCATAATCCTCACCGGTACCTTCCGCAGACATCATATAGTATGCCACAAGCTGTCCATTGATCGTCATCCAGGTTCCATCGAAGTCCGCCAGAAGATCTCCATCCTCTGTAAATTCGTAAACGTTGTCCAGGCCCAGATCAATGTAACCACTTCCGTCATCTACAAATACATTTAATTCCAGGGCATGAATCAGATTCCACTGCTCTTCGTCCAGGACAAGCACCTTCTGATCATTCTTGTTCGTCCACGCAAGTTCTTTCTGATCAAACTGATAATCTGTCAGGAATTTCTGATTGGATTCCAGAATTTCCTGATCCAGGAATCCGGCACTTTCACTATCCAGTCCCAGATTTTCCAGATTTCTTCCTCCAAGGAGCGCACTCAGTAATTCTGATACTGCATCGGAACTTTGTGTGTTGTAAGAGGAATAGCTGCTTCCTCCGGATGTCATGGACCCGAACAGGGAATTCATCATTCCCTGATTACCGCCATAGACAGACTGTCCGGCTGTCTGTACGGAAGCAAAGCTCTTAATACAATCTGAGTATGCAGAATCCAGCCCGATCTGATTGTATGTATTGATCATTGTATTTACTTTTGACTTTTGCGCATACGGGAAATAAATGGATAGTCCATATGCATTCCGGACATTTTTGGAGGTCAGATTGTATTTTACGGCACTGGAAAGAACACTGATCAACTCCTGACTTTCCTGATTCCCCAGATTCTGTGCCAGGTGAATCAGGTCCACCTGATCGATATAAGTCGTCTGTGCAAATTCATGTGTTCTGGATCTTGCCGTGGAAACCTCGTCATATTTCTGGTTTCGCACCAGTTCGGTAATAGAAGTAGAAAAATTCTTAAACTTTGCAGGAAGTGTTCCGCTCAGCTCCGCCAGATCCGTGATGGATAGCGTTGTAGATTGTCCCGGTGTTTTACGTTCACACACACTCACAAAGTCATCAATGATATTCTTTCCGACCTCTACGGTAGCCATGGAAGTATTCTTGGAAAGCTTCGTCAGCCAGTTGGTATAATACCAGCCAACGCCCGGCTCGGTTTCTTCCGATGCAATCAGATAATCCGCATATGGTTCTACTACCAACGCAGTCTCTAAGGTCGCCATCAGGCAGGCATCAAAACCGATAAAATCGAATGTACACCCTCCAGACTTTAAAGCCTCTGCCATTTTGTCCAATGTCATGGAACTGGATGACGCGAATTTCTCGTCATATCCAAAACCGCTGGTGGATCCACCGCCATGATCCCACATGATCAGTTCATAACGATCTGCAGGGAAATTTTTCTTTGCCCAGCGAATGTATTCTGCCAAAGTAGCCGGATCCGTCATAGATTTGCTTCCAACATCAGACTGAATCGATACCAATCCACCTTTTTTCACCTGATAGACCTGGTTGGTATTGCTGCTGATAACATTGTTTTTCCAGCTTTTGCATCCACCCGTATAAACCAGCAGATTGATCTGATCACTCAGCTCTGCGGAAAGCATCTCCTGAATATCCGAGGTACCCATTCCGGAACGAGACTCCAGGTCTGTTCCGCACATATATACCATGATAGTAACCTGATCTTTTCCATTTCCCCGGATCACCGTACGTTTCTCTCTGGCACTGCCGGACACCTCTGTATCCAGGGTGCCCGTATTGCCGCCTGTGCCATAGGCACCACCTGTCGTCAGATCTGACACGTCCCCCAAAAGGCTCCCCAGCATATCGGATATACTGGTATTTGTACTTGTTGTATTGCTGCTTGTACTGCCGGTATTTGAATAACCGGAAGACGTAGTACCGGAACCGGAGCTATTGGTGTTGGCACTGCCGCCCCAGTTCATGCTGCCGCCCCAGTTATCCAGATTTCCCCAGCTGTCACTCGTTCCGCTGTATGAATTCAGAAGATCGTGGGAGCTGCTCATTCCGGTATCTCCTCCCAGAAACAGAGAACTCAGCCCGCCTCCGCCTCCCAGCAGAATAAATGCCAGAATCAGAATCCAGAGAATACCTGGTTTTTGCTGACGCTGCCCGGAGCTTCTCTGACTGCTTCCGGTATTCCCGCCAACAGGTCTTTGTGGGGTGCTGCCGGAACCTGTCCGGTCCTTATAACCATCCTTGCTGCCTGCCGGGCCTCCCAGATTAAGGCCTTCTCCTCTGCGGTTTGCGGAAGCACTGCCTTTTCCTACGTTTTTCTCTCTTCCCACGGGTCGATTCTTTCTCTCCATTACTCGTTTCCTCTCCTGTTCCTTTTAATCGCAAATCTCAAAAGGGATTTGCAGACGAAGGCACATCCAGGTCTGCATGTGCCTTTACTCATCAAACCTGTTTATCACTCACCCAGCTGAATCTCTGCTGCATTCTGGCAGATGTCTTTTCTATCCGCTATTTCTCTATAGAAAGGATCATTTCGCCGTTTTCATCCTGATAATACAGTTCCAGATTCTGATCTGCCAGTTCCTTCGGAACTTCAAAGCTGATCCATCCCGTTTTGCTTCCGATCCTGATATCCGTTCCTGCCATACGTTCATACTCATGATCACTTAAGAACGTGTCATTCATTCGCTCAAAAGCATTGCCGTTTTCGTCCCGCAGCAGGACATTTTTCCAGGAAAAGCCGCCGGAGCCTTTTCCGCTTTTCGATACCTGCAGATTCAGAAGTACTAATACGCTGCCTTCCGATGCGGAATAGGTATACGGAACATCATCGATACTTCCGTCGTATTGCGTGACCGGGACTACCGTCTCTAATGTTTCCCGGATCTGCACTTCCTGGATCTGAACATCCCAGTTTGTGGTATTCTGCTCCTCCTTAGCTCCTGCAGCAGGCTCAATCATGGCTTTATATCCATCTGTTGTATAGATATACGGAATCTCCGTATATCCCATAGGTTCCTTATCGCGCTCTGCAAAAATACCCAGTCGGTACCTTCCCGGCGGCAGGTTGTCCATATTGATACCCGGCATATAGAAATGAATCAGCCGGTAACCGATCAGAACCATCGTGTACTGCCTTCCGTTCTCATCCGTGGCAATCAGACGGAATCTATGATTGCGGTTCTTCTCTTCTTCCCCCAGAATAGTTCCCCGAATCGTCAGCCCATGCTTTGTCAACTCGATCTCTCTCACCTTGTACTGTTCGGAACCTTCCGATTTCTTATAATCACTCAGGGTCCAAACCTTATCGAGAAGGTCGTATTTCTCCATATATTCCCCCGGATTACCCAGAACATTTTCTGTCTGGGCATAGGCAGCAGTATCGTACGCATAGCAGCGATAAGTGCCATCGGAAGTATTGGTGATCTCATAGGTCTCTACTACTTCTCCCTCTCCGTCCGACACGGTCACCACCGATACACGGGTATCATCATATTCAGGTCCCGGGAAATTTCCTACGTAGTAATCCAGATCCGGCAGATACTGAGCACTTCCGCATTGTTCGGAATAATAATCCGGGTAATCCCCTCCATATTCATAGATCTGTGTAACGGTGCGGTTTTCTGCATCTATCCGATAGCGGACAATTCTACTGTATTTCTCCTGATTACGATCCTCCTTCTCTTCCTCAAATGCCAGAAAACGATCCGTCCCATTATCAAATAATACAATATCGTAGGTTTCATTTTCCGGGTCATATTGAATCAGCTGCGGAGAATGCTGGGAATAAAACCAGGCGAAACTGCTGTCATCCGATGCAGGCAATACCAGATGCTCCGTCAGCTTCTCCTGAATTGCCTTTGCCTGCCCATCCTTTGTCATCGTATACGCAGGTGTCAACGCCCATTTGATTTCTTTCGTATCATAATCGATGTTAAGGATGGTATGCTGATTTCGGAAAGACAGCAAAAGACTGTTATTCGCTTCAATATATTCGACTGCATTTGCATGGGTAAAATCCCACTCATGATCCTTCGTCTGATATTCCAGGGAGGCCTTCACCGTATCGAATATTTCCTGCGGATCATAATAAGTCGTCAGACTGCCGTCCTCCGGATCCAGAATACTCAATTCAGAGGTTTCTCCTCTCCATTTTGACAAATACATCAGTCTGCCGTCCGGCAGCAAGTCTGCATCATGATGCGCACTTTTCCCCAACACAAAGAATTTTCCTCTTACACGGCCGGTAAAGCTCATGCAGAAAACTGTCGCCATACTGGAAGAAGAGCCCTCCGTGCTGAACCAGAACGAATGAGAAGCCGGATCCATTACATCGATCCCACTGAAAGCTGTGGATATATTCGCCATGTACCAACGGACATCTCCATTTATATCAAAAACCGTTCTCCATTTGTCACAGAGGTAAAACAAACGATCTCCGATGGGTTTCGCCTCATCCGTCACCAGCTCAACATTCGTCATAACCCCCGGAAGCGGTTCCGTCCAGATGTTGAAATCTCTGACTGCACCGGAGGATGTTTCCAGCGTAACCGTATTTTTATAGCCTGCGTATAAGCCAAAGATCTGTACCTGATGATGAATGTTCTCTTCCGTAGTATACACGATGTCCGTATATTCATCTTTTCCATGTCCTAATAAACGCAAAGTTTTTTCTAATAAATTAGAATCC
>JABUSW010000048.1 GCA_021443885.1 Blautia sp.
CGCAAAATTCTACGGGAAAGATAAGAAAATGACGATCTCTTCCAGGGAAGAAATGGACCGGATCCTGAAGGATCTGGAGAGCGCTGATTATCATATCCAGGAGATCAGAAACGGGGAGCGTACCAAAAAGGCCCCCCTGCCCTTTACTACCAGCACGCTGCAGCAGGAAGCTGCAAAGGTGCTGAATTTTTCCACCCAGAAGACCATGCGCCTTGCTCAGCAGTTATATGAAGGCATCGAACTGAAGGGATCCGGCACAGTAGGTCTGATCACCTACCTTCGTACAGATTCTACCCGTATCTCTGAGGAAGCCGATCAGGCAGCCAGGGCATTTATCGGTGAAAGCTATGGTGATTACTATATTGCCGAAGCGGTGACAGAAAAGAAAACCGGTCAGAAGATTCAGGATGCCCATGAAGCGATCCGACCCTCGGATATCCGGAGAACTCCTGCCATCGTAAAGGATGCACTTACCAGAGACCAGTTTCGCCTTTATCAGCTGATCTGGAAGCGCTTCACTGCCAGCCGTATGGAGCAGGCAAAATACGCCACCACATCGGTGAAAATTGAAGGAAACGGGTATATTTTCACGGTGTCCGCATCCAGGATCCTGTTTGACGGTTTTATGTCCGTCTATTCCCAGGAAGAGGACGAGATCAAGAGTACCGTACTTTCGGGGAAACTGGATATGGACAGCCGACTGCAGCTGAAAACCTTTGATACCAGGCAGCACTTTACCCAGCCGCCGGCTCATTATACGGAGGCTTCCCTCGTGAAAACCATGGAAGAACTGGGAATCGGGCGTCCAAGCACCTATGCGCCTACCATTACAACGATTATCGCGAGACGTTATGTTTCGAAGGAACAGAAGAATCTGTATGTTACGGAGCTTGGCGAGGTTGTGAATGGTATTATGAAACAGGCTTTCCCAAGCATTGTGGATGTGAATTTTACTGCCATGATGGAGGGACTTCTTGATTGTATCGAAGCAGGTACCGTGCAGTGGAAAACGGTGGTTCGTAATTTCTATCCCGATCTTAAGAAGGACGTAGAGGAAGCTGCGAAAGAACTGGAAAAAGTGGATATTGAAGATGAAGTAACAGATACAGTCTGCGAAAACTGCGGGAGACACATGGTGATCAAATATGGTCCCCATGGAAGATTTCTTGCGTGTCCGGGATTTCCGGAATGCAAAAACACGAAGCCTTATTTCGAAAAGATCGATGTTGCCTGTCCGTTGTGCGGGAAGGATATTGTGCTTCGAAAAACCAAGAAGGGCCGCAAGTACTTTGGCTGTGAAAACAATCCGGACTGTGATTTTATGTCCTGGCAGAAGCCTTCCGGGAAAAAATGTCCGCAGTGTGGAAGCTATATGGTAGAGAAGGGCAACAAGCTGGTATGCAGTGAAGCGGGTTGTGGATATGTAGAGAGTCAGACGAAAGATATGTAAAAGAACAAAGGGGTAGTGCAATGAGTGTTCAGTTGTTGGATAAAACCAGAAAAATTAATAAATTGCTCCATAACAACAGTTCATCAAAGGTTGTTTTTACAGACATCTGTCGTGTGTTAACGGGAATCATGGACTCCAATGTATATGTGCTGAGTAAAAAAGGAAAAATCCTGGGACTATGGAATAGCCAGAGCGCGAAACTGGACAGTGCACTGCTGATGGATTCCGTGGGAGAATACATCGATGCGCATTTGAATGAACGTTTTCTGGAGGTTCTCTCGACGAACGAGAACGTCATTTTACAGATGCTTGGTTTTGAGAACATGGAACAGCACTGGTTTGGCATTATCTGCCCCATTGATATTGCAGGGGAACGTCTTGGAACGGTATTCATGTATCGACAGAATCAGCCTTATAACATTGATGACATTATTGTAAGCGAATACGGTACAACTGTGGTTGGTCTGGAAATGATGCGTGCGGTACATGATGAAAACGCAGAGGAGGTTCGCAAGAAGCAGATCGTGAAGTCGGCAATCAAGACGCTGTCTGCTTCGGAACTGGAGGCGATTCTTCACATTTTCGAGGAATTGGGTGATGGAGAAGGCGTTCTGGTTGCAAGCAAAATCGCAGATCGTGCTGGAATTACCAGATCTGTGATCGTGAATGCGATCCGTAAGTTTGAAAGTGCCGGTGTTATTGAATCCCGGTCATCCGGAATGAAAGGAACCTACATCAAAGTAGTGAATGAATATATCATGGATGAAATCAGCGAATTGTATGAAAGTAAGAAAATATGAGAAAAACAGAGAAATAGAGAGTATTTTTGAGAAAATATTGATATTTCTGATACTATTTCAAGTTGCAGTTTTTTGAAATATTACATAATATAGGTTGCATAGATTAGCACTCATCAGAAAAGAGTGCTAGTAATACTAAAGGAGGATTATATCATGAAGTTAGTTCCATTGTTTGACAGAGTTGTATTAAAACAGCTTGAAGCGGAAGAAGTTACAAAGTCCGGCATTGTTTTACCGGGACAGTCTCAGGAGAAACCACAGCAGGCGATCGTTGTATCCGTTGGCCCTGGCGGTGTTATTAATGGGAATGAAGTGAAAATGGAAGTTCAGGAAGGTGATAGAGTTATTTTTGCACAGTATTCCGGAACAAAAGTAAAAGTAGACCAGGATGAATATATTGTAATCAGACAGGAAGACATTCTTGCTATTATGAAATAATAAAACCAGGAGGCGTACAGATATGGCAAAAGAAATCAAATTTGGTGCAGAGGCCAGAGCGGCCCTTGAAAGAGGTGTGAATACACTGGCAGATACGGTAAGAGTTACATTAGGACCGAAAGGACGAAATGTTGTTCTTGACAAGCCTTATGGAGCTCCGCTGATCACAAATGATGGTGTTACCATTGCGAAAGAGATCGAGCTGGAAGATGCATTTGAGAATATGGGTGCTCAGCTGATTAAAGAGGTAGCAGCGAAAACCAACGAGATCGCCGGTGATGGAACTACAACAGCAACCGTTCTGGCACAGGCTATGGTAAATGAAGGCATGAAAAACCTGGCAGCAGGAGCAAATCCAATCGTTCTTCGAAAAGGAATGAAGAAAGCTACAGATGCTGCAGTTGAGGCAATCAAAGAAATGAGCCAGAAAATCAGCGGAAAAGAGCAGATTGCAAATGTAGCAGCTATTTCTGCCGGAGATGAAGGTGTTGGAGATCTGGTGGCAGACGCAATGGAAAAAGTATCCAACGACGGCGTTATTACCGTTGAGGAATCCAAGACGATGCACACAGAACTGGATCTTGTGGAAGGTATGCAGTTTGACCGTGGATACATTTCTGCATATATGGTAACGGATACAGAGAAAATGGAAGCTGTTTTAGACGATCCATTCATTTTGATCACAGATAAGAAGATTACCAACATTCAGGAGATCCTTCCGCTTCTGGAGCAGATCGTACAGTCCGGAGCAAAGCTTCTTATCATTGCAGAAGATGTTGAGGGTGAAGCTCTTACCACATTGATCATGAATAAACTGCGAGGAACCTTTATGGTAGTTGCAGTGAAGGCTCCTGGTTATGGGGACAGAAGAAAAGACATGCTTCGTGATATCGCGATCCTGACAGGCGGAGAGGTGATTTCAGAAGAACTTGGCCTTGAACTGAAGGATGCGACTATGGCACAGCTCGGACGTGCGAAATCCATTAAAGTTGGAAAAGAGAGCACAGTAATCGTAGACGGTATCGGTGACAAAGCAGAGATCAGTAATCGTGTTGCACAGATTCGTGCGCAGATCGAAGAGACAACCTCCGAATTTGACAAAGAAAAACTGCAGGAAAGACTTGCAAAACTTGCAGGCGGCGTAGCAGTTATTCGTGTTGGTGCAGCAACTGAGACAGAAATGAAAGAGGCGAAGCTTCGCCTGGAAGATGCTTTGGCAGCTACAAGAGCTGCTGTTGAGGAGGGGATTATCTCCGGCGGCGGTTCTGCATATATCCATGCATCTAAGAAGGTTGCAGAGCTGGCAGCAGAGCTTGAGGGAGATGAGAAAACAGGCGCAAACATCATTTTGAAAGCTTTGGAATCTCCGCTGTATCACATTGCAGCAAATGCAGGGCTGGAAGGTTCTGTAATCATCAATAAGGTGAAAGAATCCGAGATTGGAATCGGTTTTGATGCATACAAAGAGCAGTATGTTGATATGGTTCAGAGTGGTATTCTGGATCCGGCGAAGGTTACAAGAAGTGCACTCCAGAACGCGACAAGTGTAGCGTCTACACTTCTGACAACAGAATCCGTAGTAGCCAACATTAAAGAAGAAACTCCTGCAATGCCGGGCGGAAACCCGGGTATGGGCATGATGTAAAAATGATCAGACAGCAAAGCGGACGGAAGTATGTCCGCTTTGCTTTTCGAAAAGGAGGAGCTATGAGCGATTTATATACTGAATTTATGGTCAAGAAGGAAAGCACACCAAAGGATGCAGTCGTAAAATATGGTTTATATGTTTTAACTGGTTTGGCAGCAGCTGCGGGGGTTCTTGTGACACCTTTGGCGTTCATAGCTGCAATCGGGCTTGGAATTGCATGTTATTTTGTGGTACCTGGTACAGATCTGGAATTTGAGTATCTCTATGTGAATGGCGAGATGGATATTGATAAGATCATGTCTAAGACAAAACGCAAGAGAGCATTCAGCTTCAGCCTGGAAGATGCAGATGTTATAGCTCCTTTGAATTCGCACAAATTTGATTATTACAACAATAATCAGAATCTGAAGGTGGTGGATTTTTCATCCGGAAATAACGAGCATAAGAGATATGCTGTTATTACCAGGGAAAAAGAAACCTTGTACAAAGTGATCATAGAACCAGATGCGAATTTGGTAAATCTGATGAAAAAATCAGCTCCCAGTAAAGTATTTTTGGATGCGTAGCGAGTTGCTTTGTTATTGACGCAAAATCCTAATTTTGTTACACTATGGAACAAAATTAGGATTTTTTTATTAGAGGAGGAACGGCAATGGGAAGAATCATTGGTGAAGGTATAACTTTTGATGACGTACTTCTTGTACCAGCTTATTCAAAGGTTATTCCGAATCAGGTGGATGTAACCACATTTCTTACACAGAAAGTTAAATTGAATATTCCGTTGATGAGCGCCGGAATGGATACTGTTACGGAGCACCGTATGGCAATTGCCATGGCCAGACAAGGTGGAATTGGTATTATTCACAAGAATATGTCCATTGAGGAACAGGCTGACGAAGTAGACAAAGTAAAGAGATCCGAGAATGGTGTTATTACGGATCCATTTTTCCTTTCTCCGGAACACACTTTGAAAGATGCCAATGAGCTGATGGCAAAATATCGTATTTCAGGTGTCCCGATCACAGAAGGCCGCAGACTGGTTGGAATCATTACAAACCGTGATCTGAAATTTGAACCGGATTATTCGAAACCAATCAAAGAATGCATGACATCGGAAGGCCTGATCACCGCAAAAGAAGGTATCACACTGGAAGATGCCAAGGAAATTCTGGCGAAGTCCCGTAAAGAAAAACTCCCCATCGTTGATGACGATTTTAATTTAAAAGGTCTTATTACCATTAAAGATATTGAGAAACAGATCCGTTATCCATTGGCAGCAAAAGATGCACAGGGGAGACTTCTCTGTGGTGCGGCAGTTGGTATTACGGCAAATGTACTCGCACGTGTAGAGGCACTTGTTAAAGTAAATGTCGATGTTATTGTAATTGATTCGGCACATGGACATTCTGAGAATATTCTCAAAACCGTTCGTGAAATTAAAGGTGCGTATCCGGATCTGCAGGTGATTGCCGGAAATGTGGCAACGGGAGCTGCGACAAAGGCACTGATCGATGCCGGCGTTGATGCGGTTAAGGTTGGTATCGGACCCGGTTCCATCTGTACAACACGCGTGGTTGCAGGTATCGGTGTTCCACAGATCACAGCTGTTATGGATTGCTATGAAGTTGCAAATCGGTTCAATATCCCCATCATTGCAGATGGCGGAATCAAGTATTCCGGTGATGTCACAAAAGCAATCGCTGCCGGAGCAAACGTATGTATGATGGGAAGCATTTTTGCAGGATGTGATGAAAGCCCGGGAACATTTGAACTTTATCAGGGAAGAAAATATAAGGTGTATCGAGGAATGGGCTCCATCTCTGCTATGGAAAACGGAAGCAAAGATCGCTACTTCCAGCAGGATGCAAAGAAACTGGTTCCGGAAGGTGTTGAAGGGCGTGTTGCTTATAAGGGGCATCTGGAAGATACAGTCTTCCAGCTTATGGGCGGACTCAGATCCGGTATGGGGTATTGTGGAGCTGAGAATATTGAAATGCTGAAAACAACAGGACAGTTTATTAAGATCTCGGCTGCTTCACTGAAAGAATCACATCCACACGATATTCATATTACAAAAGAAGCTCCGAACTATAGTGTGGATGATAAATAAGGAAGAGGAACTGACATTTATGGAAATGATTGCATTAGACAGAGAGTTAAGAGAAAACGCTTATCCCGGCAGAGGAATCATTATCGGGCGTTCCTCCGATGGAACCAAAGCGGTAACGGCCTATTTTATTATGGGACGCAGCGAGAACAGTCGTAATCGTGTGTTTGTGGAAGATGGAGAGGGCATCCGTACACAGGCTTACGA
>JABUSW010000031.1 GCA_021443885.1 Blautia sp.
CGTCTGACGCTGATGACCGGGAACGCCCCCGGAAACGATATGCGTTTCTACTGGGAACGTGTGGAGGCAAGCCGTAATTTTGCCAACAAGATCTGGAATGCATCCCGTTTTATCATGATGAATCTGGAAGGCAAAACCATCACAGAGCCGGAGAACATTCAGGACCTTTGTGCGGAAGACAAGTGGATCCTGTCACATCTGAATACCGTTATCAAAGAAGTAACGGAAAACATGGACAAGTATGAGCTTGGCATTGCTGTTCAGAAAGTATATGATTTCCTTTGGGATCAGCTTTGTGACTGGTATATTGAGATTGCGAAGGTACGCCTCTGGAAAGCAGAGGAGGATCCCAAGGCGGCCAACGATGCACTGTGGACCCTTCGCACTGCACTGACCCAGGGATTGAAGCTTCTTCATCCGTTTATGCCGTTTGTTACAGAAGAGATCTACTGTACACTGCTTCCGGAAGAGCCCTCCATCATGATTTCCGACTGGCCGGTTTATCGTGAGGAATACCATTTCCCGAAGGCGGAACTGACCGTGGAAAGCTTCAAGGAGGCCGTTCGCGGTGTCCGCAATACAAGAACCGAAATGAACGTTCCGCAGAATCGGAGAACAAATCTCTATATCGTTGGGAAGGATGCAGATATCTGTGCAATGTACGAATCTGCGAAAAAATCCTTTGTCAATCTTGCTTTGGCGAAGGAGATCCATGTTCAGCAGGACAAGGCCGGCATCGGAGAAGATGCTGTATCCATCGTTGTATCCAACGCAGTGATCTATCTGCCTTTGGAGGATCTGGTGGATCGGGAAAAGGAACTGGAACGTCTGACGAAGGAGGAAGAGCGTCTCGCAAAAGAGATTTCCCGCTGCGAGGGAATGCTGAATAATCCCAACTTCGTGAACAAAGCTCCGGAAGCAAAGGTAAATGCGGAAAAGGATAAGCTTACGAAATACAAAGAAATGAGAGAGAAAGTTCTGATGCAGCTTACACAGCTGAAAAAATAATGAGGTGGATCCCATGCGGAAAGAAAAAATACCTCAATCCGGAAAATGGAAGATCATCAACAGTTTTTCGCTGATCCTCCAGGCCCTCGGATGTGCGGTCCTTTATTTCTTTATTGAAGCGATCAGCAGGCATTCCATAATGGCTGCCTGGAGCTTTATGAATGCAAAACCCCTTGTTTTTGCATACAATGCAGGATTGATCTTTACGACTATGCTGGTGGCATATCTGTCTCGCAGGAGAACCTTCTGGAGACTGGCCATCGGAGGGATCTGGCTCTTTCTGGGAGTGCTTAATGGCGTGATTCTGTCCACCAGGGTTACGCCCTTTACCGGTCCGGATCTGCATATGCTGACGGATGGATTGAGTATTGCCAATAAATACCTTCCGCCTGCTTTGGCTGCTGTTGCCATCGTACTGTTTGTAGCGGCTGTTTTGTTCCTGCTTTCTATGCTTGTTAAAGGACCGAAATACCGTGGTAAATTGAAATATCGATACAATCTGCCCCTTGTTCTGGCTGCTTTTCTTGCCTTTGGCGGAATTACGCATCTGGCTCTGGAGAAGCGGGTGTTGTCAAACTATTTCGGAAATATTGCTTTTGCATATGAAGATTACGGGTATCCCTATTGCCTTTTGACGACGATATTCAATACAGGAATCAGCTGCCCCCGGGATTACTCGGAGGAGGAGATCGACCGGATCGTGCAAAGTGAAAAGAACCTTCCTGAGACAAATACGAATCAGACCTACCCGAATATTATTTTTTTGCAGCTGGAATCCTTTTTTGATCCGAAACTCGTAAGCTATCTGAAATGTTCGGAAGACCCGATTCCTACCTTCCGGAAGCTGATGAAAGAGTATTCTTCGGGCTACTATAAAGTACCGTCTGTGGGAGCAGGAACAGCGAATACGGAGTTTGAATCCATAACAGGGATGAGCATGCACTATTTTGGCCCCGGCGAATACCCCTATAAGAGCATCCTGAAAGAGACCACCTGTGAGAGTGCGCCCTTTGTGCTGAAGAATCTGGGCTATTCTACCCATGCGATCCACAATAACGAAGCTAATTTCTATGGAAGAAAATCAATCTTTCCGAATCTGGGATTTGATACGTATACTTCGGCGGAGTATATGGCAAAAGAGGATCAGAAAACACCCCTTGGCTGGGTGGAGGATTCTGTGCTGACAGATGAAATCATGAATTGTCTGGAATACTCGGAAGCGCCGGACTTTATATATACGATCTCGGTGCAGGGACATGGGGATTATCCTACGGAACCGATTCTGGAGAATCCTGCGATTACGGTATCCGGTTCTCCGACTCTGGAACAGGATTACAAATGGGAATACTATGTGAATCAGATCTATGAGATGGATCAGTTTATTGCAGAATTGATTGAAAAACTGGAAGCGTATCCGGAGGATGTTGTCCTGGTAATGTATGGAGATCATCTGCCAACGATGGATCTGACCATTGAAGAAGTGAAAAACCGTTATTTATTCCAGACAGAGTATGTTATCTGGGATAATTTCGGACTTAAGAAAAAAGACGGAAATCTTTCTGCTTACCAGATCGCGGCAGAGGTTATGGACCGTGTCGGGATCCACGAAGGCAATATTTTCCGCTATCATCAGGCAAGGAGAAATACCAGAAACTATCAGGTGGACCTGGAAACGCTTCAGTATGATATGCTGTATGGTTCCCGCTATGTAACGGAAGGGGAGAATCCATACCAAAGAACAAAGATGAAGCTGGGACTGTATGATGTGGAGCTGGACAGTATCCAGCTGACATTGGCGGATGGATTTGCTTATACCATCAAGGGAAAGTATTTCACGCCCTCCAGCCAGGTGAAACTGAATGGAGAATGGTATGATACTGTCTACATTAATCCGGAAACGCTGATCATTACCGGGACGCAGCTGAATGATTTTGACCGCATTTCCGTGGTACAAAGAAGCAACAGCTCTACCAGAAAAGCGTTAAGCAAGAGCTATGACAGGGCATTTTATGCCATTGCGCCGGAGAGCAAATGGAGACTTTCGGAGAAATAAACAGGTGAAACGATGACTTATGAGGAAGCAGTTGCTTATATAAATGAGACACCGAAATTTACGACCAAGAATTCGCTGGAGCATACGAAAGAATGCCTGAGAAGGCTCGGGAATCCCCAGGATTCCTTTCGGGTGATCCACGTTGCAGGAACCAACGGCAAGGGCAGTACCTGCGCATTTCTGGCGTCTGTTTTACGGGAGGCGGGTTATTCCTGCGGCTTATTTACGTCTCCGCATCTTGTTGAGATCAATGAACGATTTCAGATCAACGAAGAAAACGTCTCCGATGATGATTTTCTGCAGGCTTTCTGCGAAGTGAAAGCGTTAAGTGACCGGCTGGTATCCGAAGGAAGCTATCATCCGACCTATTTTGAAATGTTATTTCTGATGGGGATGATTATTTTTGCAAAAAAAGACGTAGAATATGTTATATTAGAGACAGGGCTGGGCGGAAGACTGGATGCGACCACGGCTGTGGAACATCCCATAGCGTGTGTTATTACTTCCATCAGCCGGGACCATACCCAATATCTTGGGAATACGATCGCAGAAATTGCAGGGGAGAAAGCAGGTATTATCGTTCCGGGAGTTCCCGTGATTTATGATGGAAATGATCCCGAAGCCTCCGGGGTGATACAAAGAAAAGCATTGGAGGCAGGAAGCCCCTTTTATGAGGTGCTGGAATCTGACGGAGAGGTCTGCGGATTCTCGGAGCAGGGAATCTGGTTCCGGTATCCGGAATATGGGGAGGGGGTATTTCATATTCCGTTTGTTGCAAAGTATCAGGTGATGAATGCCTCTCTTGCGATCCGGACAATGATGACGCTAAGAACGGTTCTGCAGGTTCCCGGGGATGCAATTGCCAGAGGACTGGAACAGACTAAGTGGCCGGGGCGAATGGAAATGATCCTGCCCGGCGTGATCGTCGATGGTGCGCATAATGAAGATGGTGTGAAAAGATTCATGGAAACCGCTGAGTATTTACAGCGGCAGGCGCCGCTTTCCTTGTTGTTTTCCGCTGTGGAAGACAAGGATTATGAGAATATGATCGGCGCCATCTGCAAAAGGATTCGTTTTGAACATGTTGTTGTGACGCAGGTGGGCGGATACCGGGAAGTACCGGCGGAGAAGCTCGCGGCGGTTTTTCGTAAATTTGGTTATGCACAGGCAGAGGCGCAGCCGGATATTCCCATGGCGTTTCGCATGGCTTTACATGCCAGAGGAGAGAAGGGACTGTTGTTTTGTGTGGGTTCCTTATATCTGGCCGGTGAGATCAAACGCCTGATCAGGGGTGAGTACAATGATTGATTATGAAGAGGAATTGAAAAAATTTGAGCCATGTCAGGAAATGTCTGATGTGGAAGGCGCGATATATGAGAGAGAGCTGACCGACATTCTGGATGTACTTCAGGAGATTCTGAAGGAGACAAAGGGGAATCGGGGAATCAGATAAGGAGAAACAGATGAAATGTATTAATTGCGGTGCTGTGATCACCGGAGCGGATCTGGAATACTGCCCCCGGTGTGGAAGCAATGTAATGATTCAAAAGAAGCTGGATTACCTTTCGAAGCTGTATTATAACCAGGGACTTGAAAAGGCCAGTATCCGCGACCTGTCCGGTGCGATCAGTCTGCTGCGCCAAAGTCTGATGTTTAATAAGTCGAATATTGCAGCTCGTAATCTTCTGGGTCTCGTCTATTTTGAAACAGGGGAAGTCGTTGCGGCGTTGGGAGAATGGGTAATCAGTGAGAATCTGTCTCCCCACAATAACAGGGCTTCTGCATATATCAATAAATTAAGATCGAATCCCGGGAAACTGGAAGCGATCAATGAAACCATCAAGAAATACAACCATGCATTGATCATGTGCCGGCAGGGACATGAGGATATGGCCGCAATTCAGCTGAAAAAAATACTTACACAGAATTCGAAGCTGATCAAAGGTTACCATTTGCTGGCTCTGATACAGATGCGAAACCACGAATGGCATAAAGCAAGAAAAACCTTGCGAAAAGCGGCAAGGATCGATAAGACCAATACTACAACGCTTCGCTTTCTAAGAGAAGTGGACGAACAGACAGGAATGACGACAAAACTCGATAAAGAGCAAAAAGGGTTGTTCCGTAATGAAGAGGAGATTTTTTCAGAGGTGGATACCGCTGTCCAGCCGCAGGCCTATCGGGAACGTTCCAGGTTTCCGGTCTTTTTTACATTGTTTGCAGGGGTTGCGGTAGGTGCAGTTTCCTTTTGGCTTCTGGTAATGCCATCGATCCGGAGAGACATCTATATGGAAGCGAATAATCAGATCGTGCAATACAGTGAATCGCTGGCCAGTAAAAGTGCGGAATTGTCGAAAGCGATGGGTGAGGCGGAACAGTCCGACAATACCCTGGCAGAACAGGCAGAGCAGCTTGTGGATGCACAGGCAAGGAGCACCAGTTATCAGGCTTTGGTCAATGCCTCTTTGTACTGGGAAAAGAACGTGCCCGACAATGCAAAACTGGAATTGCAGAAGGTGAATATCGAACACCTTACAGAAGACCAGCTGAAACTGTACGACAAACTAAACACACAGGTTGAAGAGGCAATCGCCAAACGACAGGGAACCGATTCCGGGAAAACCGGATCCGAATATACAGGCTATTACTATAATTACAGCAGCTACAGTTATGGAAATGCAGATTATTATGACAGCTATTAACCGATATTGTAAAAATCTGGAGGATGCTCTATGCCGAATGCATTTTCGCGAATGGAATTATTAATTGGGAACGAGAGTACAGACCGATTGGCCAAAGCAAAAATACTCGTATTTGGTCTTGGAGGAGTTGGGTCCTATGTGGCAGAGGCTCTGGCCCGCTGCGGAATCGGAAGCCTCACTTTAGTGGATCATGACGTGATTTCGGAGTCAAATATCAATCGGCAGCTTCTGGCTTTGCGGTCTACCATCGGGGAAAGTAAGGTGTCTCTGGCGAAAGCCAGGATCCGGGATATTGATCCGGATATTCTGGTGCATACCTATGAGACTTTCTATAACCAGAATGCAGCAGAATTAATTGACTTCCGGGGCTTTGATTATGTGGTTGATGCAATTGATACGGTAACATCAAAGCTGCTGATCATTGAAAGGGCAAAGGCTTGTAATGTGCCGGTGATATCCTGTATGGGGACCGGCAATAAACTGGATGCATCAAAATTTGAGATAACGGATATTGCAAAGACAAGTGTATGCCCTCTGGCAAAGGTGATGCGTACGGAATTGCGGAAAAGGGGAATCCGGAAAGTGAAGGTTCTCTATTCAAAAGAGAAACCCACCAAACCTGCCGGTGATGGTATGCAGGACGGGTATGCAGATCGGCCGGTGCCGGGAAGTGTGGCATTCGTGCCAGGTGTGGCCGGTTTGCTGATCGCGGGAGAGGTTGTACGCGACCTGATCACGCCGCCGAGAAAAACGAAAGAATGAGGAGTATGGATTGGATCAGAAGTAGTTAGAGAGAATCTGTGAATTGCTGGGTGACGAAACTGACCGTGCGGCGGTAGTTTTTCCAAATCTC
>JABUSW010000051.1 GCA_021443885.1 Blautia sp.
GCCGGAAAAAGAAGCTTTTGCGGTATGAAGCATGTTGGCCTGAATGTAGCAGCGGATCCGCTGTACACACTTTCTTATACCGGCGTCAATGCCGGACTTGTCATCTGCGTTGCAGACGATCCCGGAATGCATTCCTCTCAGAATGAACAGGATTCCCGTCATCATGCCATCGCAGCGAAGGTGCCGATGCTGGAGCCATCCGATTCTGCAGAAGCACTGGAATTTGCCAAGAAAGCATACGAGATTTCCGAAGAGTTTGATACGCCGGTTATCCTGAAAATGTGTACCAGAGTAGCACATTCCCAGAGTATTGTTGAAACCAGTGACCGCGTAATGCCGGCAGAGAAACCATACGAGAAGAATATCGCGAAGTACGTTATGATGCCGGGCAATGCGATTCGTCGTCATCCGGTGGTAGAAGAGCGTACCCGCAAGCTTACGGAATTCGCAGAGACCTGTGATCTGAACCGTGTGGAAATGGGCGGCACAAAGCTTGGTATCATCACCTCTTCCACAAGCTACCAGTATGCAAAGGAAGTATATGGAGAAGAAGCCAGCATTCTGAAGCTTGGTATGGTAAATCCGCTTCCGGTACAGCTGATCAAAGATTTTGCAGAAAAGGTGGAGAAGCTCATCGTGATCGAAGAGCTGGATCCGATCATTGAGAACCACTGCAGACAGCTTGGCATCGAAGTGAATGGAAAGGACCTGCTTCCGATTACAGGAGAGTTTTCCCAGAACCTCATTGCGGAGAAGATCGATGGTGTGCAGGTGGAGATCAAGAAGCTTGGAGAGGCGCTTCCGGTAAGACCTCCTGTTATGTGTGCAGGATGTCCTCACAGAGGTCTCTTCTATACTTTAAAGAAAAATAAATGTACCGTTCTGGGCGATATCGGATGCTACACTTTGGGTGCCGTTGCACCTCTGGCAGCTATGGAAATGACGCTTTGCATGGGTGGTTCTGTAAGTTCCATCCATGGCTTTAACAAAGCTCTTGGAAAAGAAAGCGAAGGAAAGACCGTAGCCGTGATCGGTGATTCCACCTTTATGCATTCCGGTATGACCGGTCTTGCAAATATTGCATACAACCAGAGCAACTCTACGGTGATCATTCTGGATAACTCTATTACCGGTATGACCGGTCATCAGCAGAACCCGACCACGGGCTATAATATCAAAGGAGATCCGGCCGGCAAGATCGATCTGGAAGCACTTTGCAGGGCAATGGGCTTTGAACGTGTGAGAGTCGTAGATCCGTACGATCTGGCAGAATGTGATGCAGTTATCAAAGAAGAATTAGCAGTGGAAGCACCCTCTGTGATCATCAGTCGCAGACCATGTGCTCTGCTGAAATATGTAAAACACAATGCTCCTCTGAAGGTTGACCCGGAGAAATGTATCGGATGCAAATCCTGTATGCGCCTTGGATGCCCTGCAATCAGCATCAAAGAAGGAAAAGCGGTCATCGATAATACACTTTGCGTAGGCTGCGGCGTCTGCAAACAGCTTTGCAAAAAGGATGCATTAGAATAAGGGGAGGAATGAAAAATGACAAAAAATGTAATGATCGTCGGTGTCGGCGGACAGGGCTCCCTTCTGGCAAGCAAGCTTCTGGGCCATCTGCTTTTATCAGAAGGCTATGATGTAAAGGTATCCGAAGTACATGGAATGAGCCAGCGAGGCGGAAGCGTAGTAACGTATGTAAGATTTGGGGAGAAGGTATATTCTCCAATTATTGATAAAGGAGAAGCGGATTTCATCGTTTCCTTTGAGAAACTGGAAGCAGCCCGTTATGTGGAATATCTGAAACCGGATGGCCGCATCGTTGTGAATACACAGCAGATCGATCCGATGCCGGTTATCATTGGTGCGGCAGAGTATCCGGATGCACTGATCGAAAAGCTTCAGGAGCTGGGGATCGCAGTGGATGCAATGGACTGCCTGTCTCTTGCAAACGAGGCAGGCTCCGCAAAGGCAGTTAACCTGGTTCTTATGGGAAGACTTTCCAGATATTTCGATATCCCCATGGATAAATGGATGAAAGCCATTGAGGAATGCGTTCCGCCGAAATTCATCGAACTGAATCGCAAGGCATTCGCCCTTGGACGGGGCGATGAGTGAATGTTTAATTGCAATTTTAAAGAGAATTTGCAGCGACGGAATAATAGGTATCATGAACAGGAAGGTAAAATAGCTTTCATGAAAAGAGAATGGAAATGTACTGTATGATTACGAATGATATGACATACAGAGATTTCTCGTGAAACAGAAAGGAAATAACGTAAGATGGGAAATTATTATCAGCCGGAAATAGAGACTGCCTCCCGCGAACAGATTCGTGAGTGGCAGAGTGAGCGACTTGTAAAACAGGTGAAAAATGTATGGGACAATGTTCCAATGTATCGTAAGAGAATGGAAGAGCATGGCGTGACACCGGAGGACATCAAGTCCGTAGACGATCTTCATAAGCTTCCATTTGTAGAGAAAGATGATTTAAGGGATCAGTATCCGTTTGGGCTTCTTGCCCGTCCTTTAAGTGACTGTGTACGTATTCAGTCTACCAGCGGAACTACCGGAAGAAGAGTTGTAGCTTTCTACACACAGCATGACCTTGATCTTTGGGAAGAGTGCTGCGCCCGTGCCATCGTGGCAGCAGGAGGAACCAAGGAGGACGTATGTCATGTATGTTATGGTTATGGACTTTTCACAGGCGGGCCGGGGCTGAATGGAGGTTCTCATAAGGTTGGATGTCTGACACTTCCAATGTCTTCCGGTAATACGGAACGGCAGATCCAGTTTATGACAGACCTTGGTTCTACGATCCTTTGCTGTACACCGTCTTATGCAGCATATCTTGCGGAGAGTATTATTGAGAGAGGTGTACGGGACCAGATCAAGCTGAAGGCAGGTATCTTCGGAGCAGAAGCATGGACAGAGGAAATGCGTCATGACATCGAGGAGAAGCTTGGCATCAAAGCGTACGATATCTATGGCCTGACCGAGATCTCCGGACCGGGTGTATCTTTCGAATGTTCGGAGCAGACCGGCATGCATGTCAACGAAGACCATTTCATCGCAGAGGTTATCAATCCGAAGACCGGCGAGGTTCTTCCGGATGGGGAAAAGGGTGAGCTGGTTTTCACAAGCATCACAAAGGAAGCGTTCCCGCTGATGCGTTACCGTACCCGTGATATCTGTATCCTCAGCAGAGAGAAGTGTTCCTGCGGCAGAACCCATGTGAAGATGACGAAGCCGCTTGGCAGAAGTGACGATATGCTGATCGTGAAGGGTGTAAATGTATTCCCGTCTCAGATCGAAGCCGTTCTTCTGAAGCAGGGTTATCCGGCAAATTATCAGATTATTGTTGACCGTGTAAATAATAGTGATACAATTGAGGTACAGGTGGAAATGACACCGGAGATGTTCTCTGACAGCCTGAGTGAAGTGGCTGCAAAGGAGAAGGAGCTGGTTGCAGGACTGAAGGCGATGCTTGGTATCTATGCGAAGGTGAAACTGGTGAACCCGAAGGCCATTACGAGAAGTGAGGGAAAAGCGGTTCGTGTAATCGACAAGCGGAACCTGTATCAGGGCTAAGGAATGATCATTCGTGAATCTTTCGGGATTTGCGATTCAATGATTCAGATTATGGGAGGTTTTAACATGACGATTAAACAGATTTCTGTATTTCTTGAGAATAAACCGGGAAAGCTTGCGGAGTTTACGAAGTGTCTTTCTCAGGCAGGCATTAACCTGCGCGCCCTTTCGGTAGCGGAGGCGTCTGATTTCGGAATCATCCGTGTGCTGGTGGATGACATTTATAATGCGACGACAGTGTTGCGTGATGCGGATTATATTTGTTCGATCACGGAGGTTCTGGCTGTGGAGGTAAAGGATCAGCCGGGGGCGTTGGCAGAGATGATTTCGGTGCTGGCGGACAGTGGTGTGAACGTAGAGTATATGTATGCAGTGACTTCTTCGAAGAAGGCTTCTGCTTACATGATCGTACGTGTCAGCGATAATAAGGCTGCAGTTGAGGTTCTGGAGAAGGCCGGGATCAAGACGGTGGCGCAGGATAAGCTGGTATAATGAAAAGCAAGGGTGCTGCAGATTCGCAGCACCTGTTTTTTTATCCCAAAATCCGAGGTATTCGAATATTCACGCTCCGTGGCTAGTATAATCCCGCCAAAAACGTGTCATCTCCCGGCGCATCACATCGGTTTTATACGCTCGCAGATCGTTCGCGAAAGAAGCGTATGCTCCTCCTGCGAGCGAAAAACTCGTGAAGCTTGGTCGATATCCAAAGTTTTCAGGCGGGATCATACCAAGTCGACGGAGCTGTGTGGTTCAGGAAGAATCCGGATTTTCCGCCGCGCCCGAGCCAAAAGAAAAGAGGATGCCGTTATATCTTGAACAGTTTCTGCGCATTCTCGGAGAGGATGCGCATCTTCTCGGCATCGGTAAGGGGGCAATTGCGGATAAAGTCTACGCCGTATTCCTGGCTGCTCCAGGGAGTGTCGGTGGCGAAGAGTACTTTGTCGGCGCCGTGTTTGCGGACCATGCGAGTGAACTGTTCCGGAGATAGTTCGGTCAGCACGTAGGCGGTGTCGAAGTAAACATTCCGACCGCAGAGTTTTTCTTCTGCTTCTGCATAATTGCGGTTGCTTCCCATATGGGCTGCAATCAGCTTTTCCGGAGCGACCTCCCGCAGAATCTCCAGAATCATGTCCGGTGTACAGAATTCCTCTTTTGGTGTCAATGCGTCGAAGCCGGCGTGGGTTATAATGGTCATATCCTGTTCGGCAGCGGCGTACAGCAGGCGCTTAAAGCGGATGTCATTGAAGTGGACACCCTGATAGTTGGGGTGCACTTTAAGGGCGTGAAAGCCTTCTCTGCGAAGCAGTGCCAGACGTTCTTTGTAATCCGGATCGTCCGGATGGATTCCGCCTGTCGAGATCAGCCGATGAGGCTGATCCGGATGGGAATACATTTCGTTAATATATGTAGAGAAACGCAGAATGGAGTCAAACTGGTGAACATCGGTTACTACTGGGAGTATGATGCTGATATCGACGCCGCCTTTTCGCATAGAACGGATCAGGTCCGGGGCAGTACCGTCGGTACATGGGTCAATGTGAACGATGGATGACAGTTTACCCAGGGCTTTTCCTGCGATTTTCTCTGGAAAGATATGTGCATGTGAATCAATTACCATATAATACTTGTTCCCCTTATATATTCGAAGCTTTGCATTTTCACCGGAGACTTCCGGTGTAATGCGGTTGAATACAACTTTCGTTGCGAATCGCACTCTTTTTATTTTTGATAACTATCTGCCAGAGCTTTGAATGCAGCCAGGGCGCGTTCGACCCGTTCGGTGGGAACACAGTAGGAGATACGTGTGTGTCCGGGGCATCCGAATCCGGTACCAGGTACGATCAGGAGGTTGTAGTCTTTGGCTCTTTCGCAGAAGGCGATGTCATCTTCTTCAAGGGTACGGGGGAATATGTAGAAGGTGCCGTCCGGTTTTACCACCTCAAAGCCCAGCTCTTTCAGGCCGTTGTAAAGCAGATTGCAGTTTTTCTCGTATACGGACACATCGGCGGTCAGGTCTGCGCATTCTGCACAGATCCTCTGGAAAAGAACCGGTGCGTTTACATAGCCTAGAGAGCGGCCTGCGCCGGCAACTGCGGCATAGACAAGGTCGTGATCCTGCACCTGATCCGGAACCAGCACGTAGCCGAGACGTTCGCCCGGCAGGGAGAGGGATTTGGACCAGGAGTAGCATACCAGTGTGTTTTCGTAGTATTTCGGAAGGTATGGTACGACGGTGCCGTCAAAAACGATCTCACGATAGGGCTCATCGGCGATCAGATAGATGGGCGCGCCATATTCTTTGGATTTTTCCCGGAGGATATTCCCCAGTTTTTTTACCGTTTCTTCGGAATAAACCACACCGCAGGGGTTGTTGGGGGAGTTGACGATAACGGCTTTTGTCTTTTCGTTGATGGCTGCTTCGAATTTCGCAAAGTCGATCTGGAAGGTTTCGATGTCTGCAGGAATCAGGGCCATTTTTGCACCGGCACCTTCAATGAATACTTTGTATTCCGGGAAGTACGGAGCGAAAACGATGACCTCATCCTCCGGATTGCAAAGACCGTTGAGGCAGCAGCATAAAGCGGCAGCGGCACCAACGGATACATAGAAGTTACCCGGGCCTACCGGGAAATCAAAACGGCTGGAAACGGATGCCGCAAGCTTCTGACGAACTTCCAGATCTCCCTGTGCACTGGTGTAGCCGTGAAGGGATACCGGATCACCTTCACGGATCAGCTTTAAAGCTGTTTCATTGACTTCGGCCGGAGCCGGAACACTTGGATTTCCGATAGAGAAATCAAAGACATTATCCGCACCGACTTCTGCGGCACGGATTTTTCCGAATTCAAATAATTCACGGATCACGGAACGCTGGGTTCCGAGAGAAACCATTCTTTCGTTTAACATAGATCATATACCTCTTTCTCTATTAAGTTGCGGTTTCGTATCCCGTTTCGTAATTAACGGGACCAGATGCTGCCTGATTT
>JABUSW010000310.1 GCA_021443885.1 Blautia sp.
CTGGCTACCACGGAAGCCCACAAAATACCAATTACGATTTTATCCAGATGTCAGCGATATGATTTTCGCAGGATCTCTCTGGAGACCATTGCCGGAAGATTAAGGGACCTTTTGCAGGCAGAGGGCGTACAGGCGGAAGATAAAGCGGTTCGTTATGTTGCGAAAGCCGGTGACGGATCCATGCGTGATGCGTTAAGTCTTCTGGACCAGTGTATTGCATTTTACCTTGGAGAGGTATTGACTTATGATAAGGTTCTGGAAGTGCTTGGCGCAGTAGATACAGAGGTTTTCAGCCGGATGCTTCGAAATATACTGCAGGGAAATGTTGAAGAAGTCATTCGCATTCTGGAAGATATGATCGTTGCCGGTCGGGAACTGGGGCAGTTTGTGGGGGATTTCACCTGGTATATGAGAAATCTTCTTTTGGTAAAAACATCCGGGAATCCGGAGGATGCCATCGACGTATCCTCCGAAAATCTCAGACTGCTGAAAGAAGAGGCTGCTATGACAGATGTGGAAACCTTGATGAGATACATCCGGATATTCTCGGAATTGTCCAATCAGATCCGCTATGCAGCCCAGAAGAGAGTGCTGGTGGAGGTTGCTTTGATCAAATTGTGCCGGCCCGCCATGGAAACGGATCTGGATTCGGTTTTGGACAGGATTCGCGTTTTGGAGAAACAGATGGAGGAGCGTCCGGTTTTGTATGTGGATTCCGGGGCGGCCAGAGCGGTTTCCGGCGGTTCAGAGCCAAATTCTGACGGGGGCATGCCCACAGGATATCCGATGGATCCGATACCGAAAGCAGCCCCGGAGGATCTTCAGAAAATTGCTGCTGGTTGGAGAGGAGTCGTAGGAAAGACCAGAGGTCCGTTAAAACAGGTGCTTCAGGATTCTAGCATTAAGTATGATTCGGAATCAGACGAACCAGTGCTATATGTTGAGTTTAAATGGTTAGTCGGAGAGAATCTGATCAATAATCCGGAAAATAGAGAAGAATTGCAGCAGATTATCCAGCAGCAGATTGGAAAAACGGTTACAATAGAGATGGTAATGGCAGATCAGAATCAGAACAGGAATCTGAAAGACATTACGGTGGAGCAGGCAATGAAAGAAAACATTATGACAGATATTGAAGCAGAGGAGGAATAGGAATGGCGAAAAGAGGTGGTTTTTCCGGTATGGGAATGCCGGGAAACATGAACAATCTTATGAAACAGGCGCAGAAAATGCAGAAGCAGATGGAAGAGAATCAAAAGGCTCTGGAAGAAAAAGTGTTCACGGCATCTGCCGGCGGCGGCGCCGTAGAAGTAGAGATTTCCGGAAAACGGGAGATACTGAAAGTGAAATTAGATGAAGAAGTCGTGGATCCGGAGGATATCGAGATGCTGGAGGACCTGATCGTTGCGGCAGCAAATGAAGCTCTGCGAATGGTCGAAGAAGAAACATCTTCCTCCATGGCGAAGTTTACGGGCGGCCTGGGTGGCCTGGGCGGAGGTTTTCCGTTCTGATGGAATATTACAGCAGTCATATTAATAAACTGATCGAACAGCTGTCGCATTTGCCGGGAATTGGTGCCAAATCTGCGCAAAGGCTTGCCTTTCATATATTGAATATGCCGGCGGAACAGGTTGCACAGCTTACGGCAGCAATTAAAGGAGCGAAAGAAAACGTCCGTTATTGCAAAACCTGTTTTACACTGACGGATCAGGAAGAGTGCCCGATCTGCCGCAACGACAAAAGGGATCACACGACGATTATGGTGGTGGAGAATACCAGGGATCTGGCAGCGTATGAAAAAACCGGGAAATTTGAGGGGGTATATCATGTCCTGCATGGTGCGATCTCTCCAATGCTGGGAATCGGACCGGATGATATCCGTTTAAAAGAACTGATGCAGAGACTGCAGGGCGATGTGAAGGAAGTCATCATAGCGACAAATTCCAGCCTCGAAGGGGAAACCACTGCGATGTATATCAGTAAGCTGGTGAAACCCTGCGGGATCAAAGTGAGCAGAATTGCCAGCGGCGTTCCGGTAGGAGGGGATCTGGAATACATAGATGAAGTTACGTTGCTGAGGGCCCTGGAAGGAAGAGTGGAATTATAGAAAATCGGATGCTTATGAATCGAAATTGATTGCGAAATGGTATTTTTTTGGTACAAAAGTATAAAATTGGTAAAATAATACAGTGTTTTTTGTGAATGAATTTGGTATAATAACCCTATATGCAACAACTAAAAAGAAAGGACAAAGAACATGGAAAATTTAGAACTTCAGAAAATTGCAAATGAAGTCCGCAAAGGTGTTGTAACAGCGGTTCATTCTGCAAAAGCAGGTCATCCGGGCGGCTCTCTCTCCGCTGCAGATGTGTTCACTTATTTGTATTTTGAAGAGATGAATGTTGATCCGAAAGATCCTGACAAAGCAGACCGTGACCGCTTTGTATTATCAAAAGGGCATACGGCCCCTGGTCTTTATTCGACTCTTGCACAGAGAGGATTTTTCCCGGTTGAGGATCTGAAGACGCTTCGTCACCTTGGTTCCTACCTGCAGGGTCATCCCTGTATGCAGCATATCCCTGGTGTTGATATGTCCAGTGGTTCTCTTGGACAGGGCGTTTCCGCAGCGGTTGGAATGGCTCTTGCAGCACAGTTAAGAGGCGACTCTTATCGTGTTTATACACTTCTTGGTGATGGAGAGATCCAGGAAGGGCAGGTATGGGAAGCAGCTATGTTCGCCGGACATCGTAAACTCGATAACCTTGTTGTGATCGTAGATAACAATGGCCTTCAGATTGACGGCCGCATTGACGATGTATGTTCACCATACCCTATTGATAAAAAATTCGAAGCTTTTAATTTCCATGTGATTAATGTTGCCGATGGAAATGATATGGCACAGCTTCGTGCAGCATTTGAAGAAGCAAAAGCAACAAAAGGAATGCCTACCGCAATCGTTATGAAGACCGTAAAGGGTAAAGGCGTATCCTTTATGGAGAATCAGGCAGGATGGCACGGAAAAGCGCCGAATGATGAACAGTACGCTCAGGCTATGGCAGAATTGGAAAAGGCAGGTGAAGCATAATGTCAGAAGTAAAGAAAATTGCTACTAGAGCAAGTTATGGTAACGCACTTGTAGAACTTGGTAAAAAGTATAATGACGTTGTTGTTCTTGATGCTGACCTTGCTGCAGCAACACAGACGGGTGTGTTTAAGAAAGAATTTCCGGAACGTCATGTAGATTGCGGTATTGCAGAATGTAATATGACTGGCATTGGTGCAGGTCTGGCAGCTGCAGGGATGGTTCCGTTTATCAGTACCTTTGCTATGTTTGCAGCAGGACGTGCTTTTGAGCAGGTTCGCAACTCCATTGGTTATCCGGAATTAAATGTTAAGATCGGCGCAACGCATGGCGGCATTTCCGTTGGTGAAGACGGCGCAACACACCAGTGCAACGAAGATTTTGCACTGATGAGAGTGATTCCGGGAATGGTTGTAGCTTGTCCTTCCGATGATATCGAAGCAAAAGCGCTGGTAGAGGCAGCTTATGCTCATAAAGGACCTGTTTACATGCGATTTGGCCGTCTCGCAGTTCCGGTGATCAATGACAATCCGGATTACAAATTTGAACTTGGCAAAGGTATCGTGCTTCGGGAAGGCAAAGATCTTACCATCATTGCAAATGGTCTCTGTGTGGCATCTGCTCTGGAGGCAGCAGAAAAACTGGCTGCAGATGGTGTGGAAGCAAAAGTGATCAACATGCATACCATCAAACCTCTTGACAAAGAGCTGGTTATTGCAGCTGCGAAAGAAACCGGAAAGATCGTAACCGTGGAAGAGCATTCTGTTATTGGAGGCCTTGGCGGTGCGGTGTGTGAGTGCCTTGCAGAAAGCGTTCCGGTTCCGGTTAAGAGAATTGGTATCAATGATGTGTTTGGCGAGTCAGGTCCGGCAGCAGCTCTTCTTGAGAAATACGGTCTTGATGGAGCAGGGGTATACAAATCAATTAAAGAATTCCTTTAATATACACTTTTTATTTTGAAGTTGAATGAAAAAGAGGTAAAGGTGAACTGCTGTGCTGTGGGATAGTGCGGCAGTTCTTTTTTTGCGGCTGCATAAAGAACATCTTTCCTGCCTTTGTTCACCCGCATCGTGGGATATGTGTTTTGGCACTGTCATCTTGTATTGCAATAGAAAAGTGTGTTATACTGTTCGTATTGTGAACCTGAAACAGAACATTACAATAAAACTGGGATGAAATGTATGAGTAATAAAAAGAATCGGAAAACGAAAGTGCCAAAGGCGAAAAATTATCGAGGACCCAAGAGAGAGATACAAAACGGGAATGAACCTGTTGACTATAATGCAAGGATCTTATCGCATAAAAGGGCAAACCTGAGACGTTCGTTGATTGTTTTCTCGGTTGCTGCAATTGTGATATTGGCAACTGTGCTGTTTTTGACCAAAAGGAGCTATCATAATTATCGTGTGATCCAGACAAGTGACCAGGAAGATACCATTTCAACTAAATATGTGGAAATGGATGGGAAAATCTTTCGTTATAGTCCGGACGGTGCTTCTTTGGTCGATTCGAAATTAAATACTCTTTGGAATGAAACTTACAGTATGCAGAATCCGATTGCACACGTGAACGGAGATAAAGCAGTCGTTGCAGACCGGGACGGCACATTATTGGAAATCTTTGATAAAAACGGATATACGGGAAGCGTTACAACTTCCTATTCCATTGTAAAAGCAAAGGTTTCCAAAAGAGGATTGGTTGCGGCGATTCTGAGCAACAATGATGATACATGGATCAATTTTTACAGTTATGATGGATCTTTAATTGCGGAGAACCAGACGACCATCGACGATCCGGGCTATCCCCTGGATGTGGCTGTTTCGGATGACGGGTCTGTTATGATGGTGACCTATCAGTTTGTGGATGGCAGCAAGACCACCAGCTATGTTGCGTTCTACAATTTTGGTGATGTGGGTCAGAATGAAGATGATAGAATTGTCAGCGGTTATACGTATGAAGGTGTGGTTATTCCGCAGATCGAATACCTGAGCAGTGCATATTCCATTGCGATTCGCGACGATGGGTTTTCGATTTATAAAGGAAAGCAGATTCCGCAGGAGAGCAAGACCCAGAAAGTTGATGGAGAAATCGTAAGCACATTTTTTGACAATGACCGGGTTGGACTGGTATTCAAGAATAACGACAAAGATAAGATGTATACGATGAAAGTATACAATATGAGTGGAAAACAGGAGTTTGAGAAGGATTTTAATATCCCATATACTTCGATTCGAATAAGCGGAGATTCTATATTGATGTATAATAGTTCTCAGATCTGTGTGGTTAGCAGCAGTGGAGCAGAAAGATATCTGGGAACGGTTGACGGAACGGTTAAAGACTTTTTCAAATTGGGGATGAATCGGTATTTGCTTGTCCTGGATAACGGGGTAAACCTGATCAAGCTTGTGTGATTGGATCACAAGCTGCAGTAAGGCTTTTGGGAATGGTGCTGTCGGGAAATCAGGAAGGCATCTGGTCCGTCTATTAGGAAACGAGGTAATGGTAACAGGTCCTGGTGTTAAGATACAGGATACAGGTAACGGGGAGATACAGAAGGTGGAGATGCATTTCACATGGATTGGAGCAATGGCGCTTCTATTGATCGTCTTTGCGGCGATAATGGGATATAAACAAGGATTTGTTCGTGAAGTCGTAACAATGTTTATGCTGGTTTTGACGATGGTTCTGTCGGGCTATATTCATCCTTATGTATATAATTTCCTTCAGGAACATACGCCGGTATACAGCTATGTTTTTGAGAATGCGGACGCTTTTGTAAGCGATCAGCTGGATGAGATCGTGAACGAAGGAAAAGAGACAAGACAGAATGTAATAGCCAGCCTGAACCTGCCTTGGTTTCTGGAAAAAGGGCTGCTTGAAAAGGATGATCAGGATGCTGCTCATTCCCTGACCGCGCAAGGAACGCAATATGTTGCGGAGAGCCTTGCAAATCTTACGCTCAGAATCATTTCTCTGGTTTTGTGTTTTGTGATCGCATCCATATTAGTGCGAATGGGCATGTGGGCTCTGGACATATTGACGAAGATTCCCATTATCAATGGAACGAACAAGGTGGCCGGTGCAGTGCTTGGGGCAGTGAAAGGAATTGTGTTTCTATGGATCATTCTGTTCGTTATGACGTTGTTTTATAAGGCTGCCTTTGCAAAAGAGGCTGTAAAAATGATCGAGCAGGATACATTTCTGCGTCTCGTTTCAAGGTATAATTTACTGGAAGAACTGTTTTTGAAGATCTGGCAGCGTTAAACCGGAGGATTTGATCTCCGTGGATTTATCAGAGCTTTGCATGATATTTGGAGATAAGTTAAATGAGTCAGAACAGCGGGTAAGTGGTGTCATACCTATGTACAATAAAAAATATTGTTTTACCGGTTGACAACCCATAAAAGATATGCTATTCTGATATAGCTGTCAGCGAGACAGCAAGCACTTTGATAACTGAACAGTGAAACACATACGATTCTCGAAAATTCT
>JABUSW010000289.1 GCA_021443885.1 Blautia sp.
GAGAGTTTTAAACAGGGAATGGCTATGGGGATGATCTTGCTTGTGGTGGAGCTGATTCTTTTGTTTGATACCTGGATCATGAAAGGGCTTCTGGCCCAGGGAATGGTTTATGGAAATGCATATGTGTTTTTCATTGTTCTGATGATACTGGTATTGGTGTACGCAATCTGGTGTTTTGCCAGTGCGGCAAGGTTTGAAAACTCTGTAATAAACCTGCTGAAGAACAGCCTGGTGCTGATGATCCGCCATCCGGGAACATCCATTCGGATTACATTCTATTTTGCCTTCTGTTGTCTGGTCATCTGGCTGATTCCGGTGCTTTTGCTGATCATGCCGGTTTTGACAGTATGGCTGGCCAGTGCGTCGATTGAGAAGGTTTTTGAGAAATACAGAAAAGAATAAATATACTTATATAAGTATTCATAAAGAAGGAGGCCACTATGAGTTTTAATTTTTTTGTGAAAAGCAATATTACGTTTGGACGAGGAGCGGCAGAGAAGCTGCCGGAGCTGATTCAGGGACATGGCATGAAACGCATCATGGTCGTTTATGATCGGGGTGTGAAGATGGCGGGCATTTCCGAACAGGTGGTGGATCAGGTGGCGAAAGCCGGCGTGGAATATGTCATTTTCGATGGGGTAATCCCGAATCCGACCAATGAAGTGGTGGAAGAGGCAGCGAAAATCGCAAAGAATGCGAAGGTGGATGGCTTTGTGGCTGTTGGCGGCGGAAGCAGCATTGATCTTGCAAAAGCGATCAATGTGTTGATGACAAACCCGGGCAGCATTGGAGAATATGGCGGAATGAATATGGTGAAGAATCCGTGCCTTCCGTTGATTGCGATTCCGACGACGGCAGGTACTTCCAGTGAGATTACGAATGTCAGCGCACTGATCGACACGGAAAAGGTCATCAAGTACGTAGTCATTGATAATAACATTGTGGCATCGGACGTCATCGCAGATCCGGAATTTACAAGAACCATGCCGCCGTCTGTAACAGCAGCCACCGGAATGGATGCCATTACCCATGCGGTAGAAAGCTATATTTCGAATATGGCAACACCGCTTACCGAATACAATGCACTGAAAGGTCTGGAGATTCTTTACAAAAATCTTCCGACTGCAGTGGAAGATGGAAATAACATGGATGCCAGAGAACAGATGATGCTGGGCTGTATCATCACCGGGTTCAGCTTCTCCAACGCTAATCTGGGACTTGTTCATGGAATCGCCCATACCTTAAGCGCTCATTTCGGGCTGGCCCATGGTATGGCGAATGCATGTGTGCTTCCATATGTAATGGAATACAATGCTCCTGCCTGCCCGGAGAAAATGGTGGAGCTTGCCAAAGCGATCGGCATAAGCGTCTCCGGTGATCCGGATAAGGATATGTATCTTCTGGCAGAAGAATTAAAGGCACTTACTACGAAGCTTGGTATCCGAACACTCTCGGAACAGGGAATCAAGGAATCTGATTTTGCAATGCTGGCGGATGATGTTGTGAAGGAACCGGTGCTTGGGTTCAATCCTCGCCAGGGAATTACGAAAGAAGACGTAATCGAGATACTCAAGAAGGCATTCTGATTTTTGGCGGATAGGAGAGTTAACTATTATGAAAAAGAAAATGAATATCATTATCGCAATTATTGCGATCTCATTTCTGCAGGGACTTCAGCTTTCTATTTCTCCGGTGCTGCGGCAGATTGCAGAGCATTTTCCGGAGGTGGATGACAGCCTGATCCAGATGCTGATAACCATACCGGCACTGGTGGCCATGGTGATCGCCCTGATCTCCGGCTGGATGGTGACAAAGATCAGTAAAAAGAAATTATTGCTCTTTGCGGCACTGATATCCGGTGTTTCCGGTTTCCTGCCTTTTATAGCGGATAACTTCAACCTGCTTTTGTTCTCCAGAGCGTTTTATGGCGTTGGACTGGGACTGGCAATGACTATGAACACGGCGGTTGTGGCAGAGTTCTTTGAAGGACCGGAGCGGGTCACGGCTATGGGCATTCAGGCAGCCAGTGTAGGAAGCGGTATGGTGGTATCCACCACTCTGGGCGGCGTTTTGGGAAGCTTTGGATTTGAAAAGGCATATCTGCTTCATATTATCGGCTTCATCGCTTTCGTGATCCTTCTGGTATGCCTGCCGGATACCGGTAAAACAGTTCCGACCAAAACGGAGAAGGTTCGCCTGAACAAACGCGTATATCTGGTATCGGTGGTGGGATTTCTGGAGTGGATCTTCCTGATTACCTTTAATACCAATATTGCAATGCACATTTCCGGAAGCCTTGCCGGAAATACCAGCGTATCCGGTATCCTCACCGGTATTTTCTCCGGTTCTCAGATCGTCATGGGACTGATTCTGGGAGCAATTACGAAAAAGACAAAGAACTTTACCCTTCCGGTTGCGATGGTGAGTCTTTGTGTTGGGTGCGGAATCCTGGTAATATTCCCATCCAATCTGATTATGCTGATGATCGCTGCTTTGTTCTGCGGTTTTTCCCAGGGGATGTTCGTGCCAACCGGTATGGTTATGGTATCCAATGCCGTTCCACAGGTTGCCACAGCTATGGCGGCAGCCGTTTTTTCCTGCGTTATGAATTTCGGTCAGTTCCTGTCACCGATCCTCTTGAACAATGCTTCCAAAGCGATCTTCGGTGAAGTGACCACCAGCAATGTATATCTGCTGTCTACTGTGGGAATCTCCATTGCGGCATTATATGCTTTTTACTTAAGTGCAACGGACGAAGAGGGCAGAAAACAGTACGAGAATAATTAAAATATAAATATAAAGAGAGGGACAAACATGAAAAAGAAAATGGCACTTTGTACTCCGATTCCGGAGGAGAAAATGGCGTTCATCCAGGAATACTGTGATGTGACCATCTGTGGAGAACTGAAGCACGGAAAAGGAAATGTTACGGAAGAAATGACCCGGGAAGAGTGCATGGGAAATGAACTTGTGGTTCTGGGAGATGAGAATGCCGGAGCAGAAACCATTAAGGCCTGGGCAGAGGCAGGTATGAAATTCCTTGGCGTAGCAAAGGGAACACCGGCAACGGTAGATTATGAAGCAATTGCAGATGCCGGACTGGAATTATCCTATACACCGGGAAGAAACCGCGTGGCGGTTGCAGAGTTTAACATTGCTTTGATGCTGTGTGCATCCAGAAACCTTTGTCAGGCGGCCATCGGACTTGCAAAAGGGGAACACCTGGGAGAGCCGGTGGAGGATGTATACAATGTACCGGATGTGAAGAATGTCATCTGGGGTCCTTTGGATGCAAATCATCCATACACCGATTATGGCATTGGCTTTGAATTATATGGAAAAACCCTTGGTATTGCAGGCTATGGTGCCATCGGCCGTGAAGTGGCAGTGCGTGCAATGGCTCTGGGCATGAAAGTGCTTGCTTACGACCCCTTCTGCCCGGCAGAGAGGATCGAAGCAGACGGCGCAAAACAGGTAGATCTGGACACCATGCTTTCCCAGTCGGATATGGTCAGCATTCACCTGGCAGTCCTTCCGTCCACAAAGGGAATCGTGAATAAGGACTGGTTCTCAAAAATGAAACCTACAGCTTATCTGATCAATACTGCAAGAGCGTTTGTCATTGATCAGAAGGATCTGGTAGAGGCTCTGGAGAATAAACAGATTGCAGGAGCAGCCATTGATGTGTACTGGCAGGAACCAATTCCGGCAAATCATCCGCTCCTGAAGATGAAAAATGTCACGCTGACACCACATTTTGCAGGTCTGACTACAGACGTTGACGGATGGTCCGGAACCATGATGGGTGACGAAGTCATCGCCTATCTGAAAGGGGAACCGAGAAAATACCTTTGGAAATTAAAAAGATAAGGAGGAACGATCATGGGTACATGTTGTAAAAAAGGAGAGAAATATCCCCATCTTTTTTCTCCCCTCAGAATTGGTAACATTCGTTTGAAAAACAGAGTCTTTGCAGCTCCTACCAGCCCAAGCATGATGACCACGGAGGGTCATATGACACCGGAAATGATGGCATATCTGGAAGAGAAGGCCATGGGTGGTGTTGCAGTGGTTACTTATGGAGAAGCAATCGTGCACTCCGCAACCGGAAAGTCTCATAACAAACAGCTTCAGCTGGACTCCTTCGGTGTAAAGCAGATGCTGGGAGAAGCCTGCAGAGCCATTCACAATGCAGGCGCATATGCCAATATCCAGCTTTCTCACGGCGGAAAATACGGTGGTCTTGCCAGCGTTGGCGGTGATCAGGATACCTGCTCCGTTGCATACGGACCAAGTCATGAGATCATGCCGCAGGGCGAGGTATTTGAGATGCCGAAGGAGATGATCTATGAGATCATCAAATCTTATGGAACGGCAGCAGCTCTTTGTAAAGAGGTTGGTTTTGATATGGTGCAGGTACATGCTGCGCATGGATGGCTGTTTTCCCAGTTCCTCTCACCGGTTATGAACCAGCGTACCGATGAATTCGGAGGCTCTCTGGAGAACCGTGCCCGTTTCCTGCTGCTTGCTCTGGATGAAGTCCGCAAAGCGGTTGGGCCGAGATTTCCCATTGAGATCCGTCTTTCCGGTGATGACCTGACAGCAAATGGTTTGGGTATGGAAGACTGCATCAAGGTTGCAAAGATGGTAGACGACAAGGTAGACCTCATCAATGTATCCTGCGGCAACCATGAAGACCCGGATATGTTCTGCCGTACACATCCATCTGCTTTCTATCCCCGCGGCGTGAATGTTTACCTTGCTGCTGAGATCAAAAAGCATGTGAAGACACCAGTGGCTTGTGTTGGTTCCCTGAACGACCCGGCGCAGATGGAAGAGATCATTGCCAGCGGTCAGGCGGATATCTGCGAGATCGGACGTGCGCTGCTGGCAGATCCGTATCTGGTAGACAAGGCATGGAAGGGCAACGATGACGATATCACACCATGTCTGCGCTGCTATGAATGCTTTGGCGCAACCATCAATCTGGAAGCAACAAAATGTGCCGTGAATCCGAACATGGGTCTTCAGCTGGCGAATAAGTATAGCATCAAACCGATTGAAAAGGCTAAGAAGGTGCTGATCGTGGGAGGCGGTCCTGCCGGTATGCAGGCAGCCATTACAGCCGCTGACCGTGGACATGATGTTACGCTGGTGGAAAAGGCAGATCATCTGGGAGGAAACCTTCTTCCGGCAGGTGCGCCGTATTTCAAAGAAGATATCCTGAAATTCTGCGAGGTTATGGTGAAACGTGTTTATAACGCAGGTGTAAAGGTTGTCCTTGATACGGAAGTTACGGAGGACTATATCAAAGAATTTGCCCCAGAGGCGTTGATCGTTGCTATCGGCTCTGACGAGCTTCGTCCGCCAATCAAGGGCATGGACCGAGAAAATGTGATCATGGCCATTGATGCAGAACTGCATCATGAGAAGCTGGGCAAAAAGGTTGCCATTATGGGCGGCGGTCTGGTTGGTGCGGAAGCAGCTGTTTCCTTTGCTCATGAAGGCCATGAGTGCTCCATCATCGAGATGAAACCGGATGTTGCAATGGAGGTTAATCCGTTCTATCGCGGCGGTCTGATGGTTGAGGTGAATAACTCTGCGGACATTTACGTGAATACCATGGTAAAAGAGATTCTGCCGGAAGGCGTTCTGGTATCCAGAGATGGGGAGGAATTCGTGATCGAAGCAGACTCTGTTGTCTGCGCACTTGGCTTCCGTTCTCCGTACGATACCGTAGACCGCTTCTGTGATCTGGTAGATGAGTACTATATTGTGGGAGACTGCAAGAACGTAGGTCAGATTTTCCAGGCGACTACCGATGCTTTCTATGCAGCCCGCAGAATTTAGGGGGGCCCTATGAGTAACGCGAAAAACTATCTTTTGGGCATGGACCTTGGGACAACCAATATCAAAGGTATCATTGCAGACGAAGAAGGAAACGTGGAAGCAACGGCGTCTTCCTCCAATGAAGTGCTGCATCCGGCTCCCGGAATGGTGGAGCAGAATGCAAATGACTGGTGGAAGAATGTTGCCTCCGTATTCTGGAGTCTCACCAGACAGGTGCCGGAGGATATCATCAAAAATATCAAAGGGATCTGTATCAGTTCCCAGACGGTTACCATGCTGCCGGTGGACAAAAACGGAAAGCCTCTGCGGAATGCATTGATCTGGATGGATGGCCGTTCCGGAAAAGAGGTCAGCGAGATTATTTCCGCGGTAGGGCTTCCAGAGTTTATCCGGATCACCGGGGGACAGCCGGACCGGGCTTTCCTGCCGAATAAAATATTGTGGTTTAAGAAAAATGAACCGGAGCTTTTTGAAAAGACCTGCTGCTTTCTGCAGGCAAGCTCTTTTGCGAATTATAAACTGACCGGAAATATGACCATGGACATTGATCAGGCCATCAAAAGCCAGTGCCTGGATATCAACACCATGGAGTGGTCCAAAACTATCGGCGATGCCATCGGTGTGGATCTGAATAAGCTGCTGCCGAAGCCGCAGAAGGTACACGATGTGATCGGGTATGTGACGGAAGCGGCAGCGGAAGAAACCGGCCTGGTC
>JABUSW010000080.1 GCA_021443885.1 Blautia sp.
TCAACCTGATGGTTGATACAATGAAAAGAGAACCTAAAATTCTGCCAGACCCGGCACCATTTGCCGGACTTTGCGAAAGCAAGAACGAAGCCATGGAATTCACAGCAAGGGCATGGTGCCGGAATGAAGATTACTGGGATGTATACTTTTATATCACCCAAAACATCACGAAAGCTTTTGAAGAAAACAATATTGAAGTTCCGGTTGTTCGCATCCAGACAACAGAAAGGCCAGGTCAGAATGGAGTTCCGTACAGATCATAAGGTGTACTCTGGTAAACATAATAATTCAGCCAGTTGGTGTAGAGATTATTCGCATGCGCCCGCCACATCAGATACGGTTTGTTATCCGGGTCATTGTCTTGATAATAATTGACCGGTATTTCGATCGGAAGGTTTTTGCTTAAATCACGTTTGTATTCCCCATCCAAAGTCACACGGTCATATTCCGGATGCCCCATCACGAATATTTTACGCCCTTCGTCTGCCATAGCAAGAAACAGGCCGGCTTCCTCCGACTCTGCCAGGACGGTTAACTCCGAACAGGCATGAATATCTTCGATTGCAACTTCCGTATGGCGGGAATGCGGGGCCAGAAACAGGTCGTCAAATCCGCGTACCAATGGTATCTTACGGTTCAGGACTTTATGCCAGAACAGACCGAACATCTTTTTGCCCAAAGGCTTTTTTTGCAGGCCATAATGGTAATATAACCCAGCCTGCGCTGCCCAGCAAAGATATATGGTAGAATGCACATGCGATTTGGTCCATTCCATGATTTCCATTAATTCATTCCAATAATCAACTTCTTCAAATTCCATCTGTTCAACAGGAGCCCCTGTTATGATCATTCCATCAAATCGTTTTTCTTTTATTTCAGAAAACACCTGATAGAATTTATTCAAATGACTCAGGGAAGTATTCTTCGATTCATGACTCTCTACCGTCATAAAAGTAACATTCACCTGAAGGGGGGTATTGGAAAGAGACCGCAGCAGCTGTAATTCCGTTTCCTCTTTTAGAGGCATAAGATTCAGGATCATGATTTCCAAAGGACGTATATCCTGATGCAGTGAACGGTTCTCATCCATTACAAATATATTCTCTTTCTCCAGTATCTCCCGTACGGGAAGATCATCCTGAATCCTAATCGGCATTGCTGCTTCCTCCTGCAATTCTCATAAAGTCTTCTTCAGAAAGAATCGGGACGCCCAGTTCTTTCGCCTTTTTATTCTTAGATGAATTCGATGCTGTATCATTATTGATGAGATAATGGGTATTTTTTGTGACAGAGCCGGTTACCTTTCCGCCCAATGATTCAATGAACTCCTTTAAGGCAGAGCGATTCGGGAACTGATTCACACTTCCGGTAATCACAAATACTTTTCCGGAAAGTGTCTGATCCATCGTATTGCTTTCCTTACGGATGTGCAGATGCATCAGCAGATGATCTAATCTCCGGTTATTCTCCTCTATTGAAAAATACTCCTTAAGGCTCTTCGCTATCACCGGGCCGATTGAATCGATGGAACTGATTTCCGCTTCCTCTGCTTTACGGATCCGGTCTATATTATTATCAAAGTGACGGCAGATCAGCTTTGCGTTGGCCAGGCCAATATTAGCGATTCCAAGACTATACAATACACGGAACAAGGTTGTCTCTTTCGCCTTTTCCAGACTATGGATCAGATTCCGGTAAGAATCCTTGCCAAAGCCTTCCATGCAGATGATCTCAGATTCATACTTCTCGATCTCAAACAGATCTCCAAAATCATGTATAAAACCCATTGCAATGAATTTTTCCAGGGTTGCTTCCGAAAGACCCTCTATATTCATTGCATCCCGGCTGACAAACAGCGTAAAGGCTTTGATGCGTTTTGCTTCACAGTCAGGATTTGTACAATGCAAGGTTTCCACCTCATTTTCTCTTCGGATTATGGTCTCCTTTCCGCATACCGGGCAAATGGAAGGGATCACAAGATCATTGCTCCTTGTAAGATTTTCAGCAATCTGCGGAATGATCATGTTTGCTTTGTATACAGTGATGGTATCCCCGATTCCAAGCTGCAGGCTTTTTACAATGCTGACATTATGAACACTGGCTCTGCTGACAGTCGTCCCTTCCAGTTCCACTGGCTCAAATACGGCTATGGGATTGATCAGGCCCGTTCGTGAAGGACTCCATTCTACCTGAAGCAGTCTGGATTCTTTGATTTCGTCAGCCCATTTAAAAGCAAAGGCATTTCGCGGATACTTTGATGTCCGTCCCAGGGAATCCCCAAAGGCGATGTCATCATATAGCGCCACAAGTCCATCCGATGGAAAATCATTTTGTTGTATCTGTGCTGCAAAATAATCCATTGCTTCATCCAGATCTTTTGCCGTCACACAGCGAAATTCAACAGTTTCGAATCCCTGCTTCTGAAGCCAAAGCATCTGCTGCTCTCTTGCGTTATCGAAAAAAACATCTTGTGCGCTTACAAGACCAAACGCGTAAAAACGAACGTTTCTTTCTGCAGTGATCCGGTTATTCAACTGGCGAACAGATCCACTGCAAAGATTTCTGGGATTTTTGTATTTTGCATCGATATCTGCAATTGATTCGTTTATTTTTTCAAAATCGGAGTAGGTAATGATTGCTTCACCCCGCAATACAAGACGTCCCTTATACGGGATATGGACCGGCAGGTTTGCAAACACACGCGCATTGTTTGTCACAACTTCTCCGGCAATTCCATTTCCCCGGGTAACAGCCTTTTCCAAAGTGCCATTCTGATAAGTTAAAACGATGGTTAGACCGTCCATTTTCCAGGATAAAAGTGTTTTGTGATCCCCGATAAAACCACGTAACACTTCCCGGTCTTTCGTTTTATCCAAAGATAACATGGGTGTCTCATGGGTCTCTTTCGGAAGTGTTTCGACTGCTTCAAAACCGACATTTACAGTGGGACTATTTGCTAAAATAATGCCGGTTTCCTTCTCCAGCTTTTCCAGCTCATCGTACATAGCATCGTACTCATAGTTGCTCATGATTTCCCGGTCTTCACTATAATAAGCTTTTGAAGCAAGACGAAGCTTATCAACGAGTTCTTTGATTCTTGCAGTCGAATCCAGGTATTCCTTATTATTCATGAAACCCTCCCAACAACGACTTTGATACACCCAGTAATTCCGCTAATTCGATCCATTCTTCTTTGGTAATCTCCCTGTATTCCCCTACATTCAGATCTTCCCCGGTAAGATTCATGATACGCACGCGCTGCAATCTTTTTACCTGATAACCAAGCGCCTCACACATTCTTCGAATTTGCCGGTTCAGGCCTTGCGTCAGAACGATTCGAAACTGATTCTGATTAACCGGATATACCTGACATGGCCGCGTTACCGTTTCAAGAATAGGAACACCTTTTTGCATCTGTTCGAGAAATTTTGGATTCACCGGTTTATCCACAGTAACAATATACTCTTTTTCATGATACTTACTTGCACGCATCAGCTCATTCACAAGCACGCCTTGATTCGTCATTAATAGAAGTCCTTCCGAATCCTTGTCAAGACGCCCGATGGGATATATGCGAATCGGGTATTTCAGATAATCTACAACGGTGATATCCTGTCCCTGATTCTTTGTGCTGGATACGATCCCTCTTGGTTTCTGAAACAGCAGCAATACTTTACGCTCTTCTCTGTGAATCTCCATCCCATCTATTCTGACGGAATCACTTAAATTAATTTTCTCTCCGGTTACCGCTATACGACCATTCACCCGGACCTTTCCGGCTTCGATCCATCGATCGGCCTCACGTCTGGAACAGATACCTGCATCACTTAAATATTTATTTAATCTGATTTCCATAAATCTTCTGTACCTGCCTTTGGACACTTTCCTAACATTATATATTTATTTTCGTTTCTTAGCAAGCATTTCCATCAACGGGATCTGAAACGCCGAATTCATAGATAACCATTGTAATTCTGTTCGTATTATTGTATGATATTCAAGTGGTACACTTTTTATATGTATGGAAACTGCGGTTTCAGTATCAAAAGTGTTTACGGATTGTTACGCTGCAATGCGGCTTTCACAATCCTTCCGCAATTAAGAAACAAGGAGGAAACGTATGTCGGAGAATAACCCGAAAGCAAGCCGGCCGCTTCTCCTGATTACTGTATTACTGTGTCTGTTATGTGGATATTTATTCACACATACTTCGGCTTATTTTTCTACATCTGACTCTTCTACCGAACCGGATATGTTCATTGCGGAGCAGAATCCGATACCAGAAGCGGTTCCTTCCAAGGCCGCACTTCCGGAAGAATCACAGAACATATCGGATCCGGAAACGACTATCGTTGAAGAAACAGAAGAACCGGAAACTGGCAGTGATGAATCTGAAGAGCCTGTAATAGAGAATGCGGATAAAGAGGATACTGTGACAGCCGATTCCGAAAAAGAAATCGCAAATGCGGAAGCTGTCGCACAAACATCTCCTGCAAAAGCTCTACAGGCTTCCCCGGAAGCGGCGATTGGTATCTGGACTTCTGCGGAAGGAAAGTGGGTGTTCCTTGTTAATGAAACCCCTTACACCGGTTGGCTTATAGACACAGATGGACACGAGTACTATTTTGATCCCAACGGCTACATGATGACTGGCTGGATCGAGGATAATGAAAAAAAGTATTATCTGGATCTTGATGGAATCAAACAATACGGTACAATCACTGTCAACGGCACAGAGTATAAGCTGCAGGACGATGGCTCTCTGGCAGAGGAAGCATCGCAGGATACTTCTGCACCATCCCGAACAAAGGATGAAAAGCAGAATACACCCGCCCCCGCAGCCGAAAAGACTTCGGAACAGACAGAAAAGGAGGAAGACCGGCTTCCGGCGGAACAAAAATTCATTGCACTTACTTTCGATGACGGTCCAAGCCAATTCACGAACCGGCTCTTGGACTGTCTCGAAGCAAATCAGGCAAAAGCGACTTTTTTTCTTGTAGGACAGGAAATCCAAAATTTCAGTGACACCCTTCCGCGAATGGATGCACTTGGGTGTGAAATCGGGAATCATTCCTTTGGGCATCCCGATTTCTTAAAACTTAAAAAAAGTGATATAAAGAATGAAATCAATGCCGTGAACGATATCATAAAGTCATTGGTGGGACACAAAGCTACGGCAGTAAGACCTCCATATGGTAATATTGATGATAACGTAAGGTTAATTAAAGCACCTTTGATTTTATGGTCTGTTGATACACTGGACTGGTCCAGCAAAAATAAGGATGCTGTCATTGAAGAAACCTTAAATAATATAACAGATGGCTCGGTTGTTTTAATGCACGATCTTTATGAAAGTACAATTGAAGCCGTTGAATATTTGATACCGGAATTGAAAAAGCAGGGTTACCAGTTCTGTACGGTTCATGAATTAGCTGCAATCAAAGGAATCGAACTTGTTAATGGACAGGAATATAACTCGTTTTAAAAGAATAGCGCACAAAAAGACTGGCCTGGGAATCACCTCAGACCAGTCTTTTTTATCATTCAAGATATTCATAATATATGTATGCCTCGGAACCATCGAAGTATATCCGATACCAATCGTCAACCAGTTCGTAAACATCGACGGATTGGCCGTAATCAAGACCACCTATAACATCTCCGCCGGGATCACTCCTTACATTCACATAAGCCGTGGTAGTCATTTTATAAGTTCCCTCGGGGCTTCCCTGATCGGATGAGCTCTCAGCAGCATCTTCACCTAAACCGGATAGAAAGCTATAGAGATCCTGATTCTCAACCAAAGCAAGATTATAAGAATTCTCAACCGATTTCTTCAACTCAATTACATCCGGATCACTGAGAAGTTTATTCTCAAAAGCCAGTATATCCGCATTCTGCTCAGATGCACCGTCCATCACCAGACTTCCATCTTCATCCGTAATCAGGTAAATCTGACTAAGAGCAGGAACAACAGCCTCAATTCCTGTACACTTGTACGTATACTCTACAAAAGCAACGTAAGATCCTTCCGTCAAGCCCTTCACGGAATATATATCTTTTACTTCATACCCTTCAATGTAATCTTTGGAAATAATATCAGATGGCGGCAGATTCTTCACCAGCAGATCCATTGTTGCTGTATCCTTTTCGCCGAGAGCCTTGTAGTAACGTTGTATCACTTCTGCCACGTCCGGGTCATTTTTTACAAATTCATACTCCACTGCTTCTGCACCATCACTGTCGTGATCAGGTTCTGTACTGACAGACACATTTGTTGTCGTCACATTCTCGGGCTCTTCTGTCTGAACAGGTTCCGATTTAACATCATCTGATTTATTGCGGCTTATGCACGCACGCACTCCGAATATCACTACCAAAAGAACGATCAGAATTGCTCCGCCTAACATAAAATAGCGAAGGTTATCTGATAACCATTCTCTGAAATCATCCATTCCATGCCCCCCTTTCATCTGGAATTGAATGACACAAACACACCTGAAGGGAATCGAACCCCCGCACATGGTACCGGAAACCACTGCTCTATCCACTGAGC
>JABUSW010000312.1 GCA_021443885.1 Blautia sp.
GTAACGCGCGACCTTGCCAAGGTCGAGACCGCGGGTTCGAGCCCCGTCTATCGCTCTTAGAAGATGCTGATGAAGCATCTTTTTTTGTGCGATAAGGCCACCGTGCGGCTGCCGAGCTTGCTCGAGCAGACATAGGGTGGCCAAGTACAGCGAACGACCAGAGGTCGTGAGCTGTGCAAATATCGCAGGGGATCGAGAGGAGGGCACCCTCCTACTCGATCGATAAGGCCACCGTGCGGCTGCCGAGCTTGCTCGAGCAGACATAGGTAAGCATAGATTATAATAAAAGAAAGGCGTAACCCATAGCAGTATCCTGCAGTGGTTACGCCTTTTCATTACTGTTGAACCTGAATGAACTGTGTAGAAGTACTTTGGTCAAAGTTAAAAGATGCGGAGGCTTCCAGGGTGACCGGTGACATATTCTGAAGAGAGAATACCTGACAGACATTTACAGTTTCCCCGGCCTTGATCTCAGACATATAACGGTTTACAGCTTCGTCACTGTTCTCCGGAATCGCAGCATCACATGTTTCGCCGTTCTGATATGCAAAGAGAGCTACATCAACCATAGGCGAAGAATTTGTTGCACTCTTGTTGGTGTAATCATAGTAAAACATCAGACATGGATTGCCGGCAATGTCATTTGCGATACGAAAGCTGGTATAGCTGATGGAGAAGTTCTCGCAATTCAGAGTGATTACATCGTTCTCGTTTGCTGCAGGAGCAGCAGAAACCAGTTCATCAGAGGCATCCGGATCTTCCAGTGAAGCATTGATGTCATTCTCGACGGTCTGGAAATCAGCAGTCATGATGCGCAGAGTATTGGAATCAAGCGATGCGATTTTCCATTGGTTATCCACTTTGTTCAGCGGGTAAGTGACTTCTTCTTCGGAATATTGAAGCTCTGCTTCACTTGTCTTTTTGATCAATAGCTGAGCCAGATACTGCTCCTTCTGCTGTGCGGTAACGGTTTCATTTTTCAAGGCAACAGCCAGAACTTTCCGGAGAAATGCATTGATGGTATCTTTATAAATGTCGGTACCGTCTACATAGCGCAGGCGAACGGTAACTTCTGCTGTTCCTTCTGCCATGTCGATCTTGGTTTTCAGAATCTGGAAAGTCATGTTCTGATTGATGGTTTTAAAGAAGTCCGTGTAAGTTTCGTTCCGAAGTTCTGTAGTATCCAGAATGGAAAGGTCATTTGTCATGATCATTTCGCTCATGGAGTCAAGATTCAGATTCTGGATAGAAGCCAGGTAATTTTCCACCGCTTTTGCAGGACCTTTCCTTTGGTTGATATAGTAGGAAACTCCCACGGCAAGAACCAGAATCAGTAAGAGCAGCAGGAGCAATGCACTGCTTTTTTTTCCGGGTTTGCCGGCGGCGGTTTCTGCTTCCGTTTCTGCTTCCTTTTCTGTTTCCGGACTCTGCAAGGACTCATCAAACGTTTCAACAGTATTGTCATAGCCATTTGTCAATGACTCATTTTGTAATTCGTCGTTCCCCATAATTCCTCCTTGTTATCTATTCGCAGCTGCTTTGCCGCACCTGCTGACGATCATATACAGCCAGCTCCCGGATCGGACTGGCTTTCCAGCGATTTACCCGTAGTATAACATAACACCGAATCAATTGACAATAGGGGGCGCTTTTCATATACTAGTACTATATGCTCTAGAGAATAATACAGGGGTGAGGATGATGATTTCACGTTTTAGTGTTCGAAAACCATACACGGTTGTGGTTGCGATCGTGTTGGTTTTGATTCTTGGAGTTGTATCTTTTGGAAAAATGAGTACCGACCTGCTTCCCAGTATGACACTTCCATACGCAATTATTATGACGACCTATCAGGGGGCAAGTCCGGAAACGGTAGAGATGGTGGTCACGAAACCGGTGGAACAATCCATGGCTACCGTCGCAAATATCGAAAATGTAAGCTCCAGATCCAGTGAAAATATGTCAATTGTAATTCTGGAGTTTGGCGAGACGACGAATATGGATTCGGCTACCATTGATATTCGGGAAAAACTGGATCAGATCAGCGGGTATTGGGATGATTCTGTAGGAAAGCCAATGATCATGAAACTGAATCCGGATATGCTGCCCATCATGGTTGCGGCTGTCGAGGTGGACGGACTGGAAGATACGGAAGTCACGGACTATGTGCAGAGTCATATTGAGGCAGAGATTGAAAGCGTTGCCGGTGTTGCCAGCGTCTCCACAACCGGAAACATTACAGAGAGTGTGGAAGTCATTCTGCGTGCGGATAAGATTAAGGCAGTAAATAAGAAAGTGGCAGCTGCTATTGATGGCAAATTCAAGGAGAAAGAGGAAGAGCTTGATGATGCCAAAAAGGAACTGGACGATGGCAAAGAAAAGCTGGAAGAAGGCAAAGAGCAACTGGAAGAAGGAAAAGCCCAGCTGGAATCCGGCAAAGAGGAGCTGGCCAATGGATTAGCGTCCGGGCAGCAGCAGATCATCGCAGGAGAAAACGAAATCAATGCCGGTTTGGCAGAGATCGATAATCAGCTTCGTGCATTGGATGATAAGGAAAAGGAATTGAAGAGTGGGCTGGAGCAGATTGATTCCGGAATCTCACAGATTGCAGAAGGAATCGTGAAAGCCCAGGAAGGAGCTGCGCAGGCAGAAAGCGGTATCCAATCGTTTCAGCAGATGATTGACGGGATCGGTCAGCTTCTGGAGGCCCGCGTTGGATTAGAAAACACAAAGAATGAAATTGAAACGAATCTGGAAGCGGGTTTGACACAAATCAATACACAGTTCCAGACAACGGTAGATTTGCTTTCCGGGCAAAAAGCGGCAATTGATGCAAAGCAGGAGGCTGGAGAGGAACTGCTGCCGGAGGAGGCAGAATTCCTGGCAACCTATGAAGTTGTTTTGCAGCAGGTCAACACAGAGTGGGAGGGCGCATTGGCATTTGCACAGCAGACTGCAGATGAAGGAAAAACCCAGGTGGATGCCGGAATCGCAGAACTGGACACGCAGTTAAGTGCATTGGCGCAAGGAGTCGGGCAATCAACTCCGGAAGGTGCAATTCAATATGCCAACGAACAGATCGCATCCATTCAGCAGACAGTGGAGACATTAAATGCACAGGTTTCAGAACTGCAGACACAGAAATCGGAATTGGAAACAAAGAAAGAAGCGCTGGTGCAGGGGCAGGCTCAAATTGACGAAGGCCGCCAGAAATTAAACGCAATGCGCAGTCAGGTGGCAGCTGGAAAAGCGAAGCTGGATGCCGGAAAAGTTCAGATGACGGTTCAGCAGGTAATGGGCTCAATTGAGTTAAGTGTTGCCCAGTCAAAACTGGATTCCGGAAGCCTTCAGCTGACCCAGAATGAAGAGGCATTGAAACAGGCGGAAGAACAGCTCGAAGAGGGAATGAAACAGCTGACGCAGGCAAAGAAGGATTCCAAGAAGCAGGCCAACCTTAAGAATCTCCTGACGAAAGACATGCTGAAGGGAATTCTGACGGGACAGAATTTCTCTATGCCGGCAGGATATATTCAGGAGGGAGAGGACGAGTATCTGGTTCGTGTCGGAGATAAATTCACCGGAACGGATACGTTGGAAGAGATGATCGTCCTGGATATGGGACTGGATGGCCTGGATCCCATTAAACTGGGCGATGTTGCAGACGTGATCATCAATAACGACAGCGATAGCGTATATGCCCGTCTAAACGGTAATCCGGGAGTGATTCTTACCATTGAGAAACAAACGGGATATTCCACCGGAGATGTTACCGACCGATTGCTGGAGCGAATTGCGCAGATTGAAGAAGAAAGAACGGAAACACATTTTTCCGTATTGATGGATCAGGGTGTTTATATTGATCTGGTTGTGGATTCTGTTCTTCAGAATATGCTGTATGGTGCGATTCTGGCCATTATCGTGCTTCTTTTGTTTATGAAAGATCTGCGCCCAACAATCGTAATTGCATTCTCCATTCCCATCAGTGTGGTTACGGCGATCGTACTGATGTATTTTACAGGGATTACACTGAATATCATATCACTGTCGGGACTTGCGTTGGGAATAGGAATGCTGGTGGACAATTCCATCGTAGTAATTGAGAACATTGACCGACTGCGGCAGCTGGGAGTCCCGCCAAGAAAAGCAGCGGTAGAAGGAGCCAATCAGGTTGCAGGAGCGATTGCGGCATCTACGTTGACGACGATCTGTGTCTTTGCCCCCATCGTTTTTACGGAAGGTATTACCAGACAGTTGTTTGTAGACATGGGACTGACCATTGCTTTTTCCCTGATTGCCAGTCTGGTGGTGGCCATGACGTTGGTTCCTATGATGTCGGCTGGCTTGCTGAAGAATATGAAACCGAAAAAACATGGCATTTTCGACTGGATTCGTAATGTGTATGGGAATCTGCTTCGGATTGCACTGAAAGTAAAACTGCTGGTTCTGCTGTTGGCAGTTGGTATGCTGATCTACAGTGCGAAAATGGCTGTGGAGAAGGGAACTGCTTTTATGCCGGAAATGGAAAGTACCCAGGCTACTTTGACGATTTCGGTAGAGAAGGGGCAGACGTTTGCAGATCTGACAGAGGCTGCGGATCGTGTCATTGAGGCAATCGAGGATATAGAGGACATCGATTCTATTGGTGCCATGGCAGGAGGCAGCGGAATTGCTTCCATGATGGGAAGCAGCGGTACGGCAGATTCCGTAACGGCATATCTTGTGCTGAAAGAAGATAAGGTGTTAAGCAGTGCTGAACTGGAAGCAGAGATACGGAATCGCGTAAAGGATATTCCATGCACAGTTGATATTACGACACAGACATTGGATATGAGTGCTCTTGGAGGCAGTGGAATTGCTGTTCAGATTAAAGGGAAAGATCTGGATACGCTTACGGAACTGTCCTGGCAGGTGGCGAGGATTTTGGCGGAGACAGAAGGAACCAAGAATGTTTCAGATGGTCTGGAAGATAGTGATAAAGAATTCCGTGTAGTTATTAATAAAGCAAAAGCAATGAAATACAAACTTACTGTAGCTCAGATTTATCAGGAACTTCAGAAACGTCTTGCGAAGGCGACGGCATCTACCACTCTTTCGACACCGGAAAAGGATTACAGTGTATACGTACACGATGAAAGCGATGAGACGATCAAACGGGAAGACATTCGCAATATGAAACTGAAGGTGACAGACTCGGATGGAGAGGAAAAGAAGATCCGTGTTTCGGAGATTGCGGATTTTGAAGAAGCGGAAGGCCCCCGTACGATCATGCGAGATGCACAATCCAGATATATGACGGTCTCTGCAGAAATCGAGACGGACTACAACGTAGGTCTGGTAAGTGCAGAGGTTGCGAAGAAGCTGGCTGATCTGGAGCTGCCAAAGGGATACACGGCAGAAATGGTTGGAGAGGACCAGACGATCAATGAAGCCATGGAACAGCTTGTTCTGATGCTTGTTCTGGCCTTGGCCTTTATGTACCTGATCATGGTGGCGCAGTTCCAGTCCCTCCTTTCCCCGTTTATCATTATGTTTACGGTTCCGTTGGCGTTTACAGGCGGTTTCCTGGGACTTGTTATTGCGGATATGGAAGTCAGTGTGATTGCGATGGTTGGTTTTGTAATGCTTTCCGGTATCATAGTGAATAATGGTATTGTACTGGTGGATTATACCAATCAGCTGCGGGGAGAAGGAATGGATAAACGGGAAGCCCTTGTTCAGGCAGGACGGGATCGCCTTCGACCTATCATTATGACTGCTTTGACTACCATTCTGGGCCTGTCCACCATGGCGGCCGGAAATGGTATGGGCAGTGACATGACGCAGCCTATGGCGGTGGTAACGATCGGCGGTCTGTTATATGGAACGCTTTTGACATTATTTGTAGTACCTTGCATTTATGATTTACTGAATCGCAGACAATATAAGACGATCGAGATTGAAGAGGAGGTGTGACTATGAAATACGAAGGCAGTTTTCTGTCTGAGGTGGATCAGCTGGAAATTTCGGTTCTTGCGTATATTCCGGATGAAAAGCCATATCGAGGGGTCATACAGCTCGTTCACGGAATGTGTGAATACAAAGAACGTTATATTCCATTTATGGAATACCTCAAAGACAAGGGATATGTATCTGTCATTCATGACCACCGCGGTCATGGAAAGAGCATAAAGTCCATAGAAGATCTGGGCTACATGTATGGGGGTGGTGCCGAGGCGATCATAAGCGATATGCGCACTATCAATAGGGGAATACACGAGCGTTTTCCGGATATTCCGGTAATTTTGTTTGGACACAGTATGGGTTCCCTGGCAGTTCGGGCATATACATCTGCATATGATAGGACCATCGATGCCCTGATCGTATGTGGTTCTCCCAGTAAAAATTCTGCGCTTCCCTTTGCAAAGTTCCTTGCGAAAACGGAGGGGCGCATCCGGGGTGAAAAACATAGAAGCAAACTTCTTACAGCCCTTTCATTAGGCTCCTATGCTGCAAAGTTTCGAAAAGAAGGATATAAAAATGCATGGCTTTGTTCTGATC
>JABUSW010000073.1 GCA_021443885.1 Blautia sp.
GAACAGAAAAGATCGGTTCCGGTCTTGTAACCGTTATGGTACGTGGAGACGTTGGAGCAGTAAAATCCGCAGTAGAAAGCGGAAGTGCAGCAGCATCCAGACTTGGTGAGCTGATTGCTACACATGTTATTCCAAGACCTCACACAGATGTTGAAAAAATCCTGCCGGCTATCAAATAATTTCGTGACTATATTACGTTATAGAAAGCAGGTGTACTCTTGGAAACGAATAATATTGAATTGATTACCCGTATGGTACTCGAAACGATCAATAAAAAAGATACAAAGGGCGACGGTTACGTTGTACCGATCGGTGTTTCCGCCAGACACGTTCATCTGACACAGGAGCATGTGGAAACTCTGTTTGGCCCGGGATATCAGCTGACAAAAGCAAAAGAGCTGATGGGCGGACAGTTTGCTTCCAATGAAAAAGTAACGATCGTTGGATTGAAGCTTCGTGCGATCGAGAACGTTCGGATCCTTGGACCTGTTCGTAAGGCATCTCAGGTAGAAGTATCTGCAACAGATGCGATCAAACTGGGGGTTAATGTTCCGATTCGTGAGTCAGGTGACGTTGCCGGAAGTGCACCGATCGCTCTGGTTGGACCGAAAGGCGCACTGTATCTGAACGAGGGCTGTATTGTGGCTATGCGTCACATTCACATGTCCCCGAAGGATGCGATGGCAGCAGGGGTTAAAGATGGTGATATTGTTTCCGTAAAAGCGGACAATGAGCGTGGAACTATTTTTAACCAGGTTAAGATTCGTGTGGATGACACATTTACGCTGGAAATGCACATCGACACAGATGAAGCCAATGCTGCTAAAATTGCTACCGGTACTACAGTTACGATTATCAAATAGTTATATTCCTTTTCTCTTCGCCGGCGGGTGTTACCGCCGGCTTGAAGAGATTTTAGATTTATATGATGAAATACGGAGGTTCCTATGATTGTTGGAAAAGTAGTTGGAAGTATAGTTTCCACACGAAAAAGTGAAAATTTAATCGGAAATAAATTCATGATTGTGGAGCCGGTACGTCATATGAAGAATGATCAGAACCAGCTGGTAGCCATAGACATCATCGGTGCAGGCATCGGTGAATACGTTCTGGTAGCGCTGGGAAGCGCAGCCCGTATTGGCTGCGGTGTAAAGGACGCGCCGGTAGATGCTGCAATTGTCGGCATCATAGATGACGGCGCAGGATTGGAGTAACGCCATGGAGATAAAAGAATTACAAAAAATCTTACAGGAAAATGGTGTGGTAGGTGCTGGCGGTGCCGGTTTCCCGACGTATGCGAAGCTCACCGATCAGGCAAATGTTATTCTGATGAACTGTGCAGAGTGCGAGCCTCTTTTGAAACTGCACAGACAGCTTCTGGAGAAGCATGCGTATGAGATTATGAAGACCTTTGAACTGGTGCGTCAGACAGTGCAGGCTGAAGAAGCCATCATTGGTATTAAAAAATCTTATGTGCAGACTGTGCAGGCTTTGAATCAGTATATCGAGGAGTTTCCGAATATGCGCCTTCATCTTCTGGAAGAAGTATACCCTATGGGAGATGAGGTGGTGCTGATCTACGAGGCCACCGGACGTGTGGTAAGACCCGGCGGGCTTCCGATCGAACAGGGTGTTGCTGTGTTCAATGTAGAAACGATCTACAATGCATATCGTGCGATTGAGAAACAGAAGCCGGTTACGGACAAGTATGTATCGGTAGTTGCGGAGGTTTCCGATCCGGTTACGGTTCGTGTGCCCATTGGATGCACACTGGATGAAGTGGTGGCACAGGCAGGCGTGGTTACCTGCAAAGATCCGGTTTATTTTGTCGGGGGACCAATGATGGGGCGTATTGGAACAGGAACGGAGCCTGTGACAAAGACAACGAATGCGATATTGGTGCTTCCTGCTGATCATATCATTATTTCGAAAAAGAAGAGAAAATCTTCGATTGATCTGAAACGCGCTGCGTCGATTTGCTGTCAGTGCAATTCGTGCACAGACCTTTGTCCCAGACATAATCTTGGACACCCGATCGATCCGGCTCATTTTATGCGTGCGGCATCCAACCAGGATTTCCGGGATCTGAACCCATATCTCGACGCTGCATTCTGCAGTTCCTGTGGAGTTTGCGAAATGTATTCCTGCCCGCAGAGTCTTGCTCCAAGAAGCCTTCTGGCAGATATGAAGGGAGGACTTCGAAAAGCCGGAATCAAGCCTCCGCAGGGAGTACAGCCCAAAACGGTGCGGGAATCCCGTGAATATCGAAAAGTTCCGGAAGAGCGCCTGATGGCACGCCTTTCTCTTACCAGATATGATAAAGATGCGCCTATGGACGAGAACCTTGTTGCTGTATCGAAGGTTAAGATCAATCTAAGCCAGCATATCGGTGCCCCGGCACAGGCAGTGGTCAAAGCGGGAGATCAGGTGACAAGAGGACAGGTGATCGCACAGCCGGCAAATGGATTGAGTGTTGCGATACATGCAACGATTTGTGGTAAGGTAACCGAGGTTACAGACCGCTTCGTAGTCATTGCAAAGAATTAGAAAGGACGTGCAGATTATGAGCAGTGCAATCGGTATGATTGAATTTAAAACAACAGCGGCCGGCATTACTGCAGCAGATTTGATGGTAAAAACATCTGATGTGGAAATCGTTGAGGCCCAGACCGTATGTCCGGGTAAATATATTGCAATTGTCTCCGGAAATCTAAGTGCGGTAAAAGCGGCTGTAGAGACAGCTGTGCACACATACGAGGATAAATGTATTGACAGTTTTGTGCTTGGGAATCCTCATCCGGATATTTTTCCGGCAATCTATGGGGCTACCAACGTAGAGAAAATAAATGCATTGGGAATTCTGGAAACCTATGATGCTGCTTCCATCATTGAAGCGGCAGATCAGGCAGCAAAGACCGCAATCGTAGATCTGATCGAGCTGCGTATTGCAAAGGGTATGTGTGGAAAATCCTATATGCTGATCACAGGAGAAGTATCCGCTGTATCAGCATCCATCGAAAGAGCAAAAGACATCGTTGCTGAGAAAGGTATGTATCTGGATTCATCTGTAATTGCTTCTCCGGATGCAAGAATGATCGACTCGATTTTATAATGACTGAATTTTGGAGGCACGGTAAATGCTTGCATTAGAGAGAAGAAATGCGATTCTTGAAAAATTACAGGCGGAAAAAAGAGTTGTTGTCAGTGAATTAAGCATACTCTATGATGTCTCGGAAGAAACCATCCGCCGTGACCTGGACAAGCTGGAAAAAGAAGGTTTTGCTACCAAGAGTTACGGTGGGGCGGTCATTAAGGAAGATCTCAGTATTGATCTTCCTTTTAATATTCGTAAGAATCAGAATGTTGCCGGAAAACAGAAAATGGCGGAACTGGCTGCGGCTTTGGTAAACGACGGGGATCATCTGCTTCTGGACGCCAGTACAACAGCAGTTTTTGTGGCAAAGGCCTTAAAGGACAAACAAAGATTGACTATTATAACCAATTCCATTGAGATCATTCTGGAGTTATCGGACGTGTCCGGATGGAATGTCATCTCTACGGGAGGGGCACTAAAGGAAGGATACCTTGCCTTTCTTGGTTCCCGTACAGAAGAAGCGATCCGTTCTTACTATGTTGATAAAGCAATCTTCTCATGCAAAGCATTGGATCGTCATTGGGGGGTAATGGAGTCCCAGGATGCTTTTGCCAGCAGTAAACGAAATATGGTTGCGTCCAGCCGGGAAAAGATTCTGGTGTTGGACAGCACAAAATTTGATCAGACTTCTTATAATGTAGCTGCAAATCTCAGGGATGTCAGTGTTGTTGTAACAGATGTAAAGCCATCTGCGAAATGGCTTGAGCATTTTGATTCCTTTGGGATTAAATGCATCTATCCGAAAAATGAAGCATGACAGGAATGATAATATGAACACATTTGAAATGAGAACGGCAATCCATTTCGGCGATAATGCCTTGGGCCGTTTGAAAGAGATTCCGTATCATAGAGTTCTGGTGATAACAGATCCCTATGTGGTGAAGAGCAACATGATTGAGCTGGTCACGAAGCCCCTGGAAAGCGCGGGAAAGGAGTTTGATATCTTCTGCGATGTGGTGCCGGATGCACCTATGGATAAAATTGCAGAGGGAGTGAAGCGTTTCCTTTCCTTTCAACCGGAGGCAATCGTTGCGGTAGGCGGTGGTTCTGCAATTGATTCTTCAAAAGCGATTCGTGAGTTTGCTTTGAAGATCAATCCTTATGGAAAAGTCGGATTGATCGCCATTCCTACAACCAGCGGAACCGGGTCGGAGGTTACTTCCTTTGCAGTAGTCAATGACACAGCTGCGAAGGTGAAATACCCGTTGGTTTCCGATTCGCTGACAGCAGACGAGGCGATTCTGGACGCAGAACTGGTTCGAAGTGTACCGCCTGCGGTCACTGCAGACACCGGAATGGATGTTTTGACCCATGCCGTTGAATCTTACGTCAGCTTACGTCACAATGAATTTTCTTCTGCATTGGCAGAAAAGGCAATTGAGATCTGCGGGGTATTTCTTCTGCGTGCTTATCTGGATGGAAATGATATGCATGCACGTAAGAAGATGCATGTGGCATCCTGTCTGGCCGGATTGTCCTTTAATACAGCCGGGCTTGGAATCTGTCACAGCATGGCGCATCAGTTAGGGGCCACCTTCCATATTCCTCATGGACGCGCCAATGCCATGCTTTTGCCTCACATCATCGAATTTAATGCAGATATCAATAAAAGAAGCAAGAGCCGGGAGGTATATCTTCCGGCGGTGAAACGCTACTCTACCATCAGTCATATTCTTGGTCTGTCCAGCTATAATGAAGTCATGAGTGTGCGTTCGTTGGTGAACTGGATCCAGTTTATGCAAAAAGAGATGGATATCCCGTTGACGATTCAGGAAATGCGTACCATTGCGCCGCAGGAATACTTTGCAGCCATAGATAAAATGGCGGAAAATGCGCTGGCGGATGCATGTACACCGGACAATCCAAGAGTTCCGACAAAAGAAGATATCGTCAGCATTTATGCAAAGCTATGGTCGCTTTAATAATAAGAAGAACCATATCGTAAGAACAGTTGTCTTAGGATATGGTTCTTTTTTATTCTTTCTTTTGTTGAGTCTTTCCTTCCGGTTATTCTTTTCCGTTCCAGCAGTAGGTACATAGCTTGTCACAGCCGATTCCCACAGACTCCAACATGTCATCCAGACGATGATAGCGAAGAGATGTGAAATTAAGCTTTTCACAGATCCAGTCTACCATATTCTGGTATTTCTCAGAATCCGGATCGGCGTATTCCTGTAAAAGCGCTTCGCTGATTTCTTCTGTCCCTTCCAGATCCAGGATTGCCTTTCTTGTGATCAGCTCCATTTCCGATTTCGATCTTGAGAAATTCAGATATTTACATCCATATAATAATGGCGGGCAAGCCGGGCGGATATGGACCTCTTTGGCACCTGCTTCATACAGGAATTCTGTAGTTTCCCGAAGCTGCGTACCCCGGACGATGGAATCATCGATCAACAGAAGCTTTTTGCCTTTGATCAGATCCTCGACCGGAATCAGCTTCATTTTAGCAATCAGGTTTCGTTTGCTTTGGATCGTAGGCATGAACGACCGCGGCCAGGTAGGTGTATACTTGATAAACGGTCTGGAGAAGGGAATGCCGGATTCATTAGCATAACCCACAGCGTGTGCAGTTCCGGAATCCGGAATACCGGCTACAATATCTGCTTCTACGCCGCTGTCACGACGGGCAAGCGCCTCTCCGCAGCGGTAACGCATTTCTTCTACGCTGATTCCTTCATAGCCTGCTGACGGATAACCATAGTAGATCCAAAGGAATGTGCAGATACGCATTTTATCTCCGGGTGCAACCAGTGTCCGGATGCCGTCCGGGGTCATGATACAGACCTCTCCGGGACCCAGCTCCTTACATGCGGTATAACCGAGGTTTACGTATGCAAAGTTTTCAAAACTTGCACAATACGCATCCGCCTTCCTGCCAATCGCAATGGGTGTGCGACCAAAACGATCCCGGGCGCAGTAAATACCCTTTGGCGTCAGAATCAGCATACTGAGGGATCCGTCAACTTTCTCCAGAGCAAACCGGATGCCATCGATGAAGTTTTCTTTCTGGTTGATCATTGCAGCAACAAGCTCAGTCGGGTTGATCTCTCCGTTTGACATTTCAAAGAAATGCACATTGTCTTTGAGGATTTCGCTGACGATCTCATCGGCATTACTGATCTTTCCGATGGTTGCAATCGCAAAGGTTCCATGATGGGAACGTACCAGAATGGGCTGCGCCTCAAAGTCAGAGATGACACCGATTCCATAATTGCCCTTCATTTTTGTAACTTTTTCTTCAAATTTCGTTCGAAATGGTGTGTTTTCAATGTTGTGAATCGATTTTGTAAAACCGGATTCGGTACTGTATACGGCTAATCCGGCACGTCTTGTACCCAGGTGAGAATGATAATCTGTTCCGAATAACAG
>JABUSW010000093.1 GCA_021443885.1 Blautia sp.
GAAAGGAACCTCGTAAAAAGATGAAAAAGGCGGTGAAGGGAGTTTGCAGCTTTAATGTGTTTTGATAAGTTTGGTCTTTTAAAAGCAGGCAATGGTTGTTCCGATATATAAATGGGAATCAATTCGCAATATGACAAAATAAGGGCGTATTTGTACAGAGCTATTAATTTGAGTATGGAGGAATCATAATGTTTTACGTACCGGAAGGAACAGAAATCTGTGGATTTTATGAATGTAAAGAATGTGGGGAGCGTTTTCTGGCTCTTCAGATTGCACCTGCAATTGTATGTCCGTATTGCGGCGAAGCGGTGGATATGGAATTGGGACCGGATGAGGAAGTGCCGGAGGTGTTCGAGACGGCAGAGCTGCTTCAGGTGATCGAAGGGAAAGAAGAAGTTGAGCGGATGGATGGTTTGCTGAGTTTGTCTGTTACCGGTGGGAATTTTGAATGGATATAAGATGGGGTGAAAGGCTGTTTAATGATGACAGGAAGTGAAAGAAGAAATGAAATCCTCAGGATATTGACAGAAAGCAAGACACCGGTTCCGGCCAGAAGTCTTGCAGATACATTTCAGGTCAGCAGACAGGTAATTGTGCAGGATATGGCGCTGCTGAGGGCACAGAAGCATAGAATCGATTCCACGAATCGGGGATATGCGCTGGAGAAGGAAGTCTTAAAACCCTCCGTAAACCGGGTTTTCAAGGTGATGCATACCGATGACCAGGTGGAAGAAGAGATGAATCTTATTGTGGATTATGGCGGCGTCGTTGAGGATGTGTTTGTTTATCATAAGGTGTACGGCATCCTGAAGGCAGAGTTGAATGTCCGGAACCGAACGGATGTGGCAGAGTTTATCAAAGACCTGAAATCCGGAAAATCCGGTCTGCTGAAAAACGTGACTTCGAATTATCATTATCATACTGTGACAGCACCAACGGAAAAATTGTTGGATCTGATACAGGAGCAGCTGCTGGACAAAGGCTTCCTGGCGAAATTGCAGGATTTCGAACCGGTAGACTTCTGGAAATGATTTTTCTTCGTGGGTTGAAGCTGACAGATGAGATGAATGGAAAGAGAGCTATAATGTATATTTTGTTTACCGATCTGGATGGAACGTTATTAAATAATCAAAGCAGGGTATCCGATTTTACGAAAAAGGTACTGGACCAGTTTACCGGAAAAGGAAACCGGGTCGTATTGTCTTCCGGAAGAGCCTTGGACAGTATTAAGGAGGTCGTGCAGGAAAATGGACTGCATTATCCGGGAATGTACATTTCTGCCTTCAATGGGAGTCTGTTGTATGACTGTGAGCAGGACAAAATGATTATGGAACACCGGCTTTCTTTTGAAGCTGTCCGGTATCTGCAGCAAAAAGCAGAAGAAGCCGGAATACACATTCAAAGCTATAAGCAATCCACCATTGTTGTGAAAGAAAAGGACGATGCTCTGAACTTTTATTGCATAAAAAACAAATTGCCGATCATATATACGGAGGATTTCGTTTCGGTAATGGACGAAGAACCTTGTAAAATGCTGGCGATCGATATGAAGGATCATGATCGGCTGGTACGTTTTGTCAGAGAAACGCAGGAGTGGCGGAAACAGAATCACATACAGGCTTTGTTCTCCAACCAGAATTATCTGGAACTGTTTGACGATCGTTCCGGTAAGGGAAATGCGGTTCGCTTTCTGTGTGAGTATCTTGGGGAAACCATTGAGAATGCCTATGCATTCGGAGATGCGCCCAATGATATCTCTATGCTTGAGGCGGCCGGACATGGTGTGGCAATGCGAAATGCGGACATGGAGGTAAAACTTGCGGCAGATCATATCACGGAATACGATAATGATCAGGATGGGCTTGCAAGGTTTTGCCTGACGCATCTATGATTGCAGGATTGCGGAAGCTGCAATGCGGCGGCAATCCGTAAGCGCTATTAGTGCGACGATCCATTTATGTGAACGGTCAATAAAGCAAATTTTATAATACCAGGGGAATACGAAGAGAATGGGAAAAGAAAGATTAATACCGAATTTATTTTTATCTATGAAGACATATTCGAAAGAGCAATTGATCAAGGATGTGATTGCCGGTGTGATCGTGGCAATCATTGCTCTGCCCTTATCCATTGCCCTGGCCCTTGCTTCCGGGGTTGGCCCTGAGCAGGGAATCTATACGGCAATCATTGCAGGATTTTTGATTTCGTTACTAGGCGGAAGCCGCGTACAGATCGCAGGTCCGACGGCGGCCTTTGCTACCATCGTGGCTGGAATTGTAGCAAAAGATGGAATGGACGGTCTGGTCGTGGCTACGATAATTGCGGGAATCATGCTGATTCTTATGGGCGTCTGCAGACTTGGCAGCCTGATCAAGTTCATTCCCTTTACCATTACCACTGGATTTACAGCAGGAATTGCGGTTACCATTGTAATCGGACAATTGAAGGACTTTTTCGGAATTACATATGCGGAAGGTCTGAAACCTGTTGAGACCATCGAAAAGCTGGAAGCATTGGGAAAAAGCTTTGGTACCTTTAACTGGCAGGCGTTTATTGTGGGATTGATCTGTCTTGCAGTCTTGATCGTCTGGCCGTATATCAGCAAGAAAATTCCGGGTTCTTTGATCGCTGTCATCGTCGGAATACTGCTGGTAAAAGCAGCTGGATTAAAAGCCAATACCATTGGGGATCTGTATACCATCAGCAGCAGTCTGCCGAAGTTTCATTTTCCGGTTTTAAGCATCGATCTGATCCGCAGTCAGTTCTCCAATGGATTCACCATTGCCATTCTGGCAGCCATCGAGTCCTTGCTTTCCTGCGTTGTGGCAGATGGTATGGTGGGAGCAAAGCATAATTCCAACATGGAGCTGGTGGCTCAGGGAATCGGCAATATGGGTTCTGCACTTTTTGGCGGTATTCCGGCTACCGGGGCCATTGCCAGAACAGCAGCAAACATCAAGAACGGCGGACGCACTCCCGTTGCCGGAATGGTGCATTCCGTGTCACTTTTGTTGGTATTGATCGTTTTGATGCCCTATGCAGCTTTGATTCCAATGCCTACTATCGCAGCGATCCTGTTTATGGTAGCTTATAATATGTGCGGCTGGAGAGGATTTGTCCGAATCTGCAGAAGTGCTCCCAAAAGTGATATCCTGGTTTTGACGGCAACGTTTGTGTTGACGGTTGTATTTGACCTGGTGGTAGCGATTGAATGTGGTCTTTTATTTACCTGTTTCCTGTTTATTAAACGAATGAGCGAGGAAACGGAAATCCGGAACTGGAAATACTATGATGAAAATGATCCGGACGGAATTGAGCTTCGTCAGGTTCCGAAATACGTACGTGTATATGAAATCAGTGGCCCGATGTTTTTTGGAGCTGCAGACCGTATCGCAGAGATGACATGGAAGGATTATACCAGATGTCTGATCATTCGTATGCGTGGAGTTCCGGCAGTGGATGCAACGGCGATGAAAGCCCTGGAGGAACTGGTAGACAGATGCCAGCAAAGAGGAGTACAGATCATTTTCTCCCATGTGAATGAACAACCCTATAAAACTATGGTGAAGGGCGGATTCGCAGACCGGGTGGGAAGAGAGAATTTTTGCTCTCATATTGATGAGGCCCTGGCCCGGGCCGCTGTTCTCGGGGAGGATCTACGTTAGGAAATTGTGCGATAAGGCAGCCATGCGGCTGCCAGGCTTGTCGGGGCAGAAATAGTGCGGCAAGTACAGTAAACCAAAAAAGCAGAAACATAGAAGAAGTATAGTGTCTTCCAATGTTTCTGCTTTTTTTGAGTGCGTGGAAGCTGCATTGCAGCATAATGATCCGTAAACAATTTGCCACGCAAACCTTAGGTCAATCCCAGTAACCGATGTGTGCTTTGGCACAGGCTTCGGCAACCTCCGGAAATGGTCCATATACCTTGATCGGTTTTTGGCCACATTCGAGAATTTTACGGCAGGGGAGATTGAAGGTTGGATTCTGTTCATTGTCTCCCGTCATTTTCAGAAGCTCTGTCTCTTCAATACCGTATACTATGGTGCCGATGTTGGCCCAATAGATGGCACCGGTACACATGGAGCAAGGTTCGACAGATGTTACGAGGGTGCAGTTCCATAGAAAATCTTTGCTGTATTTGTGGGAAGCTTTGGCAGCAAGGGTGCATTCGGCGTGACCGGTGCAGATCTTCTCAGTGATTTCGATATTGCCTTGTTCTTCAATGATCTTGCCTTCGGGATCGATCAAAAGCGCACCAAACGGGGTGTTTCCGGCATCGCGGGCTTCCTGTGCGATTTCTGCAGCGCGAAGCAGATATGGGATATAGTCCATTATAATCAACTCCTTGTATATTTGTTATTTCATTCATTATAATCGAAGTGCCGGAAAATCACAAGAAAGGGAAGCAAAAAGAATAAGATTGACAAAATATAATTTAGGCACATACCATGTTGACAAGAATTCTAAGATAAAATAAAATACAAGTGTTTTTTGTGTTATATGATTTCATGTGTATGCAAAGGAGAAAAATGATGAAAAAAACAATTGCAATGAGTATGGCACTTGTAATGGCAGCTGCCACTGTTTCAGCAACAGCTATCACAGTTTGTGCAGAGGATACATTGAAAGTCGCATTGGTGCTTCCGGGAAAAAAAGATGACGTATCTTTCAATCAGGCTATGTACAGAGGAATGAACGATTATGCGGCAGCGCACGAAGGTGAAGTGGAACTGAAGGTCGTAGAGAATGTTTATGACGTTGCAGATATTGAGCCGACGCTTATTGATTATGCAGATGCCGGTTACGATGTAGTGATCGGACATGGTTATCAATTCTCAGAGCCTGTACTTAAGGTTGCGGAAATGTACCCGGATGCAGCGTTCCTTCTTGGCTGCGGCGTTGGTTATGTGGCAAACTCTGCACAGTATGATGTTCAGCTGGAAGCAGGCGGATATCTTATGGGCGTTATTGCAGCTCTTGCATCACAGAGTGATAAAGTAGGCGTGATCGGTGGCGGCGAAGGATCTGAGATCACACGCGGACATGAAGGGTTCAAAGCCGGTGCACAGTCTATTAATCCGGAAATCGAGATTCAGGAAGTATTTACAGGGGATTGGAACGATACAACAGGTGCTTATGAAGCAGCAATCGGCATGTATGAAGATGGCGTAGATGTTATCTGGCATTCCGGTGATGGTATCGGACTCGGTGTTGTTCAGGCTGCAGAAGAGAAAGATATGTATGTTCTTGGCAACGTGGAAGATCAGAAACCACTTGCAGAAAACAATGTTCTTTCCGGACTTCAGTATGAATGGGGCAATGCTCTGGAAACGATCTTTGCAAGCATCAAGGATGGTTCCTTCGTTGCGGACGAAAAAGAAGTTATCATGATCAATGTTGCAAATGGCGGTCTCTCCATGACAGAACTTAATGATGTGAAGGGATGGCTGACGGAAGAAGATATTGCAACGATCAACGATGTTTATGAGAAACTTGGCCAGGATGCAATTGAGCTTCCGGAGATTTAATATCTGAAACGATCAGGGAATTCAGTTTCTGAGGCTGAATTGAAAAACAATTTGCTGCTAATGGGGTTTGTCTTTTGGGGACAAACCCTTTTTGCCACTGAAAGCTTTTTTAGGAATGACAGGAGGAAATGGAATGAGTACTTATGCTGTGGAGATGAAAGGGATCACCAAAATATTCGGTGGTGTCAAAGCGAATGACAGCATTGATTTTCAATTGAAAAAGGGTACGATTCATGGTCTGCTGGGGGAAAACGGAGCCGGCAAAACGACTTTGATGAATATTTTGTATGGCCTGTATCAGCAGGAAGAGGGAAAGATTTATATTAATGGAAAGGAAGAAGACATATCTTCTCCTGTGAAAGCGATTTCACTGGGAATCGGAATGGTTCATCAGCATTTTATGCTGGCTAGACCATTGTCGGTTACGGAGAATGTCATGCTTGGTAAGAAATCCCGAAGAGGTATTCTGCTGGATACAAAAGAAACCGCAAAAGAATTAAAGGATTTATCAGACAAATACCGTATGGGGATTGACCCGAATGCAAAGATCTGGCAGCTTTCTGTAGGTGAACAGCAGCGTGTAGAGATTCTGACGGCTATATATATGGGTGCTGAAATCCTGATTCTGGATGAACCCACAGCCGTTTTGACTCCACAGGAAACAGAAGTATTTTTTGAAACGCTTCGCCAGATGCGAGACGATGGAAAATCCATCATTCTGATTACACATAAGCTGGAGGAAATTATATCCATCGTAGATGAAGTAACGGTCCTTCGCGACAGTAAAATGATCGATCGTTGTACAATGGATGGTTCTGTTACAAAAGACGATCTCAGCCGTATGATGGTCGGACGCGATGTTATGTTTGATTTTCCGGCTGTCGATAAGCAGCCGGGTGCGACCGTTCTGATGGTGTCTCCGCTGAAGTCGGACGCGCTGCGTAACAACCAGCAGTTCATAGATCAGTTGACGGAGGCGGGCATCAA
>JABUSW010000147.1 GCA_021443885.1 Blautia sp.
ACCCAATCGTATAAAGCAAATTCTCGTGGTGTACTTCCCCATTGAACCGTTGTGCTCTGTCCCATCTGATATTGATCCAACTCTCCTTCATAGTAAGCGCCATCTCCGATCAGATGGTAGTTCTCCAGCATTTTTCCATGGTTAAACTTAATGTTTTCAGATAGCCATTCCCCGCCAAAATACTCCAACACATGTGCAGAGTTTTGCTGTGATGCAAAGTAACCATACCCTATATTCGCAGATCCGATCTCTGTAAGGTTTGGATAAAGCTCTGCAATCACATTTTTATAGGTAGTATCCTGAGAACGGGCCTGCAGACGGACCTTCTTACAAACCTTCCTATAGATGTCTTTCCACTGGTCTGTATCCCTGTATTCTTCCGCGATGGAAAGGAGCGCTCTGGCCGTTGTATTAAAGCCGCCCCATGCCTGAATATAGAGAGTTCTTTCATCATCATCCAGTATACATTGCTTGATCCATTCAGAACCTTCACTTGGCTCACGAAGATCGCCCTCAAACTCTACATTTCCAACTTTTACTTTGGATAACAGTTCATCCGGTGTTGGATACCCTTGTGCATTCTGGCTCAGATATTCGTAATCCACAGCGTATTCGTCATTGATTACACTTTCAATCCAGCCCATTTCCTGCGGTCGGTAAACCATTAATGTATCTGCGTCCTCTCCTTTATATAGATAATTCTCATTTACCTCAGCCAGTGAATGCTCTCCATCTCCCTGCCAATGAAAACTGGATGCAGAATATACAATTCCTGCGATATCCAGATCATTTGCATACAGCAGCATATGACGAAATGAATTCTGGTCATCACATTCACCATCCGTCGTAATGATCACTCGTGGTTGTGTACTCTTATCTATTTGTTCTGTTTCTTCTGCCATGATTACAGAAGTTCCTCCTAAAATCAAACCTGCACTTAATGTAATTAACAATGCTCTCTTCATTCTTTTCCCTCCTCAATTATAAAACTCATCTAATTCTTCACAACACTTATATCAGCCATATGCAACAGCGCATCTCCTGCCAGGCGATACTGTGTCCAGTCTTCCATAGGAATGGCTCCCAATGATTTGTAAAACGCAATGCTTGGAGTATTCCAATCAAGGCAGCTCCATTCCAGTCGACCACATCCTCTTTCCATAGTAATCTGTGCAAGGCATTGCAGCAGGCCTTTCCCATACCCTTTACCGCGGTACTCTTCCAATACGTACAGATCTTCCAGATAAATGCCAGCCCGTCCCAGAAACGTAGAGAAGTTATGGAAAAACAATGCAAATCCCACTTCCTGATCGCCTTCCATCGCGAAAAGAACTTCTGCTTTACCCTTGTCAAAAATCCATTCTTCCAGGAGAGCCTCATTCGCAATAACCTCATCATCCATTTTCTCATAATGTGCCAGACTCTTGATGAATTGCAGAATCGTACCTGTGTCTTTTCGTTCGGCAAACCGGAAGGTATTACCTTTTTTTATCATAACGTTCCTATTATTCTTCATAGCACTCGTTCATACACTCCCATCGTTTCTTCTCTATAACGTTTAAATCTCAAACTCGGATTTCAGTTTTTCATACATAGCATCGTAAGGAGCCTCTTCACCTGTCCAGATGGTAAAGTTCAATGCTCCCTGGCAAACCAACATTCCTAATCCGCTGATCGTTTTTGCTCCTTTTTCCGCAGCAGCTTTCAGAAAGAGTGTTTCTGCAGGGTTAAATACGACATCTGAAACGATCATTTCCTGATTTATCGTATCATAATCAATATCTGGTCTTTCTTCTGTATTTGGATGAAGCCCAATGGGCGTTCCATTGATCAGAATGTCGGTTCCCTGTGGAATCTTCTGAGCCGGCTGCCAGATGAGATACTCTGCTTTTGCATCTGTATATTGATTAACCGTCTCTGCAAGCTCCTTTGCATGCTCTTCACTGCGGTTTATAATCGTTATTCTGGAAGCTCCGGCAAGAGCACACTCTACAGCAATGGCTTTTGCGGCACCACCTGCTCCCAGAATTACGACATTTTTCCCGGAAGATGTGACACCTTCGTTCTTCAATGCCTGTACAAATCCACGTCCGTCTGTGTTGTCACCGTATAACTTTCCATTCTCCACGTTGACGGTATTGACAGCGCCTATTATTTTTGCAGCAGGTGATATTTCATCCAGATAAGGAAGAACTTTGATTTTATGAGGCATCGTCAGATTGATCCCCTTCATATTCATGGCCCTCAGCCCCTTCATGGCATCATCAAAGCCATCCGGAGTTACTTTCATCGTGATATAGCGATAGTTTAAGCCCTTTGCCGCAAACCCGGCTTCTTCCATAACACCGGTTGGATTGCCATCTACCGGATCTCCAAAAACACCAACAAGTTCTGCACGATAATTCTTTCCCATAATTCTACACCTGATATCCTTTCTACTAAGTATTAGCTTAATACTATCATAACTTTTTTTAATCATCTAATCTACAATTTCTGTGCAAAAATAATTGCTTTGCTTCTAAGGTCCTCTGTTCCAACATAGTTTATGATCATAATTTTATTTTCTTTTCGAAAATATAAGGTTTGAACCGGTAGTCTTTCAGGTTGTTCCGTAATTATTTCTTCCGTTTCATATCCAGCATAATCAACACCATCCAGGGGAATCTCTATTTCATCCAACAATGATGCATCTTCCGGAATGTGACTGACAAAACCATTCTCATCTACAGCACCTTTTATCAGGATTTCTTCATTCAGGTATTCACGTGCAATCGATTCCGTTCTTGCTTCATAAATCGTCTGAGAATAGCAACGCAATGCTTCATCCATCCCACTCTCCGGATCATAAGGATCATCGACCATTTCTATAGACTGTTCAAAAGACTTCTTAAACAGAGTTGTCTTTGGCATTACGGATACGGTAATGAGAGCTTTGGAACCCAGTGTAAGTGAATCTGGATCCTTTGCTTTCAGGAGTTCTTCACTAATATTATCAAATGCAGCAGGATCCACTACGGAAAAAGGAACCAATTCTTCGACCTGATAATCCAACGCTTCCTGTCCATAGTAATTATGATACCCACTATTTCCCCATGAAAAACCTGACATTACCAGCATTAGTATTGCAATGAACAGACAAGCGCCCCATCTTACCTTATTCAGCATGATACAAGTTTGATAAGATTGTACCTTTTCCTGCTTACCGGTTCCGTATCGCAGAATATACCGCATATCCTTTACGATCGGCCACCCGCAGCAAAGGATCACAAGCACCATAAAAAGCAAATCAGCCGAAGCAAGTGTAAGACTTATGTCATAGCGATGCATAACACCTCCTCCAATATTGGAACTGCGTTGCATCAGTATATAATTGGACCAAATCAAGCAGAACATACTGATCAGGTGCAGAAACGCTGACAAAACAACCTTTCCATAATGTGCCTTAAACCCTTGGCGGTCTGTAATGATCTCTAATACTTCGGAATCATCCGTGAAAAATACCATCTTATCTACGCAGTTCCAGCCTGAGGACTCGATCAGATATTTTTCATCAGCGTTTATGTTATCAAAAATCCGATACCGTCGTTTGGCTGGTATTCCTTTTTCGAATTTTGAAAAAAAAACGCCCCTGTGTTTCAGCATCAGTCCCTGACCAGCCTGCTCCTCCATCCACCGTTCCTCTTCCCGAAACTCTGTCCAGTAAAATCCGTGAAACTTGTTGATTTCTGTACGCATTTAAACACTCCTTTCGGCATCTTCTAAGCACTTACGCAGACGTTTCATCTCATTTTCATAGAGTTCTTTTCCTTCTTGTGTGATACCGTAAGTAATCTTTCTTCCTTCGGATAATACCTTATATATCAGCTTCTCCTTTTGAAACAGGGAAAGAATCGTATACAAGGTACCCGGTCCCAATCGAACTCTTCCATCTGTCAATTCCTGCACATAAGAGGAAAGGTCAGCCCCGCAAAAATCCTTTCGATACAGACTTAGAAGCACATAATACATCGGTTCCGTCAATGGTTCTAATGATTTCTTTGCCATGCATTCACCTCTTATATCGATAAACGATATTTATGATTTGATTATAATATCGTTTATCGATAATTACAAGCAAAAATTCTTTAAATTCAAAAAGTTTCTTACACGTTTATGGATCCGGTAGAAAAAACGTTGTTTTTTTTACGTATATTTGATACAGTTATGCATATAATGCCAGGCTCAAAAATGGCCAGGGTATAAAAAGCGCTTACGAAAGGAGGATCACCGTATGATTCAGCTGACAATAAACGGTCAGTCTGTGACTGCAGAGGAAGATATAACCATCCTGCAGGCAGCGAAAAGAGCCGGGATCCGCATTCCTACACTCTGTTATCTGGAAAACGTCAGCAACATAGGTTCCTGCCGTATGTGCGTGGTCGAAGTAAACGGATCTGATAAACTGCTCACCGCCTGCAATACGGAAGTAAAGGATGGCATGGTGATCGAAACGGAAAATGATCGTGTTATACGAGCACGCCGCAGCATGCTTCATCTGCTTCTCTCGAATCATCATCAGGATTGTTTTTCCTGCTCAGCTGACGGCAGCTGTGAATTAAGAGCCTTATGTCTGGAATACGGTATTACCGTTCCGGACTATCATGGTACACAGTATGATATCGAGGAGCCGGAGCTGAATTCACATCCCTTCCTGGGATACCGCCCGGAGCTCTGTATTCACTGCCAGCGATGTGTCGGTGCCTGTGCGAATCAGAGCGGACGATATGCCATCACTGCCGGTCAGATCGGCACTTACAATGTAATCAACGCCCCCTTTGGTCCGGACTGGAGGAGCAGCCTCTGTGAATCCTGCGGTAACTGTGCGCAGGCCTGCCCTACCGGTGCGCTGTATAAGAAAGCATCCGAAAAATACAGAATCTATGATACAGAACGTGTCAGAACCACCTGTCCTCACTGTGCGGTAGGCTGCCAGTACGATCTCATCGTCCAGAATAATAGGATCGTTGATGTGGAAGGTGCAGACGGTCCATCCAACCATGGCATGCTCTGTGTAAAAGGCCGCTTCGGATCCTATCGCTTTGTCGACAGCCCGGAAAGACTTACCGACCCCCTGATCAAAGACAGATCGACCGGCAAATTCCGGAAGGCGACCTGGGAGGAAGCCCTTGATCTTGTAGCCGGAAAATTTACAGAATTGAAAAACACCTACGGACCGGAGTCACTGGCTGGTTTTGCCTGCTCCCGCTCCGCAAACGAAGATATCTACATGCTTCAGAAGATGGTTCGCACAGCATTCGGCACGAACAACACCGACAACTGTGCGCGTGTCTGACATGCCCCTACTGTCTCCGGTCTGGCGACTACATTGGGGTCCGGTGCTATGACAAATACCATCGCAGACATTACCCGGGATTCCGACGTGATCATGATCGTCGGCTCCAACTCTGAAGAAGCACATCCGGTTCTCGGCATGCAGCTCCGTGCGGCAGTGCGAAGAGGTGCAAAGCTGATCGTTGCGGATCCCCGTGAGATCGACCTTGCAAAGAGCGCCGATCTTCACCTGAAACTGAGACCCGGAACGAACGTTGCTTTCGTGAACGGACTCATCCATGTCATTCTGGAGGAAGGCCTGGAGGATCAGGAATTCATTCAGAACCGCACGGATGTGGAGATGTTCGAAAAGCTAAAAGAAATCTCTAAGAAATATACCCCTGAATACGTGGCAGACATCTGTCATCTCGATCCGGATGATCTTCGTCAGGCAGCCCGCATGTACGCCAAAGCCGATGCCGCTCCGATCCTCTACTGCCTCGGAGTCACAGAGCATTCCACCGGAACAGAGGGTGTCATGTCCCTGTCCAATCTGGCAATGATCTGTGGAAAGATCGGCAGACCGGGATGCGGCGTCAATCCGATCCGTGGACAGAACAACGTACAGGGTGCCTGTGACATGGGCGCCATGCCTACCGACTATCCCGGATATCAGAAGGTTCACATCCCCGAGATCCGGGAGAAATTTGAGAAGGCATGGGGCGTTCCGTTGAATCCGAATCCGGGAATCAAGGCCACTGACTGCTTCCCCGCTATGGTCGATGGCAGAATCCGTGGGCTCTTCATTTTTGGCGAGGACCCCATGCGAACAGATCCGGATACGCATCACGTACAGCATGCTTTGGAAAGTCTTGATTTCCTGGTTGTGGATGAACTCTTCATGACCGAGACCGCCAAGCTTGCCGATGTTGTCCTTCCCGGCCGCTCCTACGCTGAAAAGGAAGGTACTTTCAGCAATACAGAACGTCGCGTGCAAAGAATCCGCAAAGCTGTTACTGTTCCCGGAAATATGCGGCAGGATACCGATATCTTCATTGATATCATGAACCGTATGGGATATCCGCAGCCTCATCTGACCAGTGCACAGATCATGGACGAGATCGCATCTCTGACCCCATCCTTCGCAGGTATCTCCCATGAGAGACTCGACAGCGAAGAAGTCGGCGGCCGAG
>JABUSW010000068.1 GCA_021443885.1 Blautia sp.
TGATAAAATGTCTCACAACAGCTTCCATCTTTGAATCTGGCCGCCATGTATACCCGGCCTGGCTGATGAAATCCGTTGCCTCGTCCAGATTCAGGTGAAGTCCTAATGCCAATGCCAGTACCTTTTCTCTGGACGGCGTTACCTGCCCCTTCAGCAGCTTTGAAAAATACTGCTTTGAAATATTCGCTGCAGAATATACCTCCGAATTTTTCAGCCCCTTCTTATTGATCAGCATCTGCAAATGCTGTACAAATCCCTCATCCGGCATGTTTCGTATAATGTCTGCAATAGAAGGGGGCTCGACAGGCATTAATGCCTTTTGGGGAAATCCGATCGAATCTGAATCCATCGTCGGAGAAATTTCCTGGCAAAGGTTTGATACCGTATCCAGGGATTCTTCCTCCACTGGCGTACCATCAAAGATATCCTCCGGCATCATATCTTTGCATTCATCAATCAGTAAGCTCTCATCCTCAAAATCTTTTGTCGGAGTACATTCACAACAACAAGAGCTCACAAATCTTCTGTCCCGTCGGTTCTCCCGCCTTCGATCCTCCCGAATCGTATACTGCGTATTCTCCCGTATGGAGGATTCCTGTTCAAGAACTCGCCTTAGCTCTGCTTTCCACCTTCCGGAAATATCTTCCTTATACTCCGGATAAATGACCAGGAATATCTCCATATCATGATTTTTCAGAAATTCCACAAACACAGATGATGCGATCTGCAGCCCCAGTTCCTTCGGAAAGCGATTGGAACCCGTTGCCATCAACGGAAACGCAATGGAATGGTATCCATTATCAAGAGCAAGCTGTAAGGATGCCTCGTAGCACTCCCGCAAAATCCTTTCTTCCTGATGTGAACCACCCCGCCATACCGGCCCGATGGAATGAATGAGCGCCTTAGCCGGCAGCGCAAATGCCTGTGTCATGGCCACCTTACCCGGGCTTAAGCAACCAATCTTCGCTCTTTCCTCCAATAGACGGGCTGCTCCAGCAGCTTTATATACCGCTGCATCAACCCCCGCACCAATGGCCACGTTAGGATTAGCCGTATTCACAATCACATCCGCATGTACTTTTGTAATATCTTGCCTGATAATCTGGAATGGCACAAACTCACCTCATCACTTTCAGATCAGACGCTTCAGGCTCTCCAGCACACTGCGCATCTGGTATTTCACAAGGAATGCTGCATTATTGCATTCCGGGTATACAAATTTCATAATTGTCAGAAGCGGCATCACAAACCGCTCCGTCTCTTCAATATAGAAAGCGATCCTGGCCGGGGAAAAACCGGACGTCATAGTTGAAATATTATTGCAGCGGTCCAGCACCTTCACGATCGTTGCCAGACGGTTTTTTCCAATCTCCTCATAGTATCTGATCTTCGCTTCCGCCTTTGTTTCGCCTGCCTTCTGTCGGAATGTCAACAGGAGCACTGCCTCTTTCACGCAATCATGAATCGGAAACGCGTTTATATCAACATTGCAATCCTCTACCACGTCATGAAGCAGTGCCGTAGCAATCAGATCATCCTCTACCAGATTCAAAGCCAACGCATGACAGGAGATCATCAGGGGATGATAAATATATGGCACGCGGTCCTTTCCTTTACGATATTGTCCTTCATGCAGTTTTCTGACTAAAGGAAGAACCTGTTTAACCTGCTCCAGTTCCTTACCTTCCGCAGTTCTTTCCACAAACCGATACATATTATCTTCCTGAAAAATACGATCCTTTAATTCCCATTTCGGTTCCAGATCGTCATCAAGAAGCCGGCCGGGAGGAATCCGGAAAAGCTCTCCCAGTTTTTCTATCATATCAAGCTCCGGTCTCTCTTCACCCTTTTCCCATTTCTCTATAACCTCTGTAGAAAGTTCCAGTTCCTCCGCCAATTTCTCAACAGAATACCCTAATTGAATACGGTGTCTTTTAATTCGGTCACTGATATTCATGTATGACTGCCTCCGCTTTCTGCATGATTTGTATTCCTTTATCATTTTACCATCTTTCCCTCTGTCATTCTACCATTCCTTGCGTTATAATCAAAAAAGTACACAAAATAAACAATCGGGATAAAACGAAATGCTAAGAGACAAAGATATACGCGAACCTCTTTTTGAATTTCTGGAAAGCCAGATTACAAAAGTTCGTATTATAGAAGAAAAACAGATTGGAAAAACCAGAGCTGATGTCGTAATGATTACGGAGAATGCTATTTGGGGTATTGAGATCAAAAGCGATGCCGACACCTTCACGCGGTTGGAACGCCAGGTAAAGGACTATAACCGTTTTTTTGACTACAACGTTGCCGCTGTGGGCTGCAGTCATGCAATGCACATTGAGGAGCACCTGCCAGACTGGTGGGGAATCATCACCATCGACGAAGAAGAATCCGGGACAACATTCTACTGGCTCCGGAGACCACAGCCCAATCCGAAACGAGAGAAAAAAATCAAGCTGAGAAACCAGCTGTCCTTCCTTTGGCGTCCGGAGCTTGCCCACATCCAGGAAGTCAACCATCTCCCGAAATACCGGCAGAAAAGCAAAGACTTTATCGTAAAGTATCTTATAGAGACCATTGATCATGAAGAATTGAAAAAACAGATTTGCCAGGAACTGTTCGAACGGGACTACACCACCATCTCCCGGGTTCTGGAAGAGTACCGGCAGGAACACCGGAAACCACCTGGCAAAAAGAGAAAAAGATAACGGTCAGATTCAGGACTACCTCTCTCAAACATACTGTCGAAGTCGATTGGATAGCATAAATGCCAGCATAATTTTTATGAGATCCGGAATAATAAAGGGAAACACACACCATCCCAGAACCGTCATGAGTCCTACAGTGCCCACATTACGGGTGTAAACGAACACGAACCATATTGTACCAAAGGTATAACAAACACAAAGTCCGGCCAGCATTGACAGAATCCGAACCCATTTTCCCAAACGGCCTCCTGCAACCTTTTCGACCAGCCACATCACCAACGCCGAACCAAGAAATCCTATAATATATCCCCCGGTATTTCCAAACAGGATTCCGGGGCCACCTGTAAATCCATGAAATACCGGTACCCCCACCAGACCCAGCAAAATATAGATCAACACCGTCATGCTTCCCCTCTTGCCCCCCAGCACACCAACCGCCAGAAAAACCCCCATTGTCTGAAGCGTAAAAGGGACCGCCGTTGGTATCGAAATCCAGGAACAGATCGCCATAATCACCGCAAACATCCCAATCAACACAATATCCTTTGTTTTCCCAGTCGCAGCATTCGCATTTTCCATAGTATCCCTCCTCATCTTACAATCATACACCAAGTTTCGTCGTACGGATGCCTACAAATTGTAAACTTATTAGTTATTATGGTTTACAATCTATCATCTCTCTTTATGTTTGTCAACCTGTTTTTGATATTTGGTTTACACTTCAAAATGAGCGCCCCGAACACAAAGTTTTTCACTCTTTTGCATTCAAAAAGGGTGCCTCACCGACACCCTTTTTATCCTGTATGAACTCTCTTATTTTCCTGTCCAAAGTACTCCTTTTTGCAAAATAAAACATCCATACGGCTTCATCTCGCTGGTGGAAACCGTCACAAAAGCATTGCACGCTTTCTTATAATACTCACTTCTTTCAATCGTGCCGATGATGCTCTCATCATAACCATACTTCTTCACAATTTCTGCCATCTCATCCCAGACCGGATTCTCATTTACGATAATACCGGAATCTGCATCCGGAATAATGTGCAGAATCGGTTTCTCACAATAGTCCGTATCAATGGGCATCAGGCTCATGACAGCATCCAGAATCTCTCCGGCTGTGTTTCCCTTTGCCTGAACAACGATACCTTTTGGTGTCATGGTTTTCGCCGGATAGAAATCGTCCACGATCGCAATCAGATCCCCATGCCCCATATCTGCAAGTGCTTTCAGCAGATCAGAACTAAGTATTTCCGGAATTCCTCTTAACATATTGTAACCCTCCTGTTGTGTAATTAAAAAAGCCTCTTTACCGATACCCTTTCCACAAAGACTCATGCCACATCAAACGTGGTCAAATGCATCTGGAAAAGAATCCGTTCTTTCATCTAAATGTATTATACTTTGATAAGATTATTATGACAAGAATTCCTCTTCAAGATTCGCAATTTTTACTCATTCAGTTTCTGCCCGACCCGTTCAAATATAGTTTTTGCATCCTGAATATGCTGCTGATTCTCTCCGGCTCCCACTGTCACAAGAATGTATTCCCTTCCGCCAATCTCAGCAAAACTGGCCAGGCAATAGCCGGCATCGGAGGTGTACCCCGTCTTTCCGCCCAGTATCCTTCCGTTTGTGACATAGGGGTCTGGCAGATTCTTAAAAACAGTACTATAGAAAGTGATTCCATCCGGATGAAGACTGGTCGGCTTTGTTGCATGCCAACTGCTTTCAACGATCTGACGGAAGGTTTTGTTTTTCAGACAGTATTTCAGAAGAACAGCCATATCATGAGCCGTGCTGTAATGCTGCGGATCATGCAATCCTGTGGTATCGCAAAAATGCGTGGTATCCATTCCGATCTTATAAGCCTTCTGATTCATTAGATCTACGAAAGCTTCCTCGGAATCGGAAATATAGTCTGCCAGCGCCAGACAACACTCTGCACCGGAGGGCAGCATTACCCCGTAAAGAAGATCCAGTGCTTCCACTTCTTCCCCCGGCTCAAAGCCGGCACGCATAGCATCCTGCGCATAAAGATCCGGAAAAATCTCCGAAGGCACGGTAATCTTCGTATCCAGGCTCTTTAGATTCTCAATAGCTACAATGGCTGTCATCATTTTTGTCATTGATGCCGGATAGATTATGGTTTCGCCATTCATTTCGCCAACCACTTTTCCACTTCTTGCCTGAAGCAGACATGCTGTAAGGCTGTTAATCCCTGTTACGTCCACCTCTTTTACCACAGGCCGATTCAGCTCAACCATCCAGGAACTGACTCCTTTATCCCAGCCAATCACCAGAATCAGGACCAGGATCACGATAATATCCAAAAATAACCACAGCATAATTTTTCCCGTATTCCGTTTTCGCTTCGGCTTTCTGATTGTTCTTCTGTTTTGTGCATTTCCGGATTTTGCCATGTCCTGTCACCTCATCTTATCCTGACATTACACTTTACTGTCGTTTTCTCTTAGGAAAAAAGCCGCCGCACCTTACGATACGACGGCTTAATATTCATCTATTACTGTGCTAACTTAACCGGATTGAGTTTCACACCAGGTCCCATTGTAGAAGCAATTGTAACGCTTCTTAAATACTGACCTTTCAGTGCACTCGGTCTGGCTTTTACAATAGCACCAATCAGCGCCTGGAAGTTGTCGCTTAACTGTTCCTCTGTAAAGGAAGCTTTACCGATCGGAACATGAATAATATTGGTTTTATCAAGACGGTACTCAACTTTACCTGCTTTGATATCGTTGATTGCTTTTGTAACGTCCATAGTTACAGTACCAGCTTTCGGGTTTGGCATTAAGCCCTTTGGTCCAAGTACACGACCCAGACGACCAACAACGCCCATCATATCCGGTGTAGCAACAACTACATCAAAATCGAGCCATCCTTCGTTCTGAATCTTTGGAAGCAGTTCTTCTGCACCAACATACTCTGCACCAGCTGCCTGCGCCTCTGCTGCTTTTGCATCTCTTGCAAATACAAGAACGCGAACCTTTTTACCTGTTCCATGAGGCAGTACAACTGCGCCACGAACCTGCTGGTCTGCATGACGTCCATCACAGCCTGTACGGATATGAGCTTCGATGGTTTCGTCAAATTTAGCAGATGCTAATTTTTTTACAAGGCTGATTGCCTCATTTGTATCATACATCACTGCACGATCTACTGATTTTGCAGCTTCAACGTATTTCTTTCCTCGTTTCATTTCTATAACCTCCTGTGGTATTTGCGGGGATTGCCCTCCCACTCATCTATTCTTATTAGTCAACTACTTCGATTCCCATACTTCTTGCAGTACCAGCAATCATGCTCATAGCTGCTTCGATGGATGCTGCGTTAAGATCCTTCATCTTTAACTCAGCGATTTCCTGAACCTGGGCTTTTGTAACCTTCGCTACTTTTGTTTTGTTCGGTACACCGGAACCGGATTTAATTCCTGCTGCTTTCTTCAGAAGAACTGCTGCCGGCGGTGTTTTGGTTATGAAGCTGAAACTCTTGTCTGCATAAACAGTAATAACAACCGGGATAATAAGATCACCCTGATCTGCTGTTCTAGCATTGAATTCTTTTGTAAACTGAACAATGTTTACACCGTGCTGTCCAAGAGCCGGACCTACCGGTGGTGCTGGAGTTGCTTTACCAGCCGGAATCTGTAATTTGATATATCCTGTAACTTTCTTTGCCATTTTTCGGCACCTCCTATGTGGTATTGGCGGGGGTA
>JABUSW010000009.1 GCA_021443885.1 Blautia sp.
CTCCTCTATGACAGGTGCATCTATTACCATGTCATCAGTGATGCTGGTAAGCTCTGTTATTCTATAAGGAATAGGTACTTTGGGATTAACAAATTCTGAAAACCGATCAACGATAACCCCATCCTTTATCTTGACAGCCCCAATCTCAATAATTTTGCACTTATCAGGATTAAAGCCAGTAGTCTCAATATCAAATACAACAAAATCAGAATCAAGGTCTTGTCCCTTGACATTTGTTGCTATGGTTTTGGTGTCATCCACCAGATAAATCTCACAGCCATAAATAACCTTGAAATCATCGTCTGGCTTGAGCATGTGGTCTGCATCACAAAAGGCCTGCACCACTCCATGATCTGTAATGGCGATGGCTTTGTGTCCCCAGGAATACGCTCGCTTTACCAGGGCTTTTGCATCGGTAACACCATCCATATCACTCATTTTGGTGTGGCAATGCAGCTCCACTCTTTTCTGCGGACTGGTATCCATTCGCTTTACGGTAAAGTCCCCGATCTTCTTGATTCCGGAAATAGATCCGATGGTAAGTTCACTATCGTATCGGTCAATGGTCGTAACACCTTTGATCTTCAGAAAAGCACCCTTTTTAATGTGCTCCGTCACTTCCGGCACCTGTTCATTTCGCAGGAACATTTTGATCATGATAGTGTCCGTAAAATCAGTAAAAGGGAACATCAGGATCGTTTTCTCATTTCGAATCTCCCTCTGCTCCACACTTACTACCTGTCCCCGGATCTGAACCTCTCCCATCTCCCCGGAGATACTCTCCAGCGTTAAGGTGTCCCCTTCAAAATCTCTTCCATAGACCACATCCGGATTGGGATCTTTTCGATAGGATCCACGATAATCATTTTTCGGATACTTTTTATCCGCATTCCACGACTTCTTTTCTGTTCCGGAGACATCCGCTGTTTTCTCCATTTTCTTTGCGTCTTTTGGTACGGTTCCCTTCTTGTTCCGGTTCTCGAAACCGCCGGCATCCATTGCTGACAGAGTTCCTGGGTCCTGTACATTCTGTGAACCATGCTTCTCCTGTATGCCGGCTTCCGCCTCCATCACTCCCGTTTTCCCGGCATTTTTCAGAACCTGCTCCACTTCCTGCTGAATCTGAAGCTCTGCATTCCGGCGATATTTGCTTTCCTTTGGTTCCTGATATTCCACTTCTGCCTTCAGATTCATTCCTGCTCTTTCGCAGAAAACCTTCTGTAGATACTCGATGAGGAGCTCACTCTTTTCTTTTGCAATTATAGTATCCGGAAGCACCATATGAAAAACATCCGGTTCCGGAAAAGATACTTCTGCACGCTTAAACAGATTGAATTCCAGAATACTAAAGTTCTTCAGTTCCAGTTCCATACTGGAGCGATACAATCCATAAAAATTCTCCGGCGTGTACTGTTCCGAAAGAAGAAAGCGCTCAATTATGGTAATGACCATATTCATTCCCGGAAAACACTGTTTCCTGATTTCCTCCTCCAGCGCAATGATATATTTCTTGTGGATCCATCGGTCACTCACCACCCGGACCCATACCCTGGTTTTTGCCGCATTGCAGGAAACCCTTGTGATGCGCAGCATATCTGCCCACTCAAGAAGGTTCTCTTTTAGTTTTAAATTCGGAAATACATCCAAAAACTTTTTTTCCATAGTTTATCTTCCAACTGATTCATGAAATCCTGCTGCCGTGTTTTGCAGCGTTTCATGCATTGCCCGTGTTCCAGTTTTGCAATTCCTTCCGAAGTGTTACCAGCAGCTGATCCTCCGGAACCTTTTTCACGATTGCGCCGTGTTTTATGAGAAGACCCTCTCCGATTCCGCCAGCGATTCCAATATCAGCTTCTTTTGCTTCTCCCGGTCCATTCACCACACAGCCCATAACGGCTACCTTAATATCCAGATCGATATCCTGCACCATATCTTCCACCTTATTTGCCAGGCCGATCAGATCGATCCGGGTACGTCCGCAGGTAGGACAGGAAACCACCTCTACACCGCCTTTTCGAAGATTCAGTGTCTTCAGAATCCGCTTAGCGGATTTAATCTCTTCGACGGGTGCACCAGTCAAGGATACGCGAATCGTATCACCGATTCCCTGAGACAGGATCATGCCCAACCCCACCGCAGATTTAATGTTGCCGGACCATAAGGTTCCTGCTTCCGTGATTCCCACGTGCAGCGGATAATTTGTTTCTTTTACGATTAATTCATGTGCCCTTGCACACATCATGACATCCGAAGATTTAATGCTGATCACCAGGTTATCATAACCCAGCTCTTCAATCATCCGCACCTTATCCAAAGCACTTTCAACAAGACCTTCTGCCGTTACACCATGGTACTTCCCGACCAGTTCTTTCTCCAGTGATCCACTGTTCACCCCCACGCGAATGGGAACATTTGCTGCTCTGGCAGTATCCACCACCGCTTTGATCCGCTCAGTACTCCCGATATTTCCTGGATTGATGCGAATCTTATCAGCCCCATTTTCAATTGCCGCAATTGCCAGCTTATAATCAAAGTGAATATCTGCCACCAGCGGGATATGAATCTGTTTTTTAATTTCCTTCAGCGCCCGGGCCGCCTCCATGGTGGGAACTGCACAGCGGATGATTTCGCATCCTGCTGCCTCCAGAGTAAGGATCTGTCCCACCGTATTCTCCACATCTTCTGTTTTTGTATTGGTCATAGACTGAATCAGGATGGGATTTCCACCTCCGATTTTGCGGTTTCCGATCTGAATTACTTTTGTATGGTCACGATACATATCGACTCTCCTTGTTCGTTCTTTGGTAAAGATTTTAAAGGGGTGCTGTTCTGCAGCACCCCGGGTTATTTTTGAAATCCGCCGATTATCCTCTGTTTATTTTCTGATTTCCAGCAGCTTGCTCTTCAGATCGCTTTCCATTTTCGCCATCTCGATCTCAGCAGAACGGCGTTTTTCTCTGCCCTCTTCCTGAATCTTCAGTACATCGTCCAATGTCTGGATCAGCTGCGCGTTCGTCTGCTGTAATGTTTCAAAATCAACAATTCCTCTTTCCGATTCTCTGGCAGTCTCTACCGATGCCATGTGAAGTGTCTCTGCATTTTTCTTTAACAGAGCATTGGTTACATCCGTTACTTCCCGCTGCGCCCGGGCAGCCTCTGCAGAGTGTTCGATCCCCAGAGCAAGTACCATCTGGCTCTTCCAAAGCGGGATGGTATTTACAAGCGTTGTCTGGATCTTTTCCACCATGGTGGTATCGTTGTTCTGAATCAGACGGATTTGTGGAGCTGTCTGCATAGCGATGGTTCTGGTAAGCTCCAGATCATGAATCTTCTTTTCAAAACGGAGACATTTGTCATCCAGATCTTTTGCTGCCTGTGCATCTTCTGCAAGACCGGTCTCCAGCGCTTTGTCTTTTAATTCCTGAAGCTTCCCGTTTCGAACGGATTCCAGTTTCTTTTTTCCGGCAAGAATGTACATCGTCAGTTCTTTAAAGTATGCCAGGTTCTGAGCATACATCTGATCCAGAACTGCTGAGTCCTTCATAAGACGAACCTGATGCTGTGTAAGTGCGTCTGCGATCTTCTCAACATTGGTTTCCGCCTTGTCATAACGGGTTTTCAATGTTTCCAGCTTATTTGCTTCTTTCTTGAAGAAGCCAAACAACCCTTTCTCTTCTTTGGCATCAAAATTTTTCAGTTCACCGACTACACCTGTAATGAGATTTCCCACCTCGCCAAGATCCTGTGTCTTCACATTCTCCAGTGCTGCATCGGAAAAATCAGCCATTTTCTTCTGTGTTCCTGCACCATACTGCATGATCTGGTTCGTGTTCTCCACGTCAATGGTCTCTGCAAAATCATCTACCATTTTCTGCTCTTCCGGTGTCAATTCCGGTTCTGCGGGCTTTGGCGCCTCTTCTTTCTGTTCTTCTGCCGGTGCCATGGCTACTGCTGCTGCCGCCGCTGCAGGCGCTTCTGCCTTCGGTGTTTCTTCCTCCGGAACTTCCGGTGCAGGCGCTTCTGCCTCCGGGGAATCCGGAATCAGCTGCGGTTCCAAAGTAAGAGTGGGTACCTGTGTAAAATCCTTGAATTCTTCTGCCATGATTTCTCTCCTTTACAATTCTGTTTCGTTCTTATGCCAATATATCTTTTCGTAAACCGGTTCTCCCGCTGTCTGTTCCGGAGGATTGGTTTCTTGTCTTACAGTTTCAACTCAATTACAGTCCCGTCCGATTGCATTAATCTCTGTGTTTTCTGCCGGTCTGCTTTCTCATCCGTTTCCTCATCCGGAATTGTCGGCGCCGCTGTTTGTGAATTGCTTTCCCGTTTTCCATCTGCGTTTTTTCTTCGCAGCTTCGTAAATTCATCTTCTGTCAGGCCTTCCTGTGCAAGCAAGGTCTGTAAAACCGAAATATCACTGGATACATCCAATGCCGTATCTTTGAACACCGAATCCAGAAGCTTCTCAAATGCAAGGTTCAAGGTGTCCATCGTAATCTCGATCTCTGCCTTGGAAGAACGTATATTCTCTCCCTGAACCGGCTGCCGGTCCATCTCTTCATAGGCATCCAGAAGTTTCACTGTCATAGGAAGATAATAATCCATCAGTTTCTTCAGGTCCGGAATGATCCGGGGATCTTCCTGGGCTCGGTCGAATATCTTGCCGACGATGGTTTCCATCTTTGTAATTTTTGCCGAGATCTCTGCCCCCGGAATCGCCTCATTGCTGCGGCGGATTTTTTCCAGAAAGGCATTTCCCTTACTCAGGACCTCCTGTACCTGCGCTGAATTGCTGCCCGCCTTTGCCATTGCTTTGCGTTCTGCTTCTCTTTGCTCCTGTTCTCTTTTCTCCGTCTCCAGATAATACTGATATGTTTCATCTGTTATGATCAGATTCTCTTCTTTTTGATCAAGATGTCCCTCTACAAACCATCCGTCCTCGATCATTTTCTTCAGCTCTTTCTGCACAAAGCGAACGGGCTTTCCGACACTTCTGGCCAGATTCTCTAATTTGCAGTAGGTCTTGCTGCCGATTGCTTTTACATATTTTCGGAATCTGGAGATTCGGCTGACCTTGGAAACGCCTTTTGTTAATACGACGATGCTGAGGGCATCCAGAAGGATAAATAAAATGCTGGTAAATGCAGGTATATGCCTCGACATGAATGCGCTGACCACCAACGCAGTCAGCAGCCCCATACTGAAACCTGCAGTACACAAAGCACCGAAAACAGTCTGGAGTATTCCAAGCACGTTCGCCCCATTCACATTTCCAAACAGTTCCTGCCGGGCCTGCTTTCCTAACAGAATATCCTTTGGTATCTCTTCTCCCGGTGCTTTCTTGTATCCCTGATGTTTCCGGGATTCATATGTTTGTGTATGAAACACACTTCGAATCGCATCACTGCCGCTCCCGATCGCCTGATCCATCGCACGATTGATCGTCTGATTGATGGTCTCCCCCAGTTTCTGATAATTGCTGGTATCGGTAGCCTTATCTACAATATCTGACAGATTCTGCAGTAAATCATCCAGATTCTGATTATGGTTTTGCTCAGACATAACATCCTCCTGAAATGAGTAAGTACACTTTATTATACAAAAATCAATGACATAAAGCAAGAGAACGCTTCTTTTTTAAAAAATACACTTTACCCTATTGAAGTTACAGAGTAAAAGTTTTAAAATAAAGCCAGTTATTTGCAAATTTCAACAACTGGAGGACTTTATTATGGAGAAAAAGAATATCGACTGGGGTAACCTTGGTTTCGGCTATGTGAAAACAGATTACCGTTATGTATCCAATTTCAAAAACGGTGCGTGGGATGAGGGCACTATGACTGCCGATGATATGATCAGCATGAGCGAATGTGCATGTGTTCTTCAGTATGCACAGACTGTTTTTGAAGGGATGAAAGCATATACTACAGAAGATGGACGTATCGTAACCTTCCGTCCGGATCTGAATGCGGAGCGTATGGCAAATTCTGCAAGCCGCCTGAAGATGCCGGTATTCCCGGAAGATCGTTTCGTAGATGCAGTTGTACAGACGGTGAAAGCCAACTTAAACGTTGTTCCGCCATACGGTTCCGGAGCAACCTTGTATATCCGCCCCTATATGTTTGGTTCTGACCCCATCATCGGTGTAAAACCGGCTAACGAATACCAGTTCCGTATCTTCACAACGCCGGTTGGCCCATATTTCAAAGGCGGTGTTAAGCCACTTACAATCCGCGTTTCTGATTTCGACCGCGCTGCACCTCACGGAACCGGTCACATCAAAGCCGGTCTGAATTATGCTATGAGCCTTTACGCAATCGTTGATGCCCATGAAAAAGGATTTGACGAGAATATGTA
>JABUSW010000246.1 GCA_021443885.1 Blautia sp.
AACATTACCATCAATTTCAAGTGTGATACCGTTTTTGAAATCACCTGCTGAAATCATAAATTATTCCTCCTTAATGTACACTTCACTATTTCACATTCTATAATAAAACATTGCATATTTCAACCACTTTTTCCGATTATTTCTGACGATACGTACTAAGAAACTCCTCCAGTTTTCTGGTTGCTTTTTCCAGCTGACGCTTATCCGGCAGGTACACGATCCGGAAATGATCCGGTTCCTTCCAGTTGAAGCCTTTCCCGGGAACGATCAGAACCTGTTTCTCATGCAGAAAATCCAAAGCAAACTGTTCGTCATCTGTAATGTTGAATTTCGCAATATCCATCTTCGGGAAAATGTAAAATGCAGCTTTGGGTTTCACAGCGGTAATGCCCGGAATGTCAGTAAGCGCTTTATAGATCAGATCGCGCTGTTCATAGACTCTTCCGCCCGGCCGGATGTATTCATTTACGCTTTGGTATCCCCCCAAAGCCGTCTGAACGATGGATTGAGCCGGCACATTCGAACACAGACGCATATTGGAAAGCATATTAATGCCCTCCATATATCCTTTGGCTTTATTTTTTGCACCGCTTAATACCATCCATCCGATTCGGAATCCGGCGATCATATGGGACTTGGAAAGCCCGGAAAAAGTGACACAGAACACATCCGGTGCCATAGAGGCAATGGAAATGTGCTGATAATCATCCATTACAAGGCGATCGTAGATCTCATCTGAAAAAATGATCAATTCCTTCTCTCTTGCGATCTGTACGATCTGTTCCAGGATTTCCCTGGGGTATACAGCACCCGTGGGATTATTCGGGTTAATGATTACAATCGCTTTTGTTTTATCAGTGATCTTGCTTTTGATATCTTCAATATCCGGGAACCATTCAGACTGCTCATCACAAATATAATGAACCACATTCCCGCCCGCCAGGGTGGCGGTTGCCGTCCACAACGGATAATCCGGGGCCGGAATCAGAATTTCATCTCCGTTGTTCAAAAGCGCCTGCATGGAAAGGCTGATCAGCTCACTGACACCATTTCCGGTATAAATATCCGTCATCGCAACGCCGGGAATGTTGCGAAGCTGGTAATATTGCATAATGGCTTTTCGTGCAGAAAAAAGTCCTCTGGAATCCGAATATCCCTGACATTCCTTCAGATTACTCATCATATCATGAATTACCTCATCCGGCGAACGGAATCCAAATGGATATGGATTGCCAATATTCAGCTTTAAAATATCCTGCCCGTTTTCAGCCATACGGTTTGCTTCGTCCACCACAGGGCCTCTTACGTCATACAATACATTGTCCAGCTTTGATGATTTTTGAAATGTTCTCATAATAATCCTCCTGTACTATCCCACACAGAGCGAAAATCCATCGCGGCACCTGTGAGGAATATTGCCTGTGAACCAGTCTTTTTCACTGCATTGCAGGCACATACATTTTCTTCGTTAACTGCTATTCTCTCACAAAATAAAGGCAAGCGCAATAGCAATCCGGAAAGAAAAAGGTTCCGCCTCCGGGCTGAGACCGGAAACGGAACCTTGTTTTCAAAAACGATCACTTCAGGGGCAATCCCCCCGTTTTACCGAAATCATATGATTAGCAGATACCCTGAGACATCATAGCATCAACAACCTTTTCGAAACCGGCAATATTTGCACCAACTACATAATTATCCGGCATGCCATAACGTTTCGCAGCATCATCTACTTTGTTGAAGATGTCGATCATGATATTGTGAAGCTTTTCATCAACTTCCTCTGCTGTCCAGCTCATTCTCATAGAATTCTGGCTCATCTCCAGAGCAGAAGTAGCTACACCGCCTGCATTTGCAGCCTTACCAGGCATGAAGTATACGCCATTCTTCTGTGCATATTCCGTACCCTCTGCTGTTGTAGGCATATTTGCACCTTCTGCGATATACTTGCAGCCATTTGCAACCAGTGTCTTAACACCATCCAGATCCAGCTCGTTCTGGGTAGCACATGGAAGATATACATCACACTTGATATTCCAGATGCCTGTGCCTTCATGATACTCAGAACCTTCAACGAGATCTGCGTACTCCTTGATACGGGCACGTCTTACTTCTTTGATATCCTTGATCACATCAAGGTTGATTCCCTTAGGATCATAGATGTATCCGTTAGAATCACACATAGCTACTACGGTTGCACCAAGCTGTGTAATCTTTTCTACTGCATAGATGGCAACATTACCGGAACCTGTAACAACTGCAGTTTTTCCGGAAAGGGAATCGCCATGTGCTTTTGCAATTTCATCCAGGATATACACAACGCCATAGCCTGTTGCCTGTGTACGAATCAAAGAGCCACCCCATGTAAGACCTTTTCCGGTAAGAACGCCTTCATACAGATCACGTACTCTCTTATACTGTCCGAACAGGAAACCAATTTCACGTCCGCCTACACCGATATCACCTGCAGGAACATCTGTGTCAGCGCCGATGTATTTGCAAAGCTCTGTCATAAAGCTCTGGCAGAAAGCCATAACTTCACGGTCAGATTTGCCTTTCGGGTCAAAGTTGGATCCACCTTTGCCGCCGCCAATTGGCAGACCTGTCAAGGAGTTTTTGAAGATCTGTTCAAATCCAAGGAATTTTAAAATACCCTGATTTACGGTTGGATGGAAACGAAGACCACCCTTGTATGGTCCAATCGCACTGTTAAACTGTACACGATAGCCTTTGTTTACCTGTACATTGCCATTGTCATCTACCCACGGAACACGGAAGGAAATAACTCTCTCCGGCTCTACAAGACGTTCCAGAAGGGAAACGCTGCGATATTTTTCTTCGTTACGATCAATAACTACTTTTAATGAATCCAATACTTCTTTTACTGCCTGGTGAAACTCCGGTTCGTTTGGATTCTGTGCAACAACTCTCTCATAAACCTCATCTGTATAAGACATTTCTTTTTCCTCCTCTTCACTTTCTGTGAATTATTAATCGTTCGCTATTATACCCAAATGCACTTATAAAGTAAAGGGCATAACAAGACCATCCTCATTGTCTTATTACGCCCCCTTGCGCTCGTAGTATTCAGCTGTGGTTACTATAGCACACTCATTTTTAGAATGCAATACTTTTATTTTAATCTGTTAAAAAATTAAACTACTAAATTATTTCGACTCTTTGTGCTGCAGTGTCTGAAAAAACATCAGTTCATGAATTTCTTCAGCTCATCAAGAAATGTACCAACATCCTTAAACTCACGGTAAACAGAAGCAAACCGCACATATGCAACAGCATCCAGATCTTTTAAATGATCCATAACGATCTCTCCAATCCTGGTGCTGGATATTTCTTTTTCTTCGGTTGCAAAGATTTCACCTTCAATAGAGTCCATCATTGACTCCACCTTTTCCACCGCAATCGGACGTTTATAACAGGCACGCAAAATGCCGTCCTGAATTTTCCTTCTGTCATAATTCTGACGGTTCTGGTCCTTTTTTACCACAGTTAAGGGAATTGTTTCAATCTTTTCATAAGTGGTAAAACGTTTCCCGCATATATCACACATACGGCGTCGACGGATAGAATTTGTATCTTCCACCGGTCTGGAATCCACAACCCTTGTATTATCCTGATTACAATATGGACACTTCATGCTGCTCCCCCTTCTTATTGTATCCCCCGAAAAATAACGTCTGCCCGGTCATCTAAATCCCCTGTAATGATGACCGTCTGTATATTTTTCAGTATATCCCCATGTTTTCCGGTATGTCAAGAAAAACAAGGACAGCTGACAAGCATTTGGTCCAGCTGTTCAGAAAAAAAAGGAAACAGAATATCAGGCAGCTTTATGGCAGAATTTCTACAGCAAAAAGGGTGCTGCAAAATGCAGCACCCTTCCTGTTATTGTCCTTGTTGTTTTAATACAGCTTCCTGTTCTTTTTGCACATCCGGGAATGCCGACAGCATCGGTTTGATGTTTTTGCCATGGAAATGACGATCTATATAATTCTGAGTGACCTTCATAACCACCGGAGACAATACAAGCACGCCGATCAGGTTCGGAATCATCATCAGTCCATTGAAGGTGTCGGAAATATCCCATGCCAGCTGTGCTTCCAATACGGATCCCGCCAAAACGATCACAACAAAAATCACACGATATACCACAATACTTCCCGTACCAAAAATATACTCACAGGCCTTGGATCCGTAGTGACTCCAGCCAAGAACCGTGGAATATGCAAACAGAAGAATTGCGATTGCTACAAAAGCTTTTCCAACCGGTCCGAAGGTCTGACCAAAAGCATAACTCATAAGTGAATTGGAACCGATCTCAGCCGCTTCACTGGTAATGGTTCCGGATGCAAGATCGATAGCACCGGAGCTTAAAATCGTAAGCGCTGTCAGCGTACATACAATGATCGTATCTGCAAAAACTTCAAAGATTCCCCACATACCCTGACGTACCGGTTCTGCAACATTGGAATTGGAATGAACCATAACCGAAGAACCAAGTCCGGCTTCATTGGAAAATACACCACGCTTAAAGCCCATCTGCATCGCAAGTGCAATACCGGAGCCTACACCGCCGCCCGCTGCTGCCTTCACGGAAAAAGCACACCGGAAAATGGAGGAAAACACTGCCGGAATCGTACCGGCATGAAGGGCGATAATGATGACGGTACCGATCAGATACAGAATAACCATGAATGGAACAATTTTTTCCGTAATGGAAGCAATTCTTTTCAGGCCTCCAAGGATAACTGCACCAACGGCAATGACCAGGAAAATACCGGTTGCGATCTCCGGAATTCCAAAAGCAGTTTTCACATTGGATACCATGCTGTTTACCTGGCTCATATTCCCAATACCAAAAGAAGCAAGAAGACAGAAGCAGGAGAACAGCACTGCAAGCACAGAACCGATCTGTTTGCAGCCTTTTTTCGAACCAAGACCGTCACGAAGGTAGTACATAGCTCCTCCGCACCATTCGCCCTGGCTGTTTTTACGACGATACATAATACCAAGTACGTTTTCCGAATAATTCGTCATCATGCCAAAGAATGCGATGAGCCACATCCAGAATACCGCTCCCGAACCGCCTACGGCAATAGCGCCGGCAACCCCTACAATATTACCGGTCCCTACGGTTGCAGCCAATGCTGTGCACAAAGACTGGAACTGGGAAATCGATTGATCCCCGGTATGGGCAACCACGTGCTTATCTCCGAATATTGCACCAATGGTATTTTTCATCCAATGTCCGAAATGTCCAACCTGGAAAAATTTTGTCAGACAAGTCATCAGGACTCCGACAAAACCCAGTAAGATCAATGCCGGCCATCCCCAGACAAGACCATTGATGGTACTGTTGACTGATTCGATAACACCCATAATTAAATCCTCTCTTTCCTTATTAAAAGCTCAAAAACAAAAGGCATTCCATATAAAGAACGCCTTTGTCCTGTAAAAATATTAACAAACCACTTTTCCCATGTCAACAACAATATGTATTTTGTACCAATACGTATGTTTTTCCACTGAAAACACACATGCTTTTGGCACTTTTCACAAATAAAGCTATAACGCATTAGCGCATTACAGCTTTAATAGCTTCCTGAATCCAGGATACATAGATCATTCGGATCCCTTTGATTTTTTCCGTAACAGATCTGCACACCTCCGGAAGTATTACCGTTTCAAATCCAAGCTTCTTCGCTTCCAGAACACGCTGCGCTGCCATACTGACCGCCCGGACTTCTCCGCTCAGACCAACTTCCCCAAATGCCATCCAGGAGTCCGGAATCACGATATCTTTGTAACTGGACATGATGGCAAGACAGATCCCAAGATCAATTGCCGGTTCTGTCATCTTCATGCCCCCGGCAATATTCACATAGGCATCCGAAGACGACAGACTGACACCGGCCTTTTTTTCCAATACGGCCATCAACAGATTTACACGATTAAAATCCGTTCCTACAGAAGTCCGTCTGGGAATCCCGAAATTGCTTTGACAGACCAACGCCTGAATCTCAACAAGGATCGGCCGCGTACCCTCCATGGAGCAAGCCACAACGGATCCTGAGGAATTCTCCGGTCTTCCGTTCAGAAGATACTCAGAAGGATTGGAAACCTCTGCCAGCCCTGCCTCCCGCATCTCAAAAACACCGATCTCATTCGTAGAACCGAAACGGTTCTTCACACCTCGCAGGATCCGATAAGACGCATGACGGTCTCCTTCAAAATAGAGTACCGTGTCCACCATGTGCTCCAGCACTCTGGGACCGGCAACATTTCCCTCTTTTGTGACAT
>JABUSW010000233.1 GCA_021443885.1 Blautia sp.
ACTTCCGGTGAACCTGTATCGCCTTCTGTTCTTGCATATTCTGCCATAATTGCCTGTTTCTTCTCTTTTGAAATCATCTTGATTTCCTCCTTATTCTTTTAAACAACTGTAATCGCCGCATATTAAGAAACGGTCGGAGTGTCCAGAATCCGAATATGGGCTAAACTCAACTCATTCACTATAACATAGTTGCTATCATATGTAAATCCTGATTTTTCATTTTTTGCCGCCAATGCCAAAATACACGCATCCGTTTTCCTGATCTTTAAGAAGCTGCTCTTTTAGTTCTTCAATAGACCGGAATTTCCGTTCCGGTCTGGAATAATGAAGAAAGTCTGTCCGACAGGATCTTCCATACAAATCTTCCTTGCATGCAAACAAATACGTTTCCACGCCCAGATAAGATCCATCCACGGTCGGCTTGTAACCGATATTGGTAATCCCATGATAGCATTGGTCTTCAAAATAAGTATTGGTAAAATACACCCCGCCTGGAGGCATCTTTTTCTCCGGTGACGGAATCAGGTTAATGGTAGGCAGCAGTTTTCTGTGACCGAGTCCTGCCCCGTGAACCACCTCTCCATCCATGGAAAAGGGTGCTCCCAAAAGCCGCTCTGCCGTTTCCATGTCTCCCAATGCAATGGCATCTCTTATAGAGGAACTGCTGATCTTCCGGTTTCCATCCATTTCTTTGGATACTGCGATGGTGCGAAATCCATACATACTTCCCAATTCGAACAATTCCTCCACGGTGCCTTTTCGTTCATAGCCAAACCGGAAATCCTCTCCCACTACCACAAGAGCTGCCTGCAGCCGATCCACCAGAATTTCCTTTACAAATGCCTTCGGAGACATATGACGGATCTCTTCCGTCAAAGGACATTCCAGAAGAAGATCTATACCATAGCTTTCCAGCCTTCTTCTTCTCTCCTCATAGCTGAGAATTAAAGAGTCCAGAAACTGAAACGCAAATACAACCGATATTGCTTCAGCATCTTTTTCTCTCAGGAGCGTATTGATCAGGGACTGATGCCCTCTGTGAAGTCCATCAAATTTACCAAGTATTACCGCACTGTTGTTCAGTTTTGGAAACGTCTCTTCTATTTTCGTATACTCCACTTTTTGTCCCCCTGTTTTCTAAAACATTTTGTATGGAAAATACATCTTCTTTTTCTCGTTCCATTGATAGATCCCTACGAACGTTCCCTTGCTGCTGCACATCCGGAACCATCCGCCGCGGTAACGTGTACCCAGGATTTCTTCCGATAAAGGATTCCCGTTTGAAAGAAGTCTGTCCCCAGGTTCTCTGCAGCAGATTCTGGGAAATTCATTTAACACGGTCTCAATCGCAATGATCCTGTCTGTTATGCTTCCATCGGACACAGCCTCTTCGACTTCTTTCAAAGTCATGCTTTCCGAAATATCATATTGTCCGGAACGGGTGCGAATCAGAGCCTCCATTGCACCGCCGCATCCAAGTTTTTCCCCCAGATCGTGGCAAAGGGTACGGATATAGGTTCCCTTGCTGCATTTTACCCGCAGTGTCACAAGAGGGCAATTCATCTCCAGAATCTCAATCTCATAAAATGTTACCGGACGGGGAGTACGCTCCACTTCCATTCCTTCCCTTGCCAGCTCATATAGCTTTCTGCCATCCACTTTCACTGCAGAGTACATGGGGGGAACCTGCAGCTGCGGGCCCAAAAATGCATTCACAGCTTCCTGAACCTGCTCCCCGGAAACCTGTACCGGATTCTGTGCAAGGATGGTGCCGGTCATATCCTGCGTGTCCGTATCCACTCCCAATCTTAATACTGCCACGTATTCTTTCTCTTTTTCTGTCAGGAATTCCACCAGGCGGGTAGCTTTTCCTAATACGACCGGCAATACACCTTCCGCATCCGGATCCAGCGTACCGGTATGTCCGATCTTTTTCATGTGCAGGATCCCGCGCAGTTTTGCCACAACATCATGAGAAGTAAAACCTTTTTCTTTTTTTATAACAAGGATCCCATCCATCAGCTCCGGTTCTCCGTTTTCTGCTGGTATTCGATCTGCTCTGTCACGTTATTGATCACATCGTGCAGTGTTCCCTGAAGCTCACAGCCTGCTGCCCGCACATGTCCTCCGCCGCCGAAAAACTGTGCGACCTTGCTCACGTCCACCTCTCCATTGGACCTTAAAGAAACCTTGAAATACAGCGTATCGGTTTCATATAAAAAGATGGCCACCTGCGTTCCTGCAGTGAGCCGAAGCTGACTCACGATGCCATCCAGATCTCTTCCGGTGATACAGTAAAAATCCATTTCTTTCTTCTTGATATAGCCTACGATGATCTTTCCTTCCTGGAGAAGAATGCTTTCGGCCAGTACACGTCCCATGATATGATTCTGAATATATGTTTTCTGATAAAAGGATTCATCAATGATCTTACTGAAATTGAAACCTGTTTTCATCAGCTCTCCAGCAATCCGCATAGTATCCGGGCTTGTGGATGAATACTGAAATACGCCGGTATCATGGATCATTCCGGTATAAATTGCCTCTGCAATACTGCGATCTATCTTATCCGGATCCATAAGTGTATACAGAACTTCGCTGGCAGAACCGATCTCACCCCGGACGTGATTCACCATAGCAAATCCTTTATTACTGATATGGTGGTCAATACAGACCGTTTTCCCGGCTGTATGAAAGTATTCTTCCGCTACAGCCAGACGATCCAATGCACTTACATCGCAGGTAATAAAAAGGTCATAGGTTTTCTCCTGATCTGCTTCTGTTTTTACTTCATCAATTCTTTCAATATAGCTGAATACAGCTCTTGGCTGTTCCATATAAAGATCCACCGTGATTTCCGGCCAGTATTTTTTAATATACAGGTAAAGCGCCATACAGGATCCTACACAATCACCGTCCGGTCGGACATGTCCGCCGATCCCTACCGTTTTCACTCCATCCAGGATTTCTGAAATATTATTCATTACAGTTCCTCCGGATTCTGAAGGAAATCGGCATCACCTTGTATTCTGTCCTTTGCGATCACATCATCGATCATGCGGGACATGTTGACACCATATTCGATGGATTCATCCAGAATAAAACGAATCTCCGGCGTGTTTCTTAAATTCAGGCTTCCGGCGAGGGAACGGCGGATATAGCCCATGGCACTTACCAGTCCTTTTAAGGTATTCTGTTTCTCTTCCTCTGTACCCAATACGCTGATATAAGCTCTGCAGGTTTTCAGATCCGGAGCTACTTCAACAGACAATACAGAAGTCATTGGATGAATTCTTGGATCTTTGATTTCTTCGCGAATGATTTTGCTCAATTCGCGAAGAACCTCCCCATTGATCCTGGTATTCTTGATACTGTTTTTTCTCATATATAAAATGCCTCTTTCCTATCGTGGTACTTCTACCATGACATATGCTTCCACCTTGTCTTCCTCTTTCAGATCGTTGAATCCTTCAAACACAAGGCCGCACTCATAGCCGGCTTTTACTTCTTTTACATCGTCCTTAAATCGCTTCAGAGAAGCAAGCTCTCCTTCGTATATCTGATCGGAATCCCTTGTAATACGTACTTTGCAGTTTCTCTGGAATACACCGTCCAGAATATAGCTTCCTGCGATGGTACCCACACCGGAAGCCTTGAACAGCTGACGAACCTCTGCATGACCGATTACCTTTTCCTCAAAGATCGGGTCAAGCATACCCTTCATAGCTGCTTCAATGTCTTCAATCGCCTGGTAGATGACTCTGTAAAGTCTGAGATCCACTTTTTCCTGCTCAGCAAGCTGTTTTGCGGTAGCATCCGGACGGACGTTGAATCCGATGATAATTGCATTGGAAGTAGATGCAAGGCTTACGTCTGATTCATTGATGGCACCAACACCGCCATGGATGACTTTAACAACGACTTCTTCGTTGGAAAGCTTCAGAAGACTCTGCTTCACTGCCTCTACGGATCCCTGAACGTCTGCCTTCACTACGATTGGCAGCTCTTTCAGATCGCTTGCCTGAATCTGATCAAACAGATTGTCAAGAGAAAGCTTTCCTTTCGTCTCTTCCAGAAGTCTGTTCTTATTCTCCGATACAAATGCCGCCGCAAAGCTCTTGGCATCCTTATCGCTCTCAAAGGACATCAATACTTCACCTGCGTTCGGAACGTCACCAAGACCAAGGATCTCTACCGGTGTAGAGGGCGTTGCTTCCTTGACACGGCGTCCCTTATCATCCATCATAGCTCGTACTTTACCGCTGCATGCTCCGGCAGCAATGAAATCGCCAACATGTAAGGTTCCTTTTTGCACAAGGATCGTTGCCACCGGGCCTTTTCCTTTATCCAGCTGTGCCTCAATGACAAGACCTCTTGCAGAACGCTTCGGATTTGCTTTTAATTCCATGACTTCTGCCGTCAGAAGAATCATTTCCAGAAGATTTTCGATTCCTTCCCCGGTGTGGGCAGATACCGGCACACAAATCGTGCTTCCGCCCCAGTCCTCCGGAATCAGCTCATATTCTGTCAATTCCTGTTTCACACGATCGACATTTGCACTTTCCTTATCAATCTTGTTAATTGCGACAATGATCTCGACACCTGCAGCCTTGGCATGGCTGATGGCTTCTACTGTCTGCGGCATGATTCCGTCATCCGCTGCAACCACAAGAACTGCAATATCGGTTGAGTTTGCACCGCGCATACGCATTGCTGTAAACGCTTCATGTCCGGGCGTATCCAGGAATGTGATCTTTTCCCCGTTGATCTTTACTACAGATGCACCGATATGCTGGGTAATTCCACCGGCTTCACCGCGGGTAACATTTGTATTTCGAATGGCATCCAGAAGAGATGTCTTACCGTGATCGACATGTCCCATGACACAGACTACCGGTGGTCTGGAAACCATGGTTTCCTCATCTTCCTCTTCTTCTTTGAGAAGCTCTTCGATCACATCTACTTTTTCTTCCATCTCTGCAATAATGTCGTATGACAATGCAATTTCCTGCGCTTTCTCAAAGTCAATCTCATGGTTTACAGTTACCATGATTCCTTCCATGAAAAGCTTCTTTACAATGACAGACGGCTGCATCTTCATGGCTTCTGCCAGTTCACGGATCGTCATTTTCTCCGGAAGAATAATTTCCTTAACTTCAACCTTTTTCTCTTCCTGTTTCGGAGCAGGACCCGGCTTCTGCAAAGCTTTTGGAAGTCTGGACATCTGCTTCGTGCCGCTCTGGTTCGGACGACGGCTGTTCTGCTGATCCGTTTTTTCAAAGTCTTTCTTTTTATTCTTCTCTCTATCCCGTTCTCTTTTGCTGTCTTTTGAAGTTTTTGTCAGCTCCGGTGCAAACGCTGCATCGGCATTGCTCTTACGAGCACCGGTTCGCTGTCCGCCGGATCGATTCTGATTATTTCCAAAACGGTTATCCTTATCACCTTTGTCATTCCGGTCGTTTCTGTAATCGGTACGGTTATCGGATGTTCGGTTCTGTCCGTTAAATCCCTGTCCGCGATTCTGACTGCCGGCAAATCTTGGTCCGCGGTTATCGGTTCGATTATCCCCGCGGTTTTCATTTCGGTTATCATTCCGGAATTCTCCACGATTTTCTCCCTGGTTCTGGCGTTGGAATCTGCCTGACTGCCCATCATTGGAACGATAATTTCGATTCTGACCTTCTCCGGAATTCTGATTTCTCGTTGTACGGCTATTACTATCACCATATCTTCCCTGGCGATTATTCCCCTGATTATACCGCTCATTTGGTTTCCGTTCCGCATTTGCTGCAGGGCGAGCTCCCGGACGGTTCTGTACCGTTCTTGAATCGGCAGCGGTCCCTTCTCCCTTTGTTTCCGAAGCAGGAGCTTTTCCTTCTGCTGTCTCCAAAGCTGTTGCCGGTGTTTGCTTCGCTTCGGTAACTGTTTTAACAGGTTCTGCCTTCTTCTCTGCCTGAACCGGCGCAGATGCCTTCACGGTCTCTGCCTGTTTTTCCTGTGGAGCCGGCATCGCGGGCTTTGGTGTCTCTGCCGCTTTGACTGCCTCAGCTGTTGCATTATTCAAAACGGATTCCTTCATTTTTGCCTGCTGATCTGCAGCGTTTTGGATTGCAGCACCTGCCATCTTTACCGGATTCTCTGCCGGACGGACTGCAGCACCTTCTTGCGGACGTACCGGTGTTGTCCCGGCCGGACGTGTCTGGGTGGTTCCTGCAGGGCGTGCTGCTCCTGCCGGACGTGCCTGGGCGGTTCCT
>JABUSW010000331.1 GCA_021443885.1 Blautia sp.
ATGGTGAAGGCCGTAGAAGAGCATAACTTTACAGACGAGATCTCCTGCCCTGCCACCTTCTCCCCTCCGAAGGAAATTAATCTGGAGGAAGTTGCGGCAGACGTTTGTGCGGACATGGTAAATGCCACTTTAGATCCCAATAACAGCTACGCCATCGTGCCCTCGAAAACAGGTGTCACCTTCGATCGGGTGCTGGCGCAAAGCATGTATGATTCTGCTGCGGCAGGACAGGAAATCATCGTTCCTCTGACCGTGGCCCAGCCGGATGTAACCACCGAAGACCTGCAGACGAAGCTTTTCCGGGATACATTGGCTTCCTATTACACATACGCGGGCGGAACCGAAGCCCGGCTGCAGAATATTTCCAAAGCGGCTGCCTCCTGCAGCGGAACCATTCTTCTTCCGGGAGAGTCCTTTTCCTACAATCAGACTTTGGGCGAACGTACCCTGGAACGGGGTTATCAGAAAGCCGGCGCTTATTCTTATAATGAAGTGATCGAAGAGATCGGCGGTGGAATCTGTCAGGTTTCCTCCACAATTTTTTCCGCAGTGCTTTATACAGAGCTGGCAGTGGACGAACGCAACAATCACTCCATGCCGGTAAGCTACCTCCCGCAGGGAATGGACGCTGCCGTTTCCTGGGGATCTCTGGATTTTGTTTTCCGCAATACATACGACTACCCGGTGAAGCTGAATGTGTCCTTTGACGGTTATACCATCGGCGTGGAGATTCTTGGGACCAAGGAGGATGGCCATTACATCGACATTCGCCTGGATCAGCTGGATTCTTACAGCGCGAAAACTACCCGGCTTGTGTACGACAGCAACGGTTCCCTTATTTCCGAAGAGCTGATTGCTTACAGCAATTATCAGAATCCTAACGAAAAGAAGAACACCGAAGATCAGGAACAGACAACAGAAACGGAAACAGAAACCGAAAACGGCGATAACTCCGGTGAGTATACCAATAATAACGAAAACAGCGAAACCGCAGCCGGCGAAACCGGTGGAAATGATGGTACCGGCGATGGCACAGGGGACGATGATTCGGATCGTTATTGGGAGGTTGTCGAAGATCCATATGGCGACTCCATTGGAGACCAGGTGGATCTGTACGGAGATGCACCGGATTATACATATGGCGGCACATACGACACGGAAGCATACTGGGAGTAATTCTGCGTTAAACCACGACTTCCACGATGTGTCTGCACATCCGTGGAGAAATATGGTTTCTATCCTTTTGCTCCAGAGCGCATAACATAGGGGGTTACATGTCAAGCAATAAGAAAACTCTGAAAATAACTTTGATCGTTTTATTTGCCCTGGCATTTGCAGTGATCGTAGGTTATATCGGCTATGATAAATATATGGATCTTACCACCATGGGCTGTCATACCATGCTTTTCGGCATTGATGTCAGCTACAAGCCGGTGGAAGAAGCTGCGTCCATCATCGAAGAGCAGTTCCTGAACCGCAAAATCTCTTTCGTGGAAAACGGTCAGGAGCTATACAACATCACTTTGGCGGAAGCCGGATACTCCATCAACGATGAGCTGCTTTGTCAGAAGCTTTCCTCGATCCGGGACGACCGGAAGCCCTGCAAGCTTCTGTGGGAGCCTTTTACCAATTACATCATCAACGTCCAGATCGATGAAAAGCCGGAATGGCTGCTGTCCGCCGTTTCGGAGGATCGTTTCGGCGGTGCCGATACCCGTCAGGCTTCTCAGGATGCCTACCTTTCCTATAATAATGAGGCGAAGCATTTCGAAATCATTAAGGAAGTATTGGGTAATCAGATCGATTCCTCCCGCGCCAGTACCCTGACTGCGGAAACCATCCGCAGCAGTATGGGAAAAGATGGTCATGATCCGCTAAACGGTGACATTATCGTGGAAGTAACGACAGATTTCTACAAACCTGCGGATATTACCAATGCGCAAAGCGGCATCGTAGAGGAAATGAATGCCTTGAATGCAAAGCTGGATACGTATTATAACGCATCCGTCACATATCTCTTCGGCTCTGAAGTGGAAGTGCTGGACCGCACCACATTGGAACCCTGGATTTTGATCGACGGTACCACCATTCGCCTGGACCAGGATGCTGTCCGGAATTATGTGGCAGAACTTGGAAGTCGGTATGATACCATTTATGTACCGCGTAATTTCCACACCTCTTCCGGCAGTGATATCGTGATCGATGGAAATGAATACGGCTACTGGATCGATGAAGAAAACGAATACGCACAGCTTCTCCAGGAGCTGGAAAGCGGTTCTGTCGTGAACCGGGAACCGGTATACAGTCATGTCGGTTTTTCCCGAAATGGCAGAGATGACCTGAACGGTAACTACGTGGAGGTCAGCATTGGTGCCCAGCACTTATGGCTGTACCGCAATTACGGGCTGGTTCTGGAGACCGATGTCGTAACCGGCAAGCCCACACCGGAGCGAAGCACCTACACCGGTGCCTTCCCCATTGCCTACAAGGAAAGTCCTTCTGTTCTCAGCAGTGACATTTACGGTTATGAGACCAAGGTGCAGTACTGGATGCCTTTCGTGTATGGGCAGGGGCTCCACGATGCCTCCTGGCGCAGCTCCTTCGGCGGCAATATTTACTTAAGCGACGGCAGCCACGGCTGCGTGAACCTTCCCTCCTGGGCAGCCGCCACCATCTACGAAAACGTAGATGCCAATTTCCCGATTATCCTGTACTAATACCTCACGGATACCGCCGGGCTCTTTCAGGATTCCTCATTGAAATTCACAATTTAATCTGCGAGCACCGTTTGCATCATGTATGATCACTGTCCCGTCTTTTTGCATCTTTGCAAAAAGGCGGGATTTTTGCCGCTGTTCAGGAACAAGACTGCATGTCCCTGCTGTATATCACAGACAGCCGTGCATTGTAACGTTTTTTTCATATCAATATATTGCCTGGGAATTAATTGTTTGATATATTATCCTCAGCAATAGTAAATTGAGGGAGGAACAGTAACTATGGCAAACAAAGGCAAAGGCTATCTGGCCCTGGTGCTTTCCGTTGTAATGATGTTTGTTGTCGTATTCGGCGTACATACGGTCAGCGAGAAATTACCGGCCAGACCACTGGAAGAACTTACCGGCCCCACAGGATCCGCAGGCGGCGTATACACTGCGGAAGTGGATGGTTTCGGCGGGAAGATTATCGCAGATGTTACCATTGAAGGGAATAAGATCACCAATCTGGTACTCACCGGTGATAACGAGACGCCGGGCCTGGGTGGAGCCGCAATCGAACAGCTTCCGGGTGTGATCATGGAAGCACAGTCTCTTGACGTAGACGGTGTATCCGGTGCAACCATTTCCAGCACCGCAATTAAGACAGCTGTCACCAACGCACTTGCAGATGCCGGTCTGACTCCGGAAGATCTGGAAGGTGCCGGCAGTGCTCCCGCCGAAAGCGCGGAAGCAACAACAGAAGCTGCTGACGAAGGCGATACAGCCAGTGGTGCAACGGCAGAAGCTGCTGACGCAACAAGCAGCGCAACAGCGGAAACAGAAGCTGATGCGACCAGCAGTGCAACCTCTGAGACAGTAGCCGACACTACAAGCGGTGCGACACAGGAAGGCGGCGACGCGGCTGCAGCAAACTCCGCTCCGGCGACAGGCACAACTTATACCGCAGAGGTAGATGGTTTCGGCGGCAAGATCATCGCTGACGTTACCATCGATGGCAATACCATCACGGCTTTGAACGTAACCGGCGACAGCGAGACCGAAGGTCTTGGTTCCGTCGCTGTTGAAAAGCTTCCGGATAAAATTGTAGAAGCACAGTCCCTGGAAGTGGACGGCGTATCCGGTGCATCGGTATCCAGCAACGCCATCAAAACAGCCGTTACGGAGGCATTGGCAGAAGCCGGTCTGACACCGGAAGATCTGGAAAGCGTTGACGTATCTGCAGAAAGCGCTGAAAAAACAGAAGAAACCTTAGATGTTGACGTTGTTGTAGTCGGTGGCGGCGGTGCCGGTATGGCTGCAGCGATCACCGCAAATCAGGCGGGCAAGAATGTCATCATCCTTGAGAAGATGCCTTACCTCGGCGGAAATACAACCAAGGCGACCGGTGGTATGAACGCTGCTGAGACACACTATCAGGATGAACAGGGCATCGAAGACAGTGTTGAACAATTCGTGGAAGATACCATGGAAGGCGGACATCAGATCAATGACATCGATCTGGTTACCACAATGGCAGAAAAATCCGCAGAAGCCATTGACTGGCTGGATTCCATCGATGCTCCGCTCCCGAAGGTATCCTTCTCCGGCGGTGCTACCAATTCCAGAATCCATTCTCCGGAAGATGGTTCCGGCGTTGGTGAATATCTGGTGGCAGCCTTCTCCAAGCAGCTGGATGCGCTGCAGATTCCGGTATACTTTGAAACAGAAGCAACCGAAATCATTATGGATGGCGGCAAAGCCGTTGGTGTGAAAGCCGTTTCTGAAAAAACAGATTATACAATTAACGCAGGTGCCGTGATTCTGGCTACCGGCGGTTTCGGTGCCAACGAAGAAATGTACTGTTCTTATCGTCCGGACCTGAAAGGTACCGTTACTACCAACGCTCCGGGCGCTACCGGCGATGGTATCGTAATGGCAGAGGCCGTCGGTGCCGGGCTTGTAGACATCGACCAGATCCAGCTTCACCCCACCGTTGAACAGAGCACCAGCATGCTGATCACCGAGGGTGTCCGTGGTGACGGTGCGATCCTTGTCAACCAGAGCGGAAAACGTTTTACAAACGAACTGCTGACCCGCGACAAAGTATCCGCAGCCGAGCTGGAACAGGAAGGTTCTTATGCTTACGTTATCTTTGACCAGAACCTTCGGGACAACCTTGCTGCTATTGAGAAATATGTAAAGAATAATATCGTTGTAGAAGCTCCTACCATCGAAGAGCTGGCAGAGGCACTGGAGATCGATCCGGCAACATTGGCAGAGACACTGAATACCTGGAACGAAGCCGTAAAGAATGGTAAGGACGAAGAATTCGGAAGGGATACCGGTATGGAACACGACCTGTCCGTAGCTCCTTACTATGCAATCAAGATCGCTCCCGGCATCCATCACACCATGGGTGGTGTCCGCATTGATACTGAAACAGAAGTTCTCACGGACGAAGGGGAAGTCATTCCTGGACTCTTCGCAGCCGGCGAAGTCTGCGGAGGTGTGCATGGCGGCAACCGTATCGGTGGAAATGCCGTTGCTGACATCGTTGTTTTCGGCCGAATCGCCGGAGATTCCGCTTGCAGCTATATCGATGCGCAATAATTTCTGACGGAAAGGAAATACGAATATGAACAAGACTGTAAAATACCCCATTGAGGCGTTTGCACTGGCAATGGTTCTGTTTTCTTCCGGCATGAAAGAGGCAATGCTTGTGGGGATCGTGTTGATTTTTGGCGATGTCCTGCTGAATGTGATCGCCGGGCAGTTCCAAAAGCCGGTACTCCTCAGTGTTGAGGTCCTGGGCGCTTTGGTCACAGTCCTTGCAATTTACGGTGCCCTGAAATACAACGGAGCGGATCTGACCACGAAGGAGCTCTTTGGCCTTCTCTTCATTGCGCTCTTCCTGGTAAAGCATTTTGTACAGGATGCCGCTGCAGACTTTGCCAACGGTGCTTCTGTTGATTTCAGCAAGGTGTTAACGATCGATACCTGTGTATATATCGGGTTCGTTCTTTTGGGAATGCTGCGGGAATATATCTCCGGTGGTGTCGTGTTCTCTTATCCTCTTGTGCAGGGGAACTTTATCAAGAGTGGTGCAGGAAATGCTTTTACCGCATTAATCGGAGCAGGTATCGTACTCCTGATCATCGATAAGGTTTTTTCATCTAAAAGCAGTTTTCCGTCGGGAATGCTGGTATGCCTTTCGGTGCTTCTTCTGGAGGTTCCTTTTACATGGCAGGGGATTCCGGAGATTTCCGGTAAGATCCTTGGCGTGATCATCGTTGCCGTGCTGTATGTGGCTTATTGTTACCTCAACCGCAAAAATGATGTGCACCGTGCGTCGGAGCTTCCGGTGGAACTGCTGGTTCTTGGACTTTTCTACGCCGCATTTGGACTAATGTAATTGAATCTATGAATTTATAAATTTACGCAAAGAAGACGGGATATATGTATCGCAAACACGCTTTCGCTCCCTTCGTCTCGCAGCAGCACTAAGTTCATTCTTCGCTTTCGCTCGAATTCACTAAGTGCCGGCGG
>JABUSW010000298.1 GCA_021443885.1 Blautia sp.
GCCGGGGAAGGGCTGGTGGACTGGAAGAGACTACGGGAAACTGCTGATGCACATGGCTGCAAAGCATATATCGTGGAAAGAGAGTATTCTGCAAGTGGTACACGATTAGAGACACTCCAAAAGGATGTTGCTTATTACAAGGAAAATTGTTGATCAAACATGAATGGTAAAATGAAGAAGAAAAATATATCGGATCGGCTGGCAGGTTTATATAACCGGTCGCTGCAGGATCATCTGGGAGCATATGCGGCATCGTGTGCGTACTTCCTGGTGATGTCTTTTATTCCGTTTATTTTGTTTCTGACAACAGTATTAAGGTATACGCCGCTTACTTATCGAATGGTGCGGGAAGCGATCATGGGATTTGTTCCCAGTAATATTCAGCCCTTCGTGTTAGCGGTTCTGGCAGAGGTTTATGGCAAAAGCGGAGCGGTTCTTCCGGTATCGGCCACCATTGCATTGTGGTCTTCCGGCAAGGCATTGCAGTCTCTGATCAACGGCCTGAATACCATCTATCATGTGAAAGAGACCAGAAACTGGCTGATTACCAGGTTAAGAGCCATATTTTACACATTATTGTTTGTCATCGCGATCATTGGCTCTTTGCTGCTTCTGGTTCTGGGCGGGCGTATTCAGTCTGTTGCTGCCAGATATGTACCGGCATTAGGGAAGATTCTGGCAAAGATTATCGGAGCCAGAACCGTGCCGGTATTTCTTGCATTGATCGTTATATTTCTGCTGTTGTATAAAATGCTGCCAAACCGCAAGGCTTCGTTTTTCAGCCAACTGCCGGGTGCAGTATTTACTGCATTTGGGTGGTCCGTCTTCTCGTATGCTTTTTCGTTGTATTTTTATCTGTTTCCCAGCTTTACGAATATGTATGGAAGCCTGACGGCTCTGGTATTGGTTATGATGTGGCTGTATTTCTGTATGAATATCGTACTGATCGGAGCAGAGATCAACGCATACTTCGAAAAGGATATTGTGAAGGCAAGGCAGTCCGTACAGGAGATGCTGGTAAAGGAGCCGGAGGAACCGGATGTGTCTGAACTGTAGAACATAGGACATTTTGCCCCTGGTATGAGCAGAATCGTCATTGAAACCGAAATGTGTCACAGTTTTGTCACGTTAACCAGTTAATATTATAGTATGGTATTACAAAAAATCTATTCGATATATGGTATTACAAGTTGAATTTGCAACAAAATATTGATATAATATAAGATATTTTTGGATTGATCAACAGGAACTATTCATTTTATCGGAATTCATGTTGGTCGATCAGGGGGGCAGCTATATGGGGGAGCTACTTAAAGTCAATATGTTTGGAAGATTTTCCATTCAGTATAACGGGGTGGAGGTCGTATTGGACCGTAACATCACCTCCAAGGTGACGTTACTGTTTCAGGTGATTGCATTGCATGCGGAAGAGGGAGTTTCAAAAGCATCTCTGATCGATATGCTTTATGGAAGAGAAGAAGTTGAAAATCCGAATGCAACGTTAAATAATACACTTTTCAGACTTCGTAAGAGATTAAAGTCGCTGGGATTGCCGACCAGCAGCTATGTGCTGATCAATGGCGGGATTTGTAAATGGGACAATTCGATTCCCATTGAGCTGGACTGCAGTATTTTTGAAGATCTTATAAATGAGGGACGAAGACAGCAGGACAAAGATAAGAGAATTGAATATTATGAAGCAGCCTGCGGGATGTATTTCGGAGAGTTTTTGCCGGATCAGATTGGTGAAGATTGGGTATCGGTAAATAATCATTATTACGGCGAACTGTATAAGACCTGCCTGGAAGAGGTATGCCATTACCTGTTCGAAATGGAGCGCTATGACGAACTGTATAAATGTGCATCGGAAGCGGCGCAGATATATCCTTTTGAATCCTGGCAGATCTGGATGATTGACAGTCTCATCGGTATGGGACGGTACAGTGAAGGAATCGAGGTCTATCGGAATACAGAAAAGCTGTATTTTCAGGAATTGAACCTTCCGCCCACATCCGAGATGCTGGAGCGTTTCGAATATATGGGCGAGCGTATATCCAACAGTACGAAGTCCATTTCGGACATTCAGGGCGGATTGCGGGAGCAGAATGAGAAAAACGGCGCATACTATTGTGCTTTTCCCAGCTTTATCGATGCATACCGGGTAGTGGAACGATTGACGGAAAGAAACGGGATGTCCGTTTACCTGATGCTTTGTACCCTGCGCAACGCAGGGGGGAGACTTTTGGAAAAGCGGCCAAGGGATCTGGAGGTAACGAAAGCTTTCCGGGATTCCATATGCAAATCCATCCGTAAAGGGGATTTTTATACCCGCTACAACAATGCACAGTATCTGATCCTGATGACAGGATTGAACGAAGAACATTGCGAACTGGTATCCAAACGAATCGACAGTGCTTTCCATGAACTGATCCCGTATGGAATCCATCATGTGGATTATTATGTGGCATCCGTAGAAGAGATTTATTCCGTGATCGGTGCGTGATTGATTTGATGCATGGCATCGGTATGAGTTCCAGATAGCTATGCAAGCACAACTAAACTGTAAGTATTCTTGTCGGCTCTGTCCCGCCTGGGATGGAGCCGCTTGTTTCGTTTAATAAGACACCATGGAACTATCTGGATTACATAGAAATGCATTTTGCGGAAGCAGTCACGATACGTGGAGTGGTGTGTGGCAGAAGCAACTATGGATTCTTTCTGTAACCATTACAGTATACGAGGAGCAATACTATGCTAATATATATAATCAGACACGGCATAACAGCCTGGAATCGCCTGAAGAAAACCCAGGGAACCATCAATATCCCGTTGGAACAGGAAGGAATCGATCTTGCAGTGGCCACCGGGCGGGTCTTATCCGATCTGCACATTGATGTATGTTATACCAGCCCTCTGCTTCGGGCAAAGCAGACGGCTCTGGGAATGCTGAAAGGGCAAAGTGACCATGGGGAGGTATTGACACCAGCATTTACAGAGCAGGCAGATCACTGGATCGCCAGGGACGGCAGGGTGATTCCGGTAATCGAAGAGCCTCGTATCCGGGAGATCAATTTTGGCACTCTGGAAGGTTCTGTCTATATGGACGAAAACCGGAATGTGCTAAGCAAGGAAATGGATGTCTTTTTTAAGAATCCCCGTCAGTTTGCGCGTCCTGAAAAGGGAGAGAACATTGCAGACATTGAGGAGCGAACGGCAGAATTCTGGAAGGAGCTCATACAGGATCCTGCACTTCAGAACCGTACGGTACTGGTATCTTCCCACGGCTGCGCTGTACGGGCGTTGCTGCAGAATGTCTATGAAGAAAAAGAAAGCTTCTGGCATGGCTGCGTGCCCCCGAACTGCAGTATCAGCATCGTTGAAGTGAAGGATGGAAAGGCAAAACTGCTGGAACATGATAAGATCTTCTATTGAATTTGCGGTAGCGTACACAGCATACGCACGCGATGCCCTTATATGGCTTGGAGGATCTTGCTATACGTTTTAGCTGGCTTTAAATCGTAACTTCGCGGGAAAATTATGTATACACATAGAAATGCATTTTATGATATAATGTTGGTCAGGCAGGCACTGGTTCGAGTATTTAAAATTGGACAGGGTGTCAAATGTGCCTGCGGATTATTTCGCTGCAATGCACACAAATCAGACAGGAGGTAACCAATGGGCAAAAGAGCGATAAATATAGTATTATTCGTATTTGTCACAGCCGCTGCTATTGCCATGACCCTTTATATCGGGCAGGGCGCAACGGGTGTAATGATTTATAACTTTGTATTTCTTGGAATTATGCTGACGATATATCTGATCGGATTGATCGGAGGTATGATTCGCATGGGCGGTCTGGCAGATGCCTTGCATCATGCGGCAGAGGAGCTGACAGATATGTTCAAGATTCCCGGTAAGACAGCTCCGAAGAATCTTTCTTATCTGAGAGGAATCTTTGACAACAAATATCTGGATCGGAAGATGGATAACTTTGTAACCACCATCGAGAACAGTAAGGAAGGTCTTGGCGATATTGATGAGTTTTTGAATGAAGACGAAGTGGATCTTCATGTTCATAGAAGACTTCTGGAAATGGTGCCGGATATTCTTACCAGTCTTGGTATTCTGGGAACCTTCCTGGGCCTTGTCTGGGGTCTGAAGAACTTCAGTCCCAACGGATATGAAGCCATGACCACATCGGTATCCTCTCTGGTAGATGGTATCAAGGTGGCATTTTTGACCTCCATTTATGGTGTGTCTTTTTCTATCGTATATACCTACGGTATGAAGACGGAGTATTCCGGATTGACAGAGAATCTGCAGGATTTCCTGGAGAAGTTCCATGCATATGTTATGCCAACGGCGGAAAATGAGTCACGAAATCTTCTCCTGGCTACCCAGAAGATGCAGGCACAGGCACTGGAAAAAGTGGCAGAGCAGGTATCGGAACAGTTGGCGGGAAGCTTTGAACGCGTCATTACGCCTACCTTTAAGCGCATGAATCAGTCGCTGGATCTTATGGTGACCTCTGTGACAAGATGTCAGCAGGATGCCATCAAGGATATCCTGGATGTATTTATGAAAGAGATGCGCAATTCCTATCAGGCACAGTTCAAGGATCTTGGGGACACTTTGGATCGACTGAACCTTGCGCAGAAAGAAAATGTCGCTTATACCAGAGAGCTATATCAGAACTTAAGCAAACAGCTTTCGGAATCCTATCAGGCTCAGGATAAGCTGATGAAGGAAAGTATCACCAATATCACCGCTTATCAGAACCGGTACATGGAGACTGCGAACCGTGTGATCCAGGAGAATCAGTCTATTCAGAAAATGCAGCAGCAGGATTACCAGAATGTTGTCAACTATATGAAAGACGCAGAAGCAACGTCTGCAAAATTCTGGGTTGCATGTAATCAGGCAATGCAGAAATATGTGGAGACAGCCTCTGCAAGCATGCAGGGTGTCGGCGCGGCAAACAAGGAAAGTGCTGAGGCTATGAAAGCCGGCAAGGTTCTGGTAGAAAGCTTTGAGAATCAGCTGAAGGAATTCAATCTGTATCAGAAACAGACACTGGCTACCATGGAAGAGCTCCGCCAGCTTCTTGCAGATGTTACAGTGGCAAAAAACAGCAATGAAATTCATATTTTAGGAGGACGATTGAGCCAGGACAGCGCTCAGAAGCGGGCATTTGAAAAGCTGCAGGATACCCTGGACGTACAGGGTGCGCATCAGGAAAAGCTTCTGGAGGATATGTCCAAAAATCTGCATGAACTTACAAAAGCATCACAGAAGAACGGAAAAACAAAGCTGTTTAAATAAGGAGGTATCATGCGGAAGAAAAGAAGAAGAGAAGAGCAGGGTTTTAATATCTGGCGCTCCTACTCGGATATGATGGCAGGTGTTCTGCTGCTTTTCGTATTGCTGATGTGTGTGACTATGTTCCAGGCTCAGAAGAGCTACGACGACAGCATCAAAGAGCGGGACGAGAAGATCGCCATGCAGGAAGCCTATACCCAGGAGATCCTGGATCAGCAGTCCCAGCTGGCGGAAAAGGAAGGACAGCTCCAGACGCAGAATGCACAGCTTCTTGATCAGGACGAACAGCTGAAGCTGCAAAGTGCACAGCTGGATGAACAGAAGGCCCTTCTGGATCAGCTGGCTATCAAACTGGAGAATCAGGAAGCAACCCTGAACGCCCAGGCTACGGCACTGGACGAAAAAACTGCTCTCCTGGCAGCGCAGCAGAAAAAAATCGATAACATCATCGGCGTCAAGGCAGAGGTTGTAGAAGCCCTGCAAAGTGAATTTGCCGCCAATAATATCAACGTTAACATCGATGCCAAGACCGGTGCCATGACATTGGATGCCAATGTCATGTTCGACGTAGATGATTACGAATTGACAGAAGGTGGTCAGGATGCCCTCAGCAAGGTGCTTCCCATCTACTGTAAAGTATTGCTGAAAGAAGACTTCAAACCATATCTGGCAGAGATCATCATTGATGGTTACACCGACACAGACGGAGATTATTCATATAATTTATATCTGTCCCAGCAGCGTTCCCTGGCGGTGGCAGAATACCTTCTGGAGAATCAATATGCTTTCCTGAATGAAAGCGAATCCCTGGATCTGCAGGATTTCCTCACGGTAAACGGACACTCCATGTCCAATCCCATCCTGGATGCCCAGGGCAACGTGGACAAAGAAGCCTCCAGACGAGTAGAAGTCAAATTCCGA
>JABUSW010000105.1 GCA_021443885.1 Blautia sp.
AGGCACAGAGGATCCGCCTTGCGACACAGGATATCGACCAGGCACGCGATTATATCGAGCAGGCAATGGAACTGATATCTGAAGATGATTATGAGAATTTCTGGCTTTACACCGCCATGAGCACTATAGACCGGGCTGACGGTATGGCAGACGATGCTGTTCAGCACGCTCAGAAAGCCCTCGATATCGTCAAAGACAGTTTATCCGGATATGACCGTGCCTATGCACATCTGACTCTGGCTAAGGCTCTGCTTTCTGCCGGCAAGGATGGAGAAGCGATCGAGCATTTTAAAGCAGCATATAAACTATCCTCGCTCTCTAAGCTTCTTCACGCTGAGGTTCTGGAAAGCATGATCCCTGTCAGTACTGACGGAAAAGCCTGCATGAGATATGAGCAGGAACTTCATACGCTTATAACGGAAAACGAGTACACCTGGATCAGTACAGACTCCGATCAGGGATCATCTGCTAACAACTCTGAACACCAATCTAAGATATATATCCAGACATTAGGACAGTTTGCGATAAGCTGCAATAACGTGGCTATTAATATCAAACGATCCGCCAGCATCCGCCTGCTGCTGTTGCTGATAGTCAATCAGGGACGGTGGATCAACAAGGACTACATCATTGATCAGCTTTTCCCTGACAGTACTGCCTCTTCGGGGATCAATAATTTCAATGTTGCTCTCTCTGTTCTGAGAAAAGCCCTTGATGCTGCCATATCGAGTCAGGCAAAAGACTCCAGCTGCATATTGCGTGAGAAAGACCGTTATCAGCTTGATCTGGATCTGGTATCTCTGGACTTAAGAGATTTCGAGCAGCAGTATATGAATCTGAAAAAGTCCGGCTCTGAGGACTTCATCAAATGGCTTGATCTTTATGGTCTTTATTGCGGTGAGTTCCTTCCGGAATTCCCATATGAATCATTCCTTGAAATGGACCGCGAGCGCTTCAGCTACTACAGAAAAGACACATTGCTTACGATCGCACGGCTCTACGCCGGTCAAGATGACATAGAAAACGCCTGGCTCTATTATGACCAGGCGATGACAGCCGATCCTTACGATGAAGATCAGTATTATGAAACACTGGAAGTTCTCCTGGATCACGATGCTGTGTCTTTGGCGCGGGTCACTGAAAAAAGGATGAGAAAGTATCTGGAAGATGAACTCGGTATACCTTGCAGCAATCAGATCCAGTCAATGTTCGATTACTACCATAAGCAAAAGTCATCTTCAAAATAAAAAGCAGAACGATTAAGACCAGCTATATCAAAAACGGAGTCAGGTGTTCAAATCAACGCCTGGCTCCTTTACTGAACTCTTTTATCAACGACGGCACTGTCGTGAAAATCGGCAAAGGTTCATACAAGTTGATGGAACAATCCGCCATTTTGTGACGAATACTCATCTCATTACGTAACACTGCTATATATTTCAGAGGATACGATGATAGTTCGATGTTTGAAATAATTTAATAAAGCCTCTGCCCGTTGTTCAACTTGTTTGTCCAAATTGAACAAACAGGTTATTTGTGTTATGATATACCTCGAAAGGTGGGCATGCTAATGATCAATGTAAAATGTGATTACAGAATAAGGGAAGATATTGGGTTTATTGTAGAGGCAGATAAAACAAATTATGCTGAGTTGTCTGATAAAACAGGAATTTCGCGGACCACGCTTGAAGAAATCAGAAAAACCGGAAAGACGACTCCTGGTGTGTGCGAAAAATTTTATGCATATATCTACGAAAAGGGATATAGGATCAATTCTACAAAAGAGCATCTTCTGAAAGAGAATGACCCATATGTACTATTCCATGGTTCAAAAAACGGTCTGTCCGAGATTACTCATACCGGGGCAAGGCATAACTGTGATTTTGGAAAAGGCTTCTATCTTGGAGAAACATATAACCAGGCAATATCGTTTGTTTTCAGCAATAAAAATTCTTCAGTCTATTCATTCGGTTATTCGCTGAAGGGGTTAAAAATAGAAAGATTTGATTGCTCCCTGGATTGGATGCTCGCCATATGCTATTACCGTGGGACGTTAGCGGAATATCTCCCCAACAAGATGATCTACGACATTATTAGCAGAATAGAGGCTGCAGATCTGATCATAGCGCCTATTGCCGACAATAAGATGTTTTATACCATGGCACAGTTTACTGACGGTGAAATAAATGCAGATGTAGCGCTCCATTCTCTTTCGGCATCAAACCTTGGACTGCAATACATTTTTAAAACAGAAAAAGCAATAAACAATCTTCATCCAATCGAAAAGTACTATCTATGCAGTCCGGAAAGAGATGACTGCCGGAAGAGATCGGTAGGGCGGGGATATGAGATAGATACAAAAATAAAGCTCGCCAAGAGAGAGTATAAAACAGGTTTGTATATTGAGGAAATATTGAAATGAGAGAATTCGACCATAATGGATTGCTGCTGGCTGAATTTCAGGGAAAGCTGTTCGAAAAATCGACGGAGCTGGATTGTTCTACCGGAGTGTTTATCAGAAGATTTCTGCACTCTGAGTTGTTGAAAAAGCTGGATATGAACGACCCTTCAGCCGTATCACTAGATGTAAATGATGGGATCAATGACATCCTCGGACAGTTTGGTGAATCTGATTACGGGAAGAATAAGTTTTCCCGGAGCGCGCTGTTCTGGATAGGTTATATGTACAGATACATTTCGTATACCAGAGAAGAATCAACAAAATTCATAATGAAGCTTTTTGATTACAGACAGATGAATGATCTGTACCTGTCGTTTCACACTCAGGATCCGGAATGGTGTATACAAAGCTTGCTGGAAATAAACGATCTTAGCGAAGATGTATTTGACAAGAATAGAAGACTGCAGGAAATAATGAAAAGAGCGTATGTTAACGGCAAACTTGTTTGTCCAAATTGAACAAACAAGTTGATGTATCCGCCATACCGTGAGAATAGACCTCTTTGCAACACGCCATTTCGTGAGAAAAAGATATCAGCACTCCGGATTGTATTTCGGGAGTGCTGATCTTGCCCACAAAAGTTTTTGCCTTTTATATTTTTGCGCTAATTGTTACTGTATATTTCAATCTACGAGACCACTTTGCACACTGTTTCAGACCATTGGTCTCACAGTATGAGAGCAGTGGTCTCACTGCTTGAGTTTCAGGCTCTTGTAGCATTAGATAAACACTACAAGAGCCATTAACTAATAAGTGCTTAGATATTGCTTGATGGGTAAGCTATACCTGCATCGTTGAGAATAGATTCCAGATTATTGACTCTATCTCGCAGTAACATAATCAACCTTTGGTTGTTGCTATACAGTTGCTCTGCTTCCTCAAGCGATACTTTTATGACCTGGTATTCTATCCAGAGATCACATTCTATTTGTTCATCGTAGGGACATCTGGTAATCATTACTTCAGTGCACCTCCTACTTAGTGTTGAGGCCATGCCGTTCCCTCATTGAAATTTCGCCATCAATTCGCATTTCGTATGAGTTATGGATTATTCTGTCCATAATGGCCTCAGTAATTGGACTGTCATCTTCGGAATTCGGATTAATCCGTTCATACCATCCATCGTGCTCATACTGAGTGCAGAATAGTATAGAACCGGACTTTCCATCACATTTAGCCTCAACTATTTCCAGAATGTCATAAGACTCCTGAGGTTTAAGTTTGCGTATTAGCCACTCATCGAGAATTAGCAGATCAACCTTTTTGTATGTTTTAATGACTTTATTGAAGGACCCGAGTTCACGTGCTACGGCGAGTTCATCGATTAACTCCGGCATACGAACATATCTAACTGTCTTGAACTTTCTACATGCTGCATTTCCCAATGCACAAGCAATGTAAGTCTTGCCGTTGCCAGATGCGCCTTTGAGAATTATGTGATGACCATCATCAATAAATTGACAGGTTGAGTATCTGAGTATCTCTGCTCTGTCAAGATGACGGTCAGCGTAGTATTCTATGTTTTCTATTGATGCACTTGGCTGACTGAACTTCGCTGATGAAATGTATCTCTGCAGCTTATTACTTCTGCGACGATTCCATTCCGCATCCACCATAAGAGCCAGCCGCTCTTCAAAGCCAAGCTTGCTGTAGGATGTAGGATTTTCCAACTGAAAAAGAAGCTCATCAGCCATTGCAGACAATCTAAGCTCACGCAGGATGTCTATTGTGGATTGATTATTCATTGATGCTCACCTCCTTTCCTCTGGAGAAGTAGGCTGCACCACGTGTTATTCCATGACGATCAGAATTCTCATTAATGTGTGTTTCATCAGCAGTGATTTTACTTAAAGCCCTGATGGCAGCTGTTATTGTTCTTATGCTGGGAGTGGATGCATACTTCAGAACCTGTTCACAGGCTCTTTCAAGATTCTGAGCATTATGCTTGCGAGCCAGATTCATAAGGCTTACACAAGCTTTGTATCCTTGTTCCGGCTCTCTTCCGGATTCAAGGAAATAACTTACAACTGATGCTGTGTTACTACCAACGGTCTTCGCCCATTCGGTGAAATTGTCTGCATTGTACGATAGATATTTACGGTGTTGTTCCGGCATATGCTCAGGAACAACTATTGCATCCCGCTTTCTGTAAGGTTCCCTGTGATGCAAAGCAACACGACCACCCTTAAAGAATACCTCAACTAATTGCCTTGTCAGGCGAATGTCTACCGATTCACCTATGAGATCGAACGGAACAGAGTATTTGTTTTTTCCATCCGAAATGAGATAATCAAGGGGAACCGTAGCAGTGGACCAGACTGCCGGTTCATACGGGGTTAAAGGGAGCGGCTTCATGAAACTGTGTTCTTCATTGCAGTAAGCGTCGTAGCGGTTTCCTTCCCGTTTTTTAAATGGGATTCGGTTAAGTTCTTCAAGCTTTTCCTGAACCGCTGACTGAGCTTCTTCAATAGTAAAGAACTTTCGGTTTCTCAGTGCTGCAATAATCCAAGTAGATACAAATCTAACCGTTCCTTCTGCAAGACTCTTATCTTTAGGATGCTCGACTCTTGCAGGGACTATGGCTGTGCCGTAATATGTGGCAAGTTCCTCGTAGCTTCGATTGAGGATTGTTTCATACCGAGTATTGCGTACAACTCCGGTCTTAAGGTTATCCGGTATGAGTAACCTGGTCACACCACCAAAGTACGAATATGCGTGTGCATGGCACATCAACCATGTTTCTGACAACATATCTGCACACACTTCTGCATATGCATAGCAACTGCATGGCAGTACAGCAACAAAAACATAGGCCTTATCTTCGTTGCCAGCGACATCGTAGATTGGAATAGTATTGCCAGCCCAATCTACTTGCATTACCTCGCCTGGTTTATGTTGAATGCGCATTGTGGCCTTGGTGAGTTTAGCCCATTGGCGATACTTCCTGCAGAACATAGTGTACATATACGGAGTCTCTCCGTTGGTGTAGCATTCTGAACAGTACTCGCTCCATAGAAGACTAAGGTTTACACCTTTCTTCGCAAGCTCTCTGTGGATGTATTCACAGTCGGGTTCTTTGCGAAGAGTGTCTGTCGCATTCTTTTTCGGATGAAATATGGCTTCCAGTTCCTCGTTGGTTACCGAGTCATCAAGCGGCCACTTGATTCCAATCCGGTCAGACGTATTCCTAACGTCTCTAACAGTATTGCGCGAGCAATGCAGACTCGATGCAATCTGTTGTTGAGTATATCCGAGGCTTAATCGTCTCAGAATCTCGCGATAATCGATCATTTAATTGATCCTCCTTATGATTCATAGTCACACTCACGTGTGCCACAACCATTATAGAGGATTCAACCTACGTAGTGAGACCAATGCTCTTACTGAGCGAGACCAATGGTCTGAAACAGTGTGCAAGCTGGTCTCAATTAGTGAAATATACAGTTACTTCGTGTTATAACCTGTTGCGAGAGCCTTGTACCCGTTGCAATCACTGCAGTACAGCATCGCGACATAACACTTGGCGGCATCCTGTAACACCTGATAACATGACGTCAGGCGAGCAGGGTGTCCAGGGTTCGAGCCCCTGATCGTCCACCAAAAAGGCACCATCCGAAAACGGACGGTGCTTTTCTTATATCACAGTGATTGCAAGGCATTGAAAGATTCCGGGCCTGTTCCATCAATTTCAATCAATCAAGAATTATTCCATTATGGAGCAACTACCTCATAGCCCAGTTTCGCTATTCTTGCCTTATC
>JABUSW010000288.1 GCA_021443885.1 Blautia sp.
GAAGGCAGAGAAGAAGGCAGAGAAGAAGGCAGAGAAGAAGGCAGAGAGGAAATAAGGGTTCGCTTAATTATCAAAAAGATGAAAAAAGGATTTACGCTGCCTCAGATTGCTGATGCGATGGAAGAAACATTGGAGGAGACCCGGCGTGTTGCGGAGATTGTCAGGAAATATGCTCCGGAATATGACGAAAAAAAGATTTTGGAAGAAGTTTTGCATTACAACTGCGACGAAGAGATTTGTAGTTGCCAAAAATGAGCGACGGAAGTAAGACGGGTATCATTGCTTAAGGAGCATCTGGTGGATCTGGATATGGATATGGATCAGATCCGGTATGACATGGGGAAGACAGGCGGGCAGCTAAAGAAGGAAAAAGAAGAGTACAAAGGAACATTTTCTTATTGGAAAGTAGAAATGACATGCCTGTAAAGTGCATCACAGGAGGAAAAATGCTAAGAGTATTGATTGCTGACGATGAAAAGAATATTTGTATGATGATCCGCAAGCTCATTTTCTGGGAGAACTATGGGATGGAGGTCATCGATATGGTACATAACGGAGTGGATGCTTTAAGAGTCATAGAGGAACAGCATCCGGATCTTGTGATAACCGATATCCGTATGCCCGGTTATGATGGGTTGGAAATTGTTCGCAGAACAAGAGAACAGGGTATCACAGTTATTATTATCAGTGGATATCAGCAGTTTGAGTATGCCCATACCGCATTGAATCTGGGCGTTGAGCATTATATCCTGAAACCCATAGACAAGTCTGAGTTGGAGGCAACACTGAAAAAGGTGGCTGAAAAACACGATACACTTGTGAAACAGGCAGAGGAGAAGGATGCACTGAAAGAGCGTGTGTTCAACGATCGGAAACGAATTCGACAGCATTTCATCAGTGACATTATGGATCGGGAACAGGCTTTTCGTATCGGGAATGATCGTAAGGAAGAGAATGACAACTCTGGCTTTGACAGAGCTCAATTTGTGGCAGTGCTTTTGAAGTTGGATACAGATGATCGGGCATTCAATCTGGATGGGATGCTGCAAAAGATGGAGCATATGCTGGAACACGATTTCCGGGAAGGAAAGGGAGAGTACATTAATAGCCGCATCAATAGTGGAATCATGACCATCATCAATTATCATTATGAGGAAGAGCAGAACGTTAAGAATTCTATAGAGAATACTTTTCACCGGCTTCTTCAGGAGACAGGTAAATTTCAGGGGCTGCATGCTACGGTTGGAATCGGAGGATTCAAAGGGGACATCAGTCAGGTGTCAGAATCCATTTACGAGGCAGTTTCAGCCATTAAATGCAGAGGCGATCTGGGACTGGATCGCGTCATCTGGAACAAGCAGCTGAACTATACTTCCGTAGATGTGGAGGCGATACTAAGGGATAGTGTCCGTGAACTGAAGCAAACGACAGTTTCTCTGGATTACCGCGCTTTTCGGGGACGAATTACCTCGGATCTGATGAGGATTAAGCGTGTGATCAATTTTTCTCCGGTTGCCTTTTATGATTATTTTGATCGGATCATAGAGATGCTGCGAAACAATATGGATTTTGATATCCATCAGAATCATTCCGGGGAGAATGGCGATGCCTTTTTCCAAAAGCTCCATCAATGCATGGATTCCTGTGTTGATGTCAACGATATGGCTCATGGTTTCATTGAGCTGGTTCAGCATGAATTTGAGGCGCAATTTACAGAGAAAAACAACAGGGAACAGAGGCCTGTACGTATGGCCCGGCAATACCTTCAAGAGCATTTTCGGGAGCAGGTGACATTGGAGATAGTGGCGGAAGCGATTGGTCTGAGTAATACGTACCTTAGTACCATGTTCAAGAAGGAGATGGGAATCAGCTTCAGTGACTGCCTTCTGTCTTTCCGGATGGAAGGTGCTAAGGAGTTGTTGAAAACAACGGATAAACCTATTATGGAGATAGCAGAAGAGGTTGGCTATACGGATGCGAAATATTTCAGCAAATCCTTTCAGAAGGCTGTTGGTCTGAAACCCTCCGCCTACCGTAGAATGTATGGACGATAGGAGGCTGGGATGAAAGGCAACTTTGACAGAAAATATGTTTTGGGATCCGTTATGATGTTTCTGGTGAACGCAGTGATGATATCTCTGATTTCCGTCTGTGCATGGATGGACCAGAAACATCCCCTGAGCCGTTCGCAGTGGTGGGCGGTTACGATTGCATGTGTCATTCTGGGTGTTTTTGTGGTGGTTATTTATCTGGAGAATGCGAATCGGATGAAACGAAATATGGAAAAGATCAACGAGGAGCTGCAGCGGTCTATGGAAAGGGAGCACAAGGAAGCTTTGCTGCGGCAGCAGTTTCAGTATGCGGAACTGCAGAATCAGATCAATCCTCATTTTTTATATAATACCTTAGAGACCATACGCGGACAGGCCATAATTGATGATAATTATCAGATTGCAGATATGACAGAAACTTTGGCGAAATATTTTCGCTATAATATCAGCAAGAACAAAGATGATGTAACATTGGTGCAGGAGCTTGAGAATATTCGCAATTATATTCACATTCAGCAGTATCGTTTTCAGGATCGGTTTCTTTTTGAGATCTATCCGCATGTGGAATATGAAGAGTATGCCCGCTGTTTGATTCCGAAAATGACCCTTCAGCCCATTGTGGAGAACGCGATTTTTCATGGTATGGAGCAGAAAATCCAACAGGGACACATTTATATCCACATTGACACGACAGACCGTAAGCTGATCGTCCGAGTTGCCGACGATGGGATGGGAATGACGGAAGAACGACTGGCGGAGTTGAACCGCAGCCTGAAGGAAGAGATGGAGGTTTCCGGTAATCTACAGACGAACGGGCACAATGGAATTGCCGTTAAAAACGTCAATAATCGGCTGAAAATGCTTTATGGACCGGAATATGGATTACATATCTCCAGTACATTGAATCTGGGTACAGAGGTAGAGATCGTCATTCCGAAGATACCGTATTCTGAGAGGGTGTGAGCATGAAAAGAGAGATACTGCAGATGCAGGAAGCGGTTGCCGGAGTTCGGGAGACGGTGGGACTGGATCAATTCCATTTCTACATCAAAGAAGGGGAAACTGTTGGACTTCTGGGAGCCTCCGGCTCCGGAAAAACGGTACTGTATGAGTATCTGAACGGTACGATACCACTGACAGCAGGCAGAGTTTTGTTTGAAGGGAAAACATGCAGTCCCGGAGAAAAATTTCCCTTTGTAGAATCGGTAATCTGTCTGGGCAGAAACAGCACACTGATTCCCGGGTTGTCTATTGCGGAGAATATTTTTGTTATCAATCGAAAGAGAAGATTTTATGAGCCGGTATGGATGCCCGGCATTATGTACCGGGCCAGGATTATGCTGAGTCGATATGCTCCTTATATGTCCCCGGAGACAAAGGTGGAACAGTTGTCAGAGGCCGACAGGAGGATCGTGGAGCTGCTGCGGGCCATTGAGAATGAGGTAAAGCTGGTATATATTGACAATGCTTTTCAGGGATTTGGTATCTGGGAGAAGAAACGCCTACTGGACCTGTTGGATGTGCTGAAGGATAAAAATACATCTGTTATCTATGCCAGCCATGATGCAGAGGCATACGGGACCCACGCAGATCGTCTGATCGTTTTGCGGCGGGGAAGGAACATACGTACTTTTTATGAGAAGGATTACAGTGAAGATTACTGCCGCCGCCTGTTGTTTGGAGATGTAAAACTGCCAAAGCGAAGGAAACAGTTATACAGTACCCCAAAAGAGGTGATCGGTGTTCGCAGATCTGCACAGAAAACCGGCGCGGAGAAAGAAGCGGATACAGCCGGAGCTACGGTGTTGTCCTTCCATGAAGGGGAGGTCGTGGGATTATATGATATGAATAATCGCAATAATCTGGGCCTTTTAAAAATCCTGCTGGGGGAAGAAGAAAATCCTGGGCTTGAGATTCGTCTCGAGGGAAAAATCTATCGGCCGAAAAACAGTTGGGATGCCATTCGAAATGGAATTGGTTATCTTTTGCGGGATTTCAGTGACCTGCCTCTGGTACCGGAATTGAATGTAGGGGAGAATCTGAGTCTTCCTGTGCTGAGCCACAATGAGGTGCGTTTTTTTCTCCATGGAAAAAAGATTGCGAGAATTCTGGAGAAGGAGCAGGGAGATGCGTTGGGAATTCCGGAAGAACTGCGAAAAGAGAGGGTACGGAATTTGGATTATTATGCCAGAATTTCTGTTTACCTGAAGCGCTGGGAGCTGTTTTGTCCGAAGATAATGCTGTGTATGGAACCATTTGCGAATGGGGATATTTTTATGAAGGATATAATTCTTAAGACTCTGGAGGAGTTGGCAAAAAGAGGAACAACCATACTGATCGCATCGCAGAACATGAATGATCTGCGTAATATTTGTGAAAAAATATATATCATGAACAATACGGAGCATATGGAAATCTACTCTGTAATGCGGGAGGACAAGGTATAATATTTTCGGAACCTTTTGGGAGAGAAATCGAAAAATATTGCACCTTTTTGAAACTCCGTCTCATTGTATCATCAGGAGTAAAACGGTACAATGAATACACCATATTGAAAAAAGGAGTGGAAATCATGAAAAAGAAACTAATGAGTGTTTTACTGACAGTCGCTGCGACAGTTACCTTACTGGTAGGATGCAGCGGAATCAACGTATTCGCAGAAGATGCGGCAGCTGAAACGACTGTGGATGTGAGCGTAGCGCAGGGCAAGAAGATTGGTATGACGGTACCGACACTGGCAAGTGACTTTATCAACTATCTGACGCAGGCAGCTCAGGCAACGGTTGCGGAGGAACTTGGATGCGATATGCAGATCGACTCTTGCGACGGTGATGTTACAAAACAGATCGAACAGATCGAGAACTACGTAACCATGGGTATGGATCTTATCATTGTATTCCCGGTAAATGGTGAGGCTCTGGGAACCGTTGTTAAGAATGCAGTAGATGCAGGCGTTCCGGTATTTGGTTTTGCTATGGAGATCCCGAATGTTACTTCTGAAATGATTTCTGCAGAGGAAACTGTAATGGGTTCTGCCTGCGGTGATATGGCAAATGAGTGGATCAATGAGACCTTCGCAGACAGAGGCGATGGAGAAGTAAACGTTTACGTTCTTCGTGGATCAACACAGCCGGAAATCGTTGTTCGTTCAGACGCTATCGTGGAAGCTCTTAAGACAAACCCGAAGAATAATATTATTGAGGAAGAGTCCGAGAACCAGGATGACAGAAACGTTGCTCGTCGTATGACAGAGAATCAGTTCAATGCTAACCCGGATATCGATGTTATCGTGACCTGTAATGCAGAGTCTGCACTTGGCGCAGAGTCCTTTATTATGTCTTCTGACAGCCCTGTTGCTGATATGAGCAAATTTGCTATCTTTACCGTAGATGAGACAGACGAAGTTGATGCTAAGATCAGTGCTTCTCTTACGGATGAGAGTGCGCTTCGCGGGACCATTTCCATGGGCGGTATTCCGGATACCATCGCTGACCTGATGAAAGGTATCGTTCCGATCCTTACAGAAAGCGAGATCATTCCTAGAATCGACGGAAGCATCTTCCCGATCGACGATTCAAATATCGAAGAATACATGAATAAATAATTGCATAGGGAATCCAAACAAGGCGCTGTCGCTTCGGCAGCGCCATTTTAAAGAAAGGTGAGCACTAGAATGGGAAATACCATATTACAGATGAAAAATATCACCAAAAGATATCCCGGCGTCGTTGCTTTGAACAATGTCAGTGTTAATTTCAACGAGGCAGAGGTGCATGCACTGCTGGGTGAGAACGGTGCAGGAAAATCCACATTGATCAAGGTACTTTCCGGAGCTGTTACAAATGACGAAGGGCAGATTCTCATTGGCGGTCAGACTTATGAAAAAATGACTCCGGCAGTGTCCAGACAGCATGGTGTAGAGGTTATTTATCAGGAGTACAACTTGATTCCTTCGTTGACAGTTGCGGAAAATATCTGTCTGGGAAGTAAAATGCACGGATTGAGCAATAAAAAAGAGATGATCGAAAAGACGCAGGCGATTTTTGATCAGTATGAGATCAACATTGACCCAAGGGTTTATGTGCGGGAACTGTCTCCTGCGCAGCAGCAGCTGGTGGAGATTACCAAAGCCATTTCCAAGGATGCGAAGATTATCGTTATGGATGA
>JABUSW010000348.1 GCA_021443885.1 Blautia sp.
ATCAATAAAGAAGACGGCTCTTATGCGGATCCTGAGATTCTTAATGAGATCCGGAAAATCTATGAGATTGCAAAGGAAGAAGGAAAGCTCAGGAAGGCTACGGTTTATCTGAATGAGAACGGTGTCGTAACGCCTCAGGTATACAGAGGAATGGTTGTCGATGGTGATAAAAGTCAGAAATGGTACGCAGAAAAAGTTTGGAATGTGATAAAGAACGAAGGTTACGCCGGCAAGTGCAAGCATTATGAAAGATGCATGGAACTGGGTAAACACTGTGAAAGAGAAGCACTGGTTTCACGGGAAGTATTTGACGAAGTCAATGCAAAATGCAAATACAGAAACCGCTGATGCGGGCATAACGAAAGGGAGCTTTTGAAGGCTCCCTTTTATAACGTGCGTTTCTATATGGTAAGTATAAATTACCTGTTAGTTATGGTAATATAATCAGCGATGGAATTGCAAAATTATAGGGATTCGAGGGATTTTAACAGGGTTTCAATCTGGGTAAGAACCAGTTTTCTCCTGTTTGCCGGCAGGTGGTCTATGATGGAAAGAAGATCCTTTGATTTCTGGTGGTCTTTGATGGTTATATTGCCGGCAAGAAGATTATCTGCAGGAGCCTCCAGCACCTCGGCTATCGTGACGAGAGTTTTCACCTGAGGTGTTTTGTTACCAAGCTCGATCTGACGGAAATAATTTTCCGATAAGCCGCAAAGCTCAGCGGCTTCATCCTGAGTAAGTCCTTTTTCAAGTCTGTATTTTCTTATGTTTGCTCCTAATATCCTAGAATCCATTTGTGATTCCTCCCATCGCTATTTGGTAAATCTGATTTACTCAAATTGTATTTGACGATGAGGGTAACAAGAAGTTACCAAAAGGTATTATTATTTTACCTTATAGATATGGATTTGACGGATGGAAGGAGGTGATCAAATTGAGTGAGGAAAAGGATGGCGGCCTCATGGAGGAGTTGCTGAACTCTGAACCCAAAACCTCCGGGAAAGTGATTGTAAGGCGTGCCATCAAACAGAAAAAGAGAAAAAGCAGCAATAAAACCTACGAAGTGGAAGTCATACCGGCAACCGTCGGCGTGATTCCGGAAGGAGAGACGGCACCGATTTTAAGATGTGCAGCCTATTGCCGCGTCAGCACGGATGATGAGGCTCAGTCATCCAGCTATGAGCTGCAGGTGCAGCATTATACGGATTATATAAATGCTCATGTAGGATGGACGCTTGTGGGCGTGTATGCGGATGAAGGCATCAGCGGCACCCAGGTGAAGCACCGTGAAGAATTTAAGCGGATGATTGAGGACTGCAAGGACGGTAAAATCGACAAGATATTTGTGAAATCCATCAGCCGATTCTCCAGAAACGTGGTGGACTGCCTGACCCATGTGAGGCTTCTGAAGGCGCTGAACCCGCCGGTGGAAGTCTATTTTGAAAAGGAAAACCTGTCTTCTCTGGATGACAAAACGGAAATGGTGTTAAGCATCATGAGCTCAGTCGCCCAGGAAGAATCCAGAAGCATTTCTGCGAACATCCAATGGGCTATCGTGAAGCGAATGAAGAACGGTACCCAGAAGATACCGACAGCCTGCCTGCTGGGTTATGCCAGTGACGAGTGCGGTGATCTTGTCATTATCGAGGATGAGGCGGAGACAGTTCGGTACATTTATAAAAGCTTTATTCAGGGAATTCATCCTACGGTGATTGCAAACAAGCTGAACCAGAAGGGCGTAACCACAGTTTTGGGCAATGCCTGGTCCAGCAACAGCGTCAGGAATATTCTTGCAAATGAGAAATATTGCGGAGACGTTCTGATGCAGAAAACCTACACGGAAGATTTCCTGACTCACAAATCAAGGAAGAATAACGGTGAGCGTGAGCAGTATTACATCGCAGATCACCATGATGCGATTGTGAGCAGGGCAGTCTGGGACAGGGCAAAAGAGCTTCTGGAAAAAATGAATTATAAGAACTGGAAGCGCCGAGACCAGCAGCGGCTCATTCCACTGGCAGCAGGTGTGCTGAAGGGATTTGTGACGCTGAGCCCGTTGTGGAAGGACGTGTCCATTGCAAGGCTGGAGGCTGCTACGAAAAAGGTTTTGAACAATACACCGGGAACAGTGGTGGAACTGCCGGTGAAGGAACAGATTAATAAGGAAAGCGAGGAAAGTATTATGTCAGATGTATTAAAGGGATTTGAAGTGATTGAACTGGAAGTTGGTAAGAGCGATGCGGTGATGACCGTCATGGGAAATATGCTGAAGTTTAACAAACCGACGGCAGCGGAGCTGATGTTCCCGGCTTATGTGAGGATGGCCGTTGACGCTGTGAACAAACAGGTGGCGATTCAGGCCTGCACGGAGAAGTCCAAGAACTCTCTGGAGTTCAGCCGTCCTGCGGATCAGCAGGTTTACGCCATCACGGTAAGACACCCGGCGGTCATCGTGGCTATCAGAAAACTGATGCCGGAGTTTAACGGAAAGCAGAATCTCACCTTCAGAGGCAAGCTCTTCCCGGATGAGAAGGTTATCATCTTTGACCTGAAGGAAGGCGAGCCGGTTAAGAAGAGGAACTATAAGAAGAAAGGCGAAGAGACTCAGGGAGAGGCAGCGGAGAAGGTTCCTGCTGAAGGACAGGCATCGACAGCAGACAAAGTCGGAGTTGAGGATTAATTTCTGAAGGAGCTTGGGAAGGTTTAGAGCCGGAGACAGGAGCAGTCAGCAAAAGGAAGAATACAGACGAAGAAAACGACACCGTGACGGATGGTTGAAAAGATCATTCTGTTGCGGTGTTTTTCTATGCAAAAAAGAAGCCCGACGGTTCCTACACCGCCGGGCATGTGCACACTTTTGATTGCGGCACTTTCCTCGATTTGTATTATAACACGGCTCCGGAAGGTGCGAAAGATGGAAAATAAAATGATTCCAGCCTGATTCCGGACGGAAACTACCGGCTGCATTGAGAGAAACAAGGGGATGCATTGCCAGAAACAAGAAAGTGCATTGACGGAATCCAGATCGTGCCTACCTGGGTTCTATTGCATGAAATCGAGCCTTCAAAATCTGCTTTTCAGTCTTCGGGCGGATATAAGCAGAATTTTGGCTCTGAATGCATTTTCTATGCAGAAGCCAGGAAGCATGAATGCACGAAACAAGGGATGCGAATGCAGAAATTGCAGAGGCTGAATACAGGTTTGTCCTATAATGCGAAGTGCCGAAACACCGCATAAAATAAGGCTTTTTCAGAAAAACTACATGGCTGAAATGGCGGTGTATAGGGGGTTATGAGAAAAATTCGAAATTCTTACTTGACTAAGAGAGAGGACAAAGATATAATAAGACAAACCGAAAATTCCTTGTATTTACAGGGGTTTGCCCGGTTAGTCCAACACATTTCTTATCGCGCTGCAGCGTTTTTCAATGAATCTGAAACACAGTCTAAGATGCTTTGTTTTGCATGACTTTCAGCTGGTTTTAAGGGCTGAAGGTTGTTTTTAGTATGTTCAGAAACAGTTTTGCAAGTTAGGGATAAATTGGTATCGGATTTATCCGGACAGAGAGAAGAACAGGTTCATCCTGTTGATGATTTTGACAATCAAAAGTGCTGATCTCATGAGCAGTTCTGCGATTGTCCTGCGGAATCAAAATAAGTTCGGTGAACTCTTGTGAGGAAGCTTTTGATTGTGTGTACTTTCCTCCTAATTCCGACAGGACACCCCGTGAGGGGATGAGAGAAGGCTTTTTCAGATAATAGATTTAAGTAGCTTTGTGTATGAATGAACTGACGGAGGTTCAAGATGAATAACAATTTGTTAATTATAGGAGCCGGTGATTATGGACAGATCGCTTATGAGATCGCAGAGTCCATGGAGAGATTCGACAAGATTGATTTTCTGGATGACAACAGTGACCTTGCCATCGGAAAGATCAGGGAGATTGAAAAATATTATGCGAATGATTATTCCTTCGGCATTGTTGCCATGGGTGATCCTGAATCGAGATATATGCTGACAAGGACACTGAAGGAAAACTGTTTCCATGTGCCGGTGCTGATCCATCCGAAGGCTCATGTGGGCAAGTATGCATCACTGAAGATGGGATGCATCGTGGAGCCGATGGCAGTGGTTCATTCGGGAGCAAATGTAGGTCCCTGCACATTGATATCTTCCGGTGCAGTTGTGAATCACAGCACATTGATTGAAGGATACTGCCATGTGGATATCGGCGGCCTGGTAAGTGCGAGATCTGTTATGCCGAGATTTACAAAGGTGAATCCGGGTGAAGTGTACAGCGCAATGAAGTTTCAGATCCAGCCGGAAAGCAAAAAGGCAAGTGATCAGGACTTTATAAGAGAATACATAAAGATGTACGGAAGAGAACCGAATCTTTTTGACGGAGTTTAATTGGGAAAGGCAAGGATAAACAATTGGATAAGAACAGCACATTTGTAAAAAGGAACATCGGCTTTTCGCCTCCGGACATCACAAGTCTGGAGATAGAAGAAGTAGCAGCGGCTCTTAAGTCCGGTTGGATCACAACAGGTCCAAGAACAAAGCAGCTGGAAAGAAACATTGCTGCATGGGTTGGAACCAATAAGTGCGTGTGTCTCAATTCACAGACAGCATGTGCTGAGATGGCTCTTAGAGTACTGGGCGTAGGTCCGGGGGATGAAGTCATTACAACTGCATATACATACACTGCCAGTGCCTCGGTTATAGATCACGTGGGTGCAACAATCGTTATGGTGGACTGTGAGCCTGATTCTTTTGATATCAATTATGATCAGCTTGAAAATGCCATAACCGAAAAAACAAAAGCAATCATTCCGGTGGACATTGGCGGCAAGCCTTGTGACTACGACAGATTGTACGAAATCGTTGAAAGAAAGAAGCATCTGTTCAGACCGGTCAACGAGATCCAGAAGGCGATGGGCAGAGTGTCCATAAACGCTGACTGTGCGCATTCCTTTGGCGCAAGCCGTAATGGTGTGATGGCAGGTAATCTGGCAGACTTCAGCTCTTTCAGCTTCCATGCAGTAAAGAACTTTACGACAGCAGAAGGCGGTGCACTCACATGGAAGACCATACCTGGCATTGATGATGAGGAAATCTATCATCAGTTGCAGTTGCTCAGCCTTCATGGTCAGAGCAAGGATGCACTGGCAAAAACTCAGCTCGGTGCATGGGAGTATGACATCGTTGGCACCTGGTACAAGTGCAACATGACTGATGTTGTGGCAGCCATTGGCCTTAAGCAGTTTGAGAGATATCCGGATCTCCTGGAAGAACGTAAAACAATCAACCAGGCATACGACGCTGCATTTGTGTCGCTGGGAGTTGAAGTGATTCCTCACTACACAGATGAGTGGAATTCAACAGGGCATCTGTATCTGACAAGAATTCCGGGAATCACATCAGAACTGAGGAATGAAATCATCATCAAGATGGCAGAGGATGGCGTAGCATGCAACGTGCATTATAAGCCTCTTCCGATGCACACAGCATATAAAAAGCTTGGATTTGACATCAAGGATTATCCGAACAGTTATGTCAAGTACGAGAATCTAATCTCCCTTCCAAACCATACTTTGATGGAGAAGGAAGATGTGGAGTATGTGATTGACAGATTTACATCGATTTTGAAGGAATATATTTAATGAAAAGATGGGAAGAGCTGCCTGCAGAAATGCAGATAGAGGAAATACGACCATATTATGATGCCTTGAGCAAAAAGAAGATGTCCCTTGTGTTAAAGCGGATATTTGACATCGTTGTCTCTGCAATTATGCTGGTTATCTTATCACCGGTGTTGCTGATTCTTGCGATTGCTATCAAGATAGATAGTCCAGGACCAGTGTTTTATCGGCAGGTCAGAGTTACGCAATACGGACGGAAGTTCAGAATACATAAGTTCCGCAGTATGTGTGACGGAGCCGACAAGAAAGGAACTCTTGTCACCGTGGGCAATGATGCCAGAGTCACACGTGTAGGAAAGGTTGTACGCAAGTTCCGAATCGATGAGATTTCACAGCTCATAGATGTACTTGCCGGTGATATGACTTTTGTTGGCGTGAGACCAGAGGTTCCCAAGTATGTAGAGAAGTATCAGCCTGAGTGGAATGCAACGTTTCTGTTGCCAGCAGGAGTAACTAATCTGACATGCATCTACTATAAAGATGAGGATAAACTGTTGGAAGGTTCAAAGGATCCA
>JABUSW010000210.1 GCA_021443885.1 Blautia sp.
GGCGCTTATAATTGCCACCAGATACATCTTTTTCATAATCTATTTCCTCTCTTCCTGTTTAGTTCCGGGCAGCTATCGCAGTGGAAGTTGCATGATACTCGGGACCAAAAAACGTGCTTGCCACAAAAGTTAAAATCGGAATATCTTTCGATACCGTCACGGAAACCTCCGATTCCGTAACACTGGTGCTCACAGTACACTCTGATAGAACGGAACGCACATGGCTCTCCACGTCACTCGCCTCAATATAATCCCCGGAGATGGTAGCGTATCTGGCTCCCTCAAAGGCAGCGTGTTCCACTGTGTATTTCTGCGAGTAGATCCAGCCAAAGTCAATGATTCCGCACAGAATCGCGATTAGAATCGGGAGAACCAGAGCGAATTCTACCAGCCCCTGGCCTTCCTCGTGTCTTTGTAAAACTTTAATTATTCCTGTCCTCTTTTGATCTTTTCTGACCTTCATAACTCTTCTCCTGTCTGGACTACCATGGCATCTCGCCAATAGACCTTTCGTACAAGCCTTTTACTCCACCTCCGTAAACAGAGAGTGCAGTAATGCAGGCTATTGCAATCAGGGCCAGAATCAGTCCGTATTCGGCCATGCCTTGGCCGGATTCATTTATGAAAAATGTACTCATAAAAGACCTCCTGAATATAAAAATATTCTGCTACAGCTTAAAATTAGCACAGTATTGCATATTCAGTAGCTTATGTGGTGTATATTGCACAAATATGGCAGATTTTGTCGTTAGAAGCTCGTTCAAGACCATACGTCTATCCGTTTTCTTGCCAAACTCACCACAGTCTCGCGACAGAAAAAAAGGGAGGTGTTTTACAACACCTCCCTTCTCTAGTCGTCTATTAAGCTTTCAGGGTTTAATTACTAATTGAGTTCATCAGTAACCTTTCCGAAGATATCATTGATTCCTCCACCAAGTAATGTCAGCGCTCCGATTACAACTACTGCTACAAGTGCCAGAATCAGACCATACTCTACCATACCCTGTCCTTCTTCGTTCATCAGAAATCTCTTCATTTTTCTTCCTCCTATTTTCCTTGTTCCTATTTTCTTGTTCGTCTGTGTATCCCCATCTTCTTGCAGGATACAGCCTAAGGTATTAGAAGCGCCACAATCAGCGCCGTACATAGGAAGGGTCCCATCGGAAAATTCATCTTTAGAAATCCCACGAAAGGTACTTCTCTTTGCAGGAATCCATAAAGTATGACCAGCCCACCCATCAGGCAGATGGCATATAAGCCCGGCATCAGTTCAGCCGCAAATCCCATAGCCATCGCCAACTTGATATCTCCGAAGCCAATCTTCTTTCCGAAAATCACCGGCAGGAAGAATATCGCCGCCAGCACCGCGAATCCCGCGAGGCTAAGAAGTGGATTCCACTTTGGCAAATTTCCCACCTTCATAAGTGCCAGAATTCCGAAGACCAACTTGATTCCGAAAATCGTAATTATCATATCGTTCGGTATGATTCTGCACTGAATGTCGGTGAAGCTGATGACATTCCCTACAAAGAGGAGCAGAATGAGGAACAAGCTTTGTAAAGAGAATCCGAAGCGATATCCGATGCCGCCACCCAGCAAAGCCGAGATTAGCAGCTGCAGAAGATACATCTTCCTTGTCTCCCGATATTCCTTATTCCTGACTGTTAGAAGTCTTCGGCTCAGAGGATCTGAAAGGGGCTTCATAGCCGCTCCCAACAGACACCCTGTAAGAATATTTACAATCATTCCTCTTTCCTTCCTGTAGTGAGTTATAGCACGACAGTTCCTAATTATTTCTTTCCTGTCAAAATTCGCACTTTTTTGGCCTACACTGTTTATCTGTTCACCAGCTTATAGATTCCCAGGCCTTCCTTGACCGCCATACGGTGAGTACGATCCGCCAGAGCAAGGATGTAGTCGTAATCCGAATCATTATCTGTAACTCGGGCTGCACCTATAGAAGCAGATACCGCCACACCGTCGTGTTCGAAATCCAGTCGGTCACGCATCCTGCAGACCAAACCGTCAAAGTAGCGGACTTCACAACGGAAATACACACCGAACTCTTCAGTACTTATTCTTCCGGCAAGATCATCCGCCCGAACGACCTCTTTCAGAAGGTTTGCTGCCTTCTTCAATATTTCCTCACAGAACTGCCTTCCATAGATGCGGGCATATTCTTCATATTTATCAATACTGATAACTGCGAGGCAGCTTCCCTGAGATCCTTTGGCCGCCAGATCCTGTGATACCTGTGTAGCGAAAACATCGCCGGAAATCAGACCTGTCAGTTTGTCCTTCATGGCCTCCATGGCCAGTTTCTCTGCAAGCTGCTTCTGTTTCTGATGTTCGTGGTCCAGTTGTACCTGATCAAAGAAAACCATCAGGATTCCAAGAATGGAATAACTGCAGAAATCCGCATTGAGTTCCGCTTTGTCATAAACCATGAACTTCAGCACACTGGCAATCCATGGAATGAGTGCAAAGACAAGCAGGATGATACGTTCCTTCGGCAATGCACGCTTCCAGCCCTGTACCACGAAGATGAATGGTATGAACATGATGAATATGTGCAGATACATAACCAGCCTGTAGAACTTCGGGTTATACACGATTCCATCCGGTGTAAGCACATTGTAAATAGGTTGTCCGCCCACTTTTACAAAGGCATTGAGCACATAAACGACAACCAGAAGTGCCACAATCACGTAAACCAGAATCATCAGCACGCCTTTTGCCTTTCCGCTTTTGGATGTCCTCTTTCGTATATAGAGAACATTAAACAGAACCATGAACAGCGATGCCAGATTAACCAGCATCAAATCATACACTGCTCCTATATTCTTATAGAACATTGGATCCAGTCCTTCGGTGAGTATAAAGCCTGCACTGAAGATTCCATATATAATTCCGGTTATCAGGAATCCCGTAACCGATACAGAACCTCCGGTATCCGTCTTGAAAGTGATTTTCCATAACAGCAGGGTAATGAATATTCCCACACTGAACAGAGCCACACCCATTCCCGGAAATTCCAAATTTATATTTTGAAGTAACATTTGAGTCTCCTTTTTCTGCTCTGCTTATAAGATATGAATACGCTCCTTGTAGGCAGTGTTAAGTTTTGAATAAGCCCCACGAGGTATCGAGAAAACAGTGCCGTCTGACATTATTGCAGACTTGGAATCATAGTGATCAATATAATACAGATTCAGGGTATAGGAGCTTCCGCAACGGATAAATCCGTGATAGAGATTGAGGGTTTCTCCCATCTCTGTCGCTGTCATACGAACACGAAGCTCTCTGCCATCCCTGATTTTTACCATCTGGTATTTTCCATCCGTGGAGGTGTAGAGTATATCGCGGAGAAAAACATGATAGTATCCGTCAACCGCCTTGAACACAATCTGCCTGCGCCTCTCACTGCGAAGAAGTATTTCTGCTTTATGCATAATTGACGCCATACACTCTTGAGTGACCGGCTTCATAAAATACTGCATCGCATCTACACCAAAGGCTTCCCACGCGTAGTCCTTGCTGGACGTAACGAAGATAATCGGTTTTGCAACTCCGCGCTTTCGCAGGAACTGCGCGATATCGATTCCGGAGAAGCCACCTGTCATCTTAGTTTCCAATAAATAGATGTCGTAGAACTTTCCTTTTCCGGTTGCATCGAAGAAATCAAAAGAATTCCAATACAGATCGATACGGAATTCATTCTCTATGTTTTTTCTCATCGTTTCCTTGATGACTTCCGCTGTTTTATTCAGTTCCTGTCGATTGCTATCGATAATTGCAATTGATAACATGGGGTTCCTCCCTATTTCTTTCTTTGGGTGGGCTACCGTCTATTTCCCTCAAAAGAGACAACAACGCCGCCTTTTTCCACATAATATCCGCATAGTCCGCGATTTAGTCCCACCTTGATATCCGCACCTGGGAAGTCTTTGTGAACCAGACCTGCAAGAGTCTTAGCACCCTCTTCATTGTATGAATGTCGAATGCGGACTTTCCCTCCGTCGTACCCGTCCTTCAACATATCCTCATACATTTTTTTCATCGCACGGTCGGTGCCACGGATCTTATCCAGTGGTTCCAGTTCTCCGTCCCTTGTTGTTCCGACAATGCAGATTCCAAAGGTTTTTATCAGAAATCCCACCGCTGCGTTAATACGCCCGGTGTTTACAAAATTCTGCAGAGATTCAAAGGACCACCAGATCTGTGTTCTATCCAGATAATGCTGAATCTCAAGCTGTACCTCCTGAAAGCTCTTTCCTGCGGCAATCAGTTCCTGATACTTCTCAATAATCAGTTCCATCTGCGGGCCGGTGCTTTTCGAATCCAGGACGAATACCTTGCGGTCCGGATATTCTTCCATATATTCCTCTGCTGCAAGAAGTGCAGCATTGTAGCTTCCGGAAAGTTTGCTGGTTACTGTCACTGCATAGACAATATCCGCATCCCCGAATGCTCTCTGCCACTCGCGGAATCCAGGATGACCGGTATTGCTTTTTCCACGATATTTTCTTAAATCGTCCATCATTGCCTTCACATCAAGATCCGGCGTGTCGACATACATGGCTTCGTCTGTAATGACCTTCATCGGGACGGATCGAAAATCCGCACCGGGATATTCATACAGGTTAGATGCCGAGTCGGAAACAATTCTGATTTTCATATGCGACCTTTCTTTCCTCTTTTAGTTAATTTCTGTAAGACACGCAAGGTCTCACAGATTAGTTCTATGTATGCTTAGCATAACAAAGAAGAGGGAAAAGATGGTCGCATGCGTCAGATATTGCACATAAATGGCAAAAATCGACCTTTTATGGACAAAATGAGGGCATAACGAGTATATATAGAATTATACCATACAACAAAAAAAGAAGACCGCTGAAGCGATCTTCTGATAATTCTTACTGGTTCGATTACTACTCAACCAGCCTTATATTAGCGGCGCCGCCACCGCCGAGATTCTCAGGTGTGACACGGCCATCAACAATGTCTCTTACGTTATACCATTCTCCCGTATATTCCAAGGTGCAATAATCATTTCCGGTAGGTTTATCTTTTGTTGTCAACCCTACCCATTTCACCTTGAGTAGCACCAGGTCGTCTATATCAACAACATCTTTATTTTTATTTTCATTGTACCCCTCTTTAATCAGATCGGATTTAATGCTGAACAGGTAGATATAATCATTCTTGTAATAATTCCACAGCAATCCCATCTCAGTGCCAATACTGTTGTCTTTACCTTCCGTTACACAGATACCATCTGTGTAGGCAATAACAAAGTGGGGATAAGGTTCCCTGAAAAATTGCAGTTCATAATATTGCTCCCCATTTTGTGTCCCCGGCTGTTCTTTCTTCCATATGCTCTCGAAGAATCCATTGCCGTTTTTATCCCAGGCATAAATGGTGGAATTTGCCTCATAGTCATCGTTAAAGTTTACAAAAGGGAGAGCTTCGCCGTCCCACACTGCAGATCTTTCAGCCACAGCTCTTACGGTGATTTCCTTTGTATTGTAACCGATAATCTTGGCAAATGTATATCCAAGCGTGGTGGTATAGATGACCTCCACCTTGCCTGAATCGCCATTGTAAGGTGTGTTCACCGTCAGTGTGCCCCCGGTGGCGCCATTCGCGGCTGCAATTTCTGCAGCTTTGTTACGTGCGTTCATTTGAGACGGAAGCTTGCCGGCACCTGCAAGAGCTGCCAGGTCTACAGCATCCTGCAGTTCCTGCTGCTCAATGTGTACGCGGCCCGAATCAATGCCCAAGGCTGCGCATCCCAGGATGACAGTTAGCATCAGGACAACCAGTACTGCAGACTGACCGGATTCGTTTCTGATAAATTTCTTCATTCTCTTTACCTCTATATCTTTAAAGAGAGTACATGTATACGGATATGTTATACACTAAACCAGAAACGCAGCAGGCGGGTCTGTCATAATTCGCAGTATTTTATCTATTATTTGTCGTCAATCTTAATTTTACATAGCACTCCTGTGCAAATTGGGAGTTGT
>JABUSW010000150.1 GCA_021443885.1 Blautia sp.
CAGCGCCAAACAAAAAAGGCCATCATAGATGACCTTTTTTTATGGACCTGGCGGGAATCGAACCCGCGTCCGAAAGCCTATTCATCAGGCTTCTCCCATCACAGTCGCTGTTTTGACATTCCCTCTGTCATACGCCCACCGACAGGCTTACAACTTCAGTAGCTTCATGATACATCTACCGGGGCAAAGCTTACCCGATAAGGTTTCTCACATAGTCGACGCCAGATTCCTTAAGTGTGAGTGCAAAAGGGCTGACGAGCAGCAACTAGGCTGCTAACGCGAACTGATTGTCTGCGTTTATATTTAGGTCCAGGTTATTACGCAGTCCCGGAGCTGCGGATGGCTTCCCCGATTGCAAAAACCCCGTCGAAACCAGTACAAGCCCGCAAACAGAGCTGACTGTGACAATTGTGGTTCGCAGATTTTTTTTATTATAGGATTTTGATGAATTTTTGTCAATAAAAAATAAAAACGTTCACACAAGATACATAAATCCATGTTATCATGAGAACGAATAATGAACGAATCGATGGAAGAGGAGTAGGATATAGATGGATACATTAAAGATACTGGTTGTGGACGATGAAAGCCGCATGAGAAAGCTGGTTAAGGATTTTTTATCCAAAAAAGGATATGCGGTCCTGGAGGCCGGTGACGGGGAAGCGGCGATGGATTTATTTTATGAACAGAAAGATATCGCGCTGATCATCCTGGATGTGATGATGCCGAGAATGGATGGATGGCAGGTATGCCGGGAGATACGGAAGAATTCCAGGGTTCCTATTATTATGCTGACAGCCAGAGGGGATGAGCGGGACGAGCTTCTGGGGTTTGACCTGGGAGTTGATGAGTATATTTCCAAACCATTCAGTCCTAAGATTCTCGTTGCCCGTGTTGAAGCGATCCTTCGCAGGGCAGGACAGAACGATAACAGTGATACGCTCTGTGCAGGTGGAATCGTTATTGATAAGGCCGCTCATATTGCCACAGTGGATGGAAATGCCATTGAACTGAGCTTTAAGGAGTTTGAGCTTTTAACGTATTTTATGGAAAATGAAGGAATCGCATTATCCCGCGAAAAGATACTGAATTCTGTATGGAATTATGATTACTTTGGAGATGCCAGAACCATCGATACCCATGTGAAAAAACTGCGGAGTAAAATGGGCGATAAAGGTGATTATATTAAAACGGTCTGGGGAATGGGATATAAGTTTGAGGTTGCATGATGCGGGATCAGAAAGCAAAACCGGTTTTTCGTTCCATGAAAAATCAGATTGCATTTACATTTGGAGGCTTGTTTCTATTATTGATCCTGTTGGTTGTGGTAATTAACGGGATTTTTCTTGAGAAATTCTATGTATCACAGAAGGCAGATGTTTTGCTTCAGGCCCGTGAGTATTTTACGGAACTGGATATGGATGCCCTGTTTTTTGAACAGCAGGAGTATGGTTCCTACGAAAGTGATGTGAGAACGGATAAAGAGTACCCGAAGGGGCTGTCGGTTCTGAGTTCACAGAACAATCTTTCCTGGATCATCACAACACAGGATAATTTTGGCGAGATTCACTGGGGTGAGAATGAAGGCCAGCTGCAGGGAAAGCTTTTCGGATATGCTTACGATATTGATGAAGATATGGGCAAGCGAAAGATTCTGAAAGAAGCGGATCATTATGTGATTCAAAAGGTCTATGATCATTTTTCGGAAATGAATTACATTGAGTGCTGGGGTGTGATGGATGAAGAATATTATTTTCTGATTCGTACTCCTTTGGAGGGAATTAAAAACAGTGTATCTATATCCAATACATTCTATATCATCGTAGGCTGCTTTATCGTTATCTTTGGCGTGATTCTGATTTCGGTGATTACAGGAAGGATCACTCAGCCCATCAGTGAATTGACGGAGCTTTCCCAGAGAATGTCCGGTTTGGATTTTGAGGCAAAATATGAGAGCCATGCGGGCAATGAGATCGATGTCCTTGGAGACAATTATAATAAGATGTCGGACCATCTGGAACGAACCATCTCAGATCTGAAGACTGCGAATCTGGAACTGCAGAGGGATATTGAAGACAAGATCAAAATCGATATGATGCGAAAAGAGTTTCTGGATAATGTATCACATGAATTAAAGACCCCCATTGCATTGATTCAGGGATATGCGGAGGGATTGAAAGATAATATTATGGAGGATCCGGAGGAAAGAGAATTTTATTGCGACGTGATCATGGATGAAGCTCTGAAGATGAATAAGCTGGTAAAGAACCTGTTAACGCTGAATCAGCTGGAGTCCGGAAAAGATGCACCTGTTATGGAACGGTTTGATATCCATTCCCTGATTCAGGGGGTATTGCAGAAAATGGGAATCCTGATTTCGCAAAAAGAGGCGCATATACAGTTTTCCGGAGATCTGCCGGTGTATGTATGGGCGGATGAGTTTAAAACGGAAGAGGTGGTTACAAATTATGTCAGCAATGCTCTGAATCATCTGGATGATCAGAAGCAGGTCCGCATACAGGTCTGTCAGGAAGCAGAAAAGGTACGGGTATCGGTATTTAATACCGGCGAGCCGATACCGGAAACAGAATTGCAGAATTTATGGACGAAATTCTACAAAGTGGATAAGGCCAGAACCCGGGAATATGGCGGCAGCGGAATCGGTCTTTCGATCGTGAAAGCAATCATGGATGGGATGAATCAGGAGTACGGCGTATTGAACCATGACGACGGCGTAGAGTTCTGGTTTACTTTGGAAAGAGAATAGAGCAGTCAAAGAAACGTTCAAAAGAGTGGTCAGGAGTACCGAAAAGAGTACTTTTCAATCGCTCTTTTTTGCGTTATACTATTCCTCAGTATTATAAAATGAGGTTAAAAAAATGATTGCAATTATTGATTATGATGCCGGAAATATAAAAAGTGTAGAGAAGGCACTGCATTATCTGGGGGAGGAAACGGTTGTAACCAGAGAGCCGGATGTCCTTTTGAATGCAGAGAAGGTGATCCTTCCGGGGGTTGGCAGCTTTGGACAGGCCATGGAGAATCTTCAGAAATACGGGCTGACAGCCGTGATCCATCAGGTGGTGGAAAAGGAAATACCGTTGCTGGGTATCTGTCTTGGATTGCAGCTTTTGTTCGAAAGCAGTGAGGAGAGCCCCGGGGTTGCCGGACTGGGAATTCTGAAGGGCAGAATTGTGAAGATTCCGCCAAAGGAAGGGTTGAAGATCCCCCATATGGGATGGAATTCGCTTCATTTGCAAAATGGGGGAAAGCTTTTTGCGGGAATTCCGGAGCAGACGTATGTTTATTTTGTACACTCGTATTATCTGCAGGCAGATTGTCCGGAGATCGTAAAAGCAGTTACAGATTACAGTACTGGTATCCATGCAGCTGTTGAAAGTGGTAATGTATTTGCATGTCAGTTCCATCCGGAAAAAAGCAGTCAGTATGGTTTGAAAATTCTGGAAAATTTTGCAAGGCTTTAGATAACAGGAGATAAGATGTTTACGAAGAGAATTATTCCGTGTTTGGATGTAAATAAAGGGCGCGTAGTAAAAGGCGTGAATTTTGTGGATTTAAAAGATGCCGGAGATCCTGTGGAAATTGCGAAAGCGTATGATGCTGCCGGTGCAGATGAACTGGTTTTTCTGGATATTACTGCTTCCTGTGAAGAACGGGATACGGTGGTGGAGATGGTACGGGCGGTAGCGGCCTGTGTATTTATTCCGTTTACGGTAGGCGGCGGAATCCGTACCGTTGATGACTTTAAGCGATTACTGCGGGAAGGTGCAGATAAGATCTCGGTGAATTCGGCGGCTATTGATCGGCCGGAGCTGATTCGGGAAGCAGCAGACAAATTCGGAAGCCAGTGTGTTGTTGTTGCCATCGATGCCAAAAGAAGACCGGACGGCGGCTGGAATATTTATAAACACGGCGGACGGCTGGATACCGGCATTGATGCCATAGAGTGGGCCAGGAAGGCAGAGTCTCTGGGGGCTGGAGAGATCCTTCTGACAAGCATGGATTGTGATGGAACCAAGGCTGGCTATGATATTGCCTTAACCAGGGCTATTGCGGATGCTGTTGCGATTCCGGTGATCGCATCCGGCGGCGCAGGAACTCTGGAGCATTTTTATGACGCATTGACATATGGAAATGCGGATGCAGCCCTGGCGGCATCTTTGTTCCACTACAAAGAGCTTGAGATATCGGAAGTGAAGGATTATCTTGCAGAACATGGTGTGTCTGTAAGAAGATGACTGCGATTTACAAAGCGGAGCAGACAGGGAAAGAGACAGAAAACGCAATCCCTGTCGAACAGAGTATTATCGGGAGGTTTCTATGGCAGTGCTATCTGGGGAATGGCTGGAAGTCTTAAGACCCGAGTTTCGAAAACCTTACTATACAAAGCTTTACAATACAATAAATTCGGAATACAAAACAAGAAAGATTTTTCCGCCTCCGGAAGATCTGCTGAATGCATTTCACTTCACACCTTTGCCGGAGGTAAAGGTGGTCATCATTGGGCAGGATCCTTACCATAACGACGGGCAGGCGCATGGCCTTTGTTTTTCTGTGAAGAAAGGCGTCGAAACGCCGCCTTCTCTTGTGAATATTTACAAAGAGCTGCAGGATGACTGCGGCTGCTATATCCCGAATAACGGGTATCTGGAGAGCTGGGCGAGACAGGGTGTGCTGCTGCTGAATACAGTGCTGACGGTTCGTGCACATCAGGCGAATTCCCACAGAGGAATCGGTTGGGAAGAGTTCACCGATGCAGCGATCCGGGCATTAAACGAGCAGGACCGCCCCATGGTTTTTCTGCTTTGGGGGCGTCCGGCACAAATGAAGAAAGCAATGCTGAACAATCCGAAGCATTTGATTCTGGAAGCACCGCATCCCAGTCCTTTGTCTGCTTACAGAGGATTTTTCGGGTGCAGGCATTTCAGCAAAGCCAATGCGTTTCTTTTGGAGTCCGGAATCGAGCCCGTCAATTGGCAGATCGAAAACATCTGATTACAGAATCAAAACACATCCCTATGATGTGCTTGTACATTCGTGTAAACAGTAAGGAAGAAAAGCGGGTGCGCAGCTCACCTGCAATTTGCACTTTTAATAAAACAACAGGGAAATGGTAAGATCATGGCAGACAGACAGAACAACAAGGCGGTTGACGGGAAACAGGATAATACCCTTGTGAAAAATGCATCATTTCTTATGGTGGCCGCCCTTGTTTCAAAAATCATAGGCATGCTTTACAAGAGCCCATTGTCTACAACATTGGGAAGTGAAAGCTATGCATTGTTTCAATTTGCGCAGAATGTTTATTTTATTTTGCTGATGATAGCGTCCTTCAGCATTCCGCAGGCAGTTTCGAAGATCATGGCGGAGAAGCTGGCATTTAAGCGATATCGAGATGCACAGAAGGTTTTCCGATGTGCATTATTATATGCCGTAGTGGCCGGCGGGATCGTTGCTCTGGTCTGCGTCTTTGGGGCATCTGTTCTGGTTCCGGATAGCTCAAAGGGGGCTCGTCTTGCATTACAGATGCTGGCGCCTACTATTTTTTTGTCCGGAATATTAGGAACCTTCCGCGGTTACTTTCAGGCATACCGTAATATGATGCCCACATCCCTGTCTCAGATCATAGAACAGATTTTCGTTGCTGTTTTTGCGCTTCTGATGTCCGGGTATATGGTGAGGCGTTTTTCCGGTGAGAGCGAAGAAGTCCTCCATAAATGGAGTGCGGCGGGAGCTACTATGGGAACCGGTGCCGGCGTTGCAGCTGCTCTGGTCTTCATGCTTCTCGTATATGCCATCAATAAAAAGGGCATCAATCAGCGCATTCGCAGGGATAAACGTTCTTTGGACGAAAGCACCTCTGCGGTAATGAAAAATATCGTACTGATCATCATGCCCATTATTCTGAGCGCTTTTATTT
>JABUSW010000196.1 GCA_021443885.1 Blautia sp.
AAGACGCCGCCCTCTCACGGCGGAAACACGGGTTCGATTCCCGTACTGGCTGTTGATAAATCCTTGGAATCTTGCTTCTAAGCGGGTTCGCAAGGATTTTTCTTTTTGTATTCGCTAAAAGGGGTTTGACCTGAAAAACAGCGAAACAATTGCAGGAACTTTCGGACCATTTTTCGACATTCAAAACCCGACAAAAGATTTGCAAAATCAATGGAACGTGGTAGAATACACATATAACCAGTTTTATTCTATTGGAGGAATCATGATGCAAAAGAAAAAGGTAAATTTATGTGCGTTACTGTTAATGCTGATCATGCTGATCGTGCCTGCTTCTATCACAAAGGCAGCCGTTTCGAATCCGGTGGTTCGCCGTGCGTTGGTAATTGGCGAAGCGGATTATAGTAAAATAGGTCCAAAGAACAATCTTGCTTCCAGCAAATACGATGCAAATGCCGTATACACAGCTTTGAAGAAATCCGGTTATTCCAAGGTTGTAGGGAAGTTAAATGTAAATAAAGGGAAAATAGAGAACCTGATCGAGAGCACCTTCAAGGGCGCAGACGATAATGATGTTTCTCTGTTCTATTTCAGTGGACATGGATTTAATGATCCGGCGGGAACGCTTGTAATGCCAAATGGAAACATCATCACACCTTCAAAATTAGCCAAATGTCTTAATAAAGTAAATGGAACGGTGGTTGTGATCATCGATGCATGCTTCAGCGGCGGCGTAATTAAAAAAGGGAATGCGGATGCTATGATGCAGCAGTTTAATGATTCAGTGGTGAATGCATTTGCCAGTGCAGATACTTCCAAAACGAATGTGGTAAGCAAGGCTGCCGGCGTACTTGCAAATTCCAAATTCAAAGTACTTACTGCCTGCAGAGAGTATGAGACCTCTGATGCATATGTTAATGGGGACAACTCATTCGGGGTAAGCTTCTTTACTTATTATATGATTCAAGGTTCCGGATTTGATTATATGGATGGATCAAAACGGAAGAGTGCTCCGGCAAATTATAACGGTGATAAAGCCACATCCATATATGAAATCTGCAAGTATGTGAATAAAAAAGCAGAAAAAGGCTTTATGCTTGGCAATAAGAGGAAATACCCTGCACAGAGAGCAATGTGCTATCCAAGCAACAGCGGTTTCAAGGTATTCAAGAGCTTTTAAAAAGTTAGTTTAAAAGACAGTTTATTGATAGGAGGGGAGATTCCCCTCCTACTCGACTATATATAAGGAATGAATTGCGTTGGTGTGTTTTGCTGGCTGCTACAGGGAAGGCATCAGGAAAACAACCCGGTGTTATTATGTACGAAGGAAACAGAAGTTTTCAAGATAAGATAGAAGGATTTATGAGAAATAGAAAGAAACGAACAGCGATTTTGTCCATGATCATATTCATAACGCAGATTGCCTCGCCAACCATCGCATATGGGGAAGAGGGTTTCCCGGTGGATGGGGAAACGGCTTCGTCTGCGTCTGCGAGCTTTATTTCGATGGAAGAGGAAGCGTATCCATCTGCAGAGGATCGTTCTATTCCTGAGGATCTGTGTAAGAATACGTTGGATGAACAGAAACCAGATGATGAATATGATTCGGAATTCGCAGACGAAAGCGATGTATTTACAGAAGCGTTTACAGAGGGTGATGCGATTTCGAATGAAGCTTTTTCCGAAGAAGTGTTAACGGATAGCTTACCTGTTTCCGAAGATTCTTTTGGGGAAAAGGAAACAGTATATGCAGATGCGTATAACGATGAACTTGCGGGTTTTATCAGTACGGAAGAAGACAGGGGGGATGTAGAATCCGGTTATCGGAATAACGATGAACCGATTCTTAGCTTTTCTCATATCAATCCGTTGTATGAGGATATTTTAGATGAATCCGACCTTCCTCCGATCCAGGAAGAATTGCCGGCATTGTATGGGTTACGGGAAGTTTCTTATACCTGGGAAGAGGCTGTTGAGATCTTTCGGGATGCGTTGATGAACTGGGAAAGCAGTATATCGGTTCTGATGGATCCGGCAGAAAAAAGCAAGATCGACAGTAACTGGCTGATTCGTGCTTTTGAAGAGGCTTGCAAACATACCGGAGATCCAACCGGCGGCGATTATATCCGATGGACCTATACGGCATTTCAAGGACAGGTCTTAGCCACATATGATTCGGAAACAAAGGAGGTTATCGGTTACCGTTTAAAGATTTCGATCTCTTATAACACAACGCAGGAACAAGAGGCAGAATTAGCGAATAAGATTCAGAACTTATTTCAGGAGCTGAATATAGAATCTCTTCCGGATGATTACAGCAAAATCCGGAAACTGTACGATTACATCTGTGCAAACGTACAGTATGATTATGAACATCCGGCATCCTATCGTCTGAAATATACAGCATATGCTGCATTGCTGAATGGCACAGCGGTATGTCAGGGATATGCGACCTTGTTTTACCGGATGGCTTTGGAGCTTGGCATAGACTGCAGACTGATTGCAGGAAAGGCGGATGTCACCGGGGAAAACCATGGATGGAATATCGTAAGAATCGGAGATTTGTACTATAATCTGGATGCTACCTGGGATAGTTCCACAACTTCTCACGATACCTATTTTCTGAAGAATAACTATCGATTCGGACTGGATGGTCTGGGGCAAAGTGACCGCAAGCATCGAAGATTCTATGAATACGATACAGAAGAGTTCAACACCATTTATCCAATGGCAGAGCATTCTTATCATCCGGATTGTATTGCCGGGGGCCACGCAAATGTCATGGAATATGCTGAAAAGCCGGCTACCTGTGTCCAGGATGGTCTGACGGGCGGGAAGTATTGTGAGATGTGCGACACGATCGTTGAAGCAGCATCTGTGATCCCGGCCCACGGTCATACGGTTAAGGTCGTACCGGAGGTGGCAGCAACCTGTTCTGCAGAAGGACAGTCTTCTTACACGATCTGCGAGGACCCGGATTGCGGTCTCCAATTAACGATACCCGGTACGCTCCAGAAAATAGCCCATAATGTCAGTGTCAAAAGGGTAGATCCGACCTGTACGGCAAGCGGATGGGAACAGGTAAAGACCTGCCGTGGCTGTGGAAGAATCTGGTATGAGGGAGAACTGCCAATGGCAGATCACACAGAAATGTGTTCGAAAGAAACGGTACCGGCATCCTTTGATGAGGATGGAAGTACGGAAGAGATTTCCTGCAGACAATGTAAGAGCGTATTGCAGGAATCGGAAAAAATTCCACGTTTGGATAAGTTCGCTTTGTCCGAGACATCCTTTGTCTATGACGGAAAGGAACACTGTCCGGACATTACAGTTACAGACTGCAACGGGGATGTTGTAAGTGATATGTATTATAGCATTCTATCGCCCATCGAACCCATTGAAGCCGGTTCCTATTCCATTACGGTGGAGTTTCAGGATCGATATCAGGGAAGTAAGGATGTTACTTATACCATTGGAAAAGCAGAACAGAAGCTGCAGTCAGGAAACCTGAAGAAATCACTGGGTTCGGCAGATTTTACCTTGCCTGTGAATAGGATACAGGGAAATGGCCTTTTGACCTATTCTTCCAGTAATCCGAAAGCAGCTGTCATTGATAAATACGGTAAGATTTCATTAAAGAGTGTGGGAACCACGACCATCACGGTGAATGCAAGTGCAGCTGCGAATTTCAATGCAGCACAGATCAGGATCGCGCTGCATGTATTGCCTCCTAAGACCTCTTTCAAAAAGCTAAGCAATCCATCATCCGGGAAGCTGTATTGCAAATGGAAGAAAATAAGCAATATTTCCGGGTACAAGGTTCAGATCGGTGTGAATAAGGACTTTACCGGTCTTCAGAAAACGTATAAAATCAAGGGGGCGTCAAAATTAACCGGCACTATTAAGAAGCTTAAGAAGAATCAGTATTATTATGTCCGTATCCGGACTTACAAAAACTTGAACGGTCTGCAATACCGATCTGACTGGAGCAGCCCGGTACGGGTAAAACTGAAGAAATAACCAGGTTTCGCATGAGCATAGTGAAACCGGGGTGAAAACATCTATGAAACAGGAGAGATCAAAAAAGCTTACGGATTGTGAAAGCTGCATTGCAGCGTAACAATTCGTAAGCTTCTTTTGTAAGCAATTATTTTTTTTGCGGTTTAAAACTTATTCGTGCGTTGTGAAGATATCATTTATTCCAATGCCATATTCTTCACGGCGGTGCTGAGCATCAGTTTGATACGGTTCAGCTGGTTTACTTCACTGGCACCCGGATCATAATCGATGGCTACGATGTTTGCCATCGGGTTGGTCCTGCGGATCTCTTTGATCACACCTTTTCCAACGATGTGGTTGGGCAGGCAGCCGAAGGGCTGGATACATACAATGTTCGGGACGCCGCCATGGATCAGCTCCATCATTTCTCCGGTCAGGAACCATCCCTCACCAGTCTGATTGCCAGGAGATACGATTGGCTCTGCCATTTTGGAAAGCTCCCGGATATCTGCGGAAGGAGTGAAATTTTTGCTTTCCCGGAATGCTTCGTCTGCGGCTTTTCGTACCCAGTCGATGAGGGCAATACCGATGTTGGCCACAGTGGCTTTGGATTTTTGAAATCCAAGCTTCTCCACCTTGAAATTCTGGTTGAAGAAACAATAGTTGATAAAATCGATAAGATCCGGGCACACAGCTTCTGCACCCTCTGCCTCCAGCAGTTCCGCCAGATGATTGTTGGCTGCAGGAAGGAATTTGACCAGGATCTCGCCAACGATACCAACACGCGGTTTGCGTTGGCCGGTAGTAGGAATGATGTCAAAATCATGGATCATTTCACGGCAAAGCTTCTTGAAGTTCCGATGGGAGATGTTCCTGCCGGTTACAAAATCGATGGCTTTCTTTTCCCAAAGCCTGTGCTTGGCATTTACCATTCCTTTCTTGGCTTCGTAAGGCCGCATGCGATATACGCATTTCATCAGGATATCACCAAATACAGCACCGTAAACGGCACGCTTGATCAACGGCAGGGAAAGCTTGAATCCAGGGTTGCTTTCCAGACCGCTGAGATTCAGAGAGATCACCGGAACCTGTGCCATATCGGCTTTCTTCAATGCCCGGCGGATAAAAGCTATATAGTTGGATGCACGGCATCCGCCGCCGGTCTGGGTCATGATTACCGCCGTCCGGTCCAGATCGTATTTGCCGGACAGCAGTGCATCCATGATCTGCCCTACAACGATAAGGGACGGGTAGCAGGCGTCGTTATTCACATATTTTAATCCCACATCCACGGCGTGCTTGTTGTCGTTTGGAAGCACCTCCAGATGATAGCCGGAGACATTGAAGGCTTCCTGCAGGATCGTGAAATGGAAGGGCGACATCTGGGGGCACAGAATCGTATAATTCTTGCGCATTTCCTTAGTAAAGGATACTTTCTCAATGGAAGCCGGACGTATTTTGCGCTTCTTATTCTGCTCTTCTTTTGCCCGGATGGCAGCCAGAAGAGAACGTACACGAATACGGGCAGCGCCCAGATTGTTGACTTCGTCGATCTTCAGGCAGGTATAGATTTTGCCGCTTCGATCCAGAATTTCATATACTTCATCTGTTGTAACAGCGTCCAGACCGCAGCCAAAGGAATTCAGCTGGATCAGGTCGACATTATCCCGGGTTTTTACAAAGTTTGCAGCTGCATATAACCGGGAATGATACATCCATTGGTCAGAAACAATAAGAGGTCTGTCAACCTTCTTAAGATGAGAAATGGAATCCTCTGTAAGTAC
>JABUSW010000146.1 GCA_021443885.1 Blautia sp.
CCTTCTTCAAATGCTTCTGTATTGATCTTAACCATGTATGAGCCCTTCAGATAACCTTCCTGAATCAACTCGGTATCATATCCCGTCACCGTAAAATCCAGAAATGAAACATCGTTCACCCGGAACGTATATTCACCATTCAGCAAAGCATTCTCAAGAGTTCCTTTTCCTGTCAGCTCATACTTCTGGTAGCCATCATCATACCGGAAGAACAATGCCGCTTCCGTTCCATCGAAAGGTTCTGCCACTGTCAGAATTGGCTGATCTCCTGCCATTGTCAGTTCCGATCCTATTACATCCCCATCCCTGGTCACATATAGTTTGTGCACGACCTTGTCGCCTTCATCTGCTGCTGTGTCTTCTATGGCCGCTGTTTCTGCTTCCACTTCCGCTTCCACCATTGCTTCTTCTGCTTCTTCGGCTGCTGTTTCTGCTTCCATTTCCGCTTCCGCCATTGCTTCTTCTGCTTCTTCGGCCGCTGTTTCTGCTTCCGTAGTAAGTGCATTCAGGTCATCCAATGCACCGGTTATTGCCTCCTGGTAATCTTCATAGGTAAACCCACCGATCGCTTCCGCCCATTTCTCGATCAAAGCCTTCAGCTCCGGATCCTCTTTTAATTCTGCCAGAAAACTCTGTGCAGCCGGCAGGACGCTTTCCTGTGTCATCACACCTTCGAAGGTATCGCATTCCTGTGTGACGCCCTCCACTTCCAAAGTCTCTACAGAAGCCTCTCCATCTTGAATCGCCCCTAACACAATAGTTCCATAGCGCTTGATCAGTTCTGCAGTGGCCTCCGGTGATGGCAGGTATTCCGGCATATCTGCCAGACATTTTACAAGATTCATGGTCTGTTCCGGTCCCAGCTGAAGGCTTGCCGACAAGCTGTTATTGTCCATCTCAAATGCAGCGGAACCCTCCTGATCCTTTTCGGCTTTCCCTGTTAAGGCATTCATCTCTTCCAGACTCATCTTCACGCAGGCATCACTGATCTCCGGAATCATCATGTAAACATTGTTATCCTTCGTACTCAGCAGATAATACAATGTCAGGATCTCATTATCATTCAGCAAAAGTGCAATCTGTTCAAACATGCCTTCTTCCGTTAATTTCTCGTCAATCTGAATGCGGACATCCTGAAGCCAGGACATATTCTGCTGTGTCGCCAGGGTGATCATCGGCAGAACAGATTCTGACAAAGAAAGCTCCAGCGTCACAGACGTTCCTTTCAGGGATTCCTCCACACTCTCCAGGTATCTCTCCATGCATTTCGCACTTCCCTGCGAGGCATCCTCCAGTGACTGCATTGCCGCTTCCTGATAAGACTCTGCCGCCGGCACAGAAACTGCCATTCCGGTAACCCCCATCATTCCAGCCAGGGTAATCGCAACTAGTTTTTTCTTCATTTGCTACCTCCTTCATATCATTTGTATGCTCTCATAAAACAAGCACTTTTGGAACCATTACATCGTTGTATCTATTTGACTTTTCCGGTATGGCTTCACCATCCGTACCAGACTCATCGACGAAACCGGGAAGTAATAAAAACAACCAGAATTATTATAAAAAGAAATGGAAGAATTATGCGAAGCACAGTAAAAAGAAGAAATACGGCTATAACTCCGACCAAAGCAATGATAAGCTTTCCGTACCATGTAATATTGTCCAACTGAAACAATCCATCGGAATCCCCGGATGCATCATCCCTCTCTGCATAAGCTTCTGTATCAAATTCGTTTCTTATGCTATTCGCACTTACTATGGTTTTTGCAATCAATCTGGGATCTCCCAGCTGTTGAAGGACATCGGATTCCGATGCTCCTTCCCGAACCTGCTCTGTTATATATTCATCATAATATCTGACATGTTCCGCAACCTGATCGGCGGCCAGCGCACCTGACAGCTGCCCGCCTAATGATTTCAGAAATTCTGTCTTTGTCATAATATACCTCGGTTTCTTATAATCTGTAACCTCTGTTTATTATGGATTATACACTGTTTTCCCGCAAACTGCCATACTCTTTGCCAAAAACATGACTGCGTACTGTGTCAAAACACATATCCCACGATGTACTTGCCACGAGTGAGATATCTGTTACTGGCGCACCCTGCAATGAGGATAAAGCGGGGAAGGGATCATATAATCCGAATCATTGTATGCAGGATTGATTGACAAAGATTATCCCCTGCCCTATAATCTATCGTGATTGCACAAACCGCTTACACGAATCCGGTTTGCTGCAACGTTTACTTACTAACCTATGAATTCTGGGAGGAATGAAAATGGGATTTAAAAGCGACATTGAGATCGCACAGGAGTGCACAATGCAGCCAATAACAGCGATTGCCGAGAAAGCCGGTATCGATGATGCCTATCTTGAGCAATACGGTAAATACAAAGCGAAAATCGATTATAATCTACTGAAAGAGAAAGAAAAGAACGGAACACCAAATGGAAAACTGATTCTGGTTACAGCCATCAATCCCACACCGGCAGGTGAAGGAAAAACCACCACTTCGGTCGGCCTTGCAGACGGATTGCATAAAATCGGCAAAAAGGTTATGGTCGCACTTCGCGAGCCATCCCTGGGGCCGGTTTTCGGTGTGAAAGGTGGGGCTGCCGGCGGCGGTTATGCCCAGGTAGTACCAATGGAGGATATTAATCTTCATTTTACCGGGGATTTTCATGCAATCGGTGCAGCAAATAATCTTCTTGCTGCCATGATCGATAATCATATTTTCCAGGGAAACGCCTTGAACATTGACCCAAGAAAAATCACATGGAGAAGATGTGTTGATATGAACGACCGTCAGCTCCGCAGCGTCATCGATGGACTCGGTGGAAGAACCAACGGCACACCTCGTGAAGACGGCTACGATATTACCGTGGCATCCGAGGTTATGGCGGTACTATGTCTTTCCAAAGATATTTCTGACCTGAAGGAAAGACTCTCGAAAATCATTATCGGTTATACATACGGAAAGGTTTCCGAACAAAAGCCTGTTACAGCGGGAGACCTGAATGCCCAGGGTGCTATGGCAGCTCTTCTGAAGGACGCTCTGAAGCCGAACCTTGTACAGACCCTGGAAGGAACACCCGCCATCGTTCATGGCGGTCCTTTTGCCAATATTGCCCATGGATGCAACTCTGTTACCGCAACAAAGCTGGCATTAAAGCTGGCAGACTATACTGTCACGGAAGCAGGCTTTGGTGCAGACCTTGGTGCAGAGAAATTCCTGGATATCAAATGCCGTATGGCCGGACTTAAGCCAAATGCAGTGGTGATCGTCGCAACTGTTCGGGCACTGAAGCATAATGGCGGTGTTGCGAAAGCAGATCTGAACAACGAGAATCTGGAGGCCTTGGAAGCCGGACTTCCGAATCTTCTGAAGCATGTCAGCAATATCACAAATGTATATAAACTTCCATGTGTAGTTGCCATCAACAGATTCCCTGCAGATACAGAGGCCGAGCTTGCTCTGGTTTCGTCAAGGTGTAAAGAACTGGGTGTAAATGTAGTGCTCTCTGAGGTATGGGAAAAAGGCGGCGAAGGCGGCAAAGCCCTTGCAGAGGAAGTTGTCCGGCTCTGCGAAATGGATAACAGCAGCTTCTCCTTCTCCTATGCGCTGGAAGGAAGCATCGAAGACAAGATCCGGCAGATCGTTACAAAGATCTATGGTGGAAAAGGGGTCGTACTTACTGCAAATGCGCAGAAGCAGGCGAAGGAACTGGAAGCCCTGGGATTCGGCAGTCTGCCGATCTGTATGGCAAAGACACAGTATTCCCTCACCGATGACCAGACCGTCCTTGGCGCTCCTTCCGACTTCGATATTACCGTTCGTAATCTGAAGGTTTCTGCCGGCGCCGGATTCATCGTAGCTCTCACCGGCGAGATCATGACCATGCCGGGTCTCCCGAAGGTACCGGCTGCAGAACGCATCGATGTTGACGAAAACGGTAAAATCTCCGGTTTATTCTGATAAGAAGAAATTTAACAACAAATAAAAAAAGGATCCTCACGACAGCCGCCTCACTTCCATAGTGATCATTCAGCTGTCGCAGGATCCTTTCCTGCTTCTGATGCATTATCAAGTTCTTTGACTACAACCAGATTCCTTCCACTGTTCTTCGCATTATACAATCCATCGTCCGCAACCCGGATCATTCGTTCCAGTTTTCCTGCATTAATGGCATGGGATTTACAGATTCCCATACTGATGGTTATTCTGATGTTACTTCCTTCGTATTGAAAAGCTGTGTCCTCCACCCGCTTTCTGATCACTTCACAGATCCGTTCCGGCTCTTCTTCATTGTAAAGAAGCAACAGGAACTCCTCTCCTCCCCATCGACAGATTTTAGAGGTATCCGTTATGTTCTTCCGCAGAATATCCGCAATGCTATTCAAAATCATGTCGCCGGCAGGATGCCCATAATCATCATTTACCCGTTTAAAACGATCGATGTCCAGCATTACAACGGCACAATTTGAGATATTTCTGCTCTCAAAAAGGGGCTGGATCTCTTCATAAAAACCGTAGCGGTTATTCAAATGCGTCAAAGCATCATGACGGTACAGATGACGGAACTTCGTCTCGGATTCCACGAACTTATCCTGGGTAATCGCCCGCACATACTCCATAAACAGAGAAATTATATAGATTGCAATATAATAAAATGGGAACCGCAGCATAAAGGTTGGATTATACGCATAGTCTAAAAGACTTCTGCCAACCGGAACCCAAAAGAAAAATATCAATTCCAGAAATGCAAGGAAGCAGAAAAAGCTTCCCTCTCCTTTCCCGAAAATCAGCAGCGCAAAACACGGAAGCAGACTGATCCATAATACACTGAAGCCCTGGGGATGTCCGGAAATGATGAAATAGGAAAACAATCCGTATATTTCCAGCATAAAAATACAATGCAAAACCCTTTTCGGAATTCCGGTCCGCCATAGCAGGATGTTCAGCAGACACAAAGCCCCAAAGCTAAGCGTGGCGATCATCAGCTCGTATTCCTGTGTAAAAAGATTGACAACCGTCATAAAGAAAGCGACAAAAACGAGCAGACCGTTTAACCCTGCGATCAGAACCCGCTGTCTTTCAGAATCATCCATAAGAGCTTTCGACAAATTATCATTTAAATCCATTCTCCAATGGCGGCTGAATATCATCTTCATAAATAAACCCTTTTAAACCTTATGGTAGAAAAGGAGCATTACCATTATGAGAACTCAATGCCGGATAATGCTCCTTTATTCATCTTCTTAGAACAATGTCTTCATTGTCGGATACAATTGTCTGAATTTCTGATAGCGTTCTTCATACTTCGCAACCAGCTCTGCTTCCGGTTCTACCGTATCAACAACCTTTACCATTTTTGCCGCTGCAGCTTCAACATTCTCGTATACGCCGCATCCAACTGCCGCCAGCATAGCTCCACCCAGGGCCGGACCCTCTTCGTTCTCAAGAACGTCTACCTTAAGATTCATTACGTTTGCAATGATCTTTTTCCAGAGAGGACTCTTTGCGCCGCCGCCGCAGATCTTTGTTCTTTCAATCTTGATTCCCAGACTTCTGGCGATCTCCAGGGAATCACGAAGACCAAATGCAACGCCCTCCAGAACAGCCTGTGTCATATCTGCTCTGGTGCTGTCCATACTCATACCAAAAAATACCGCTCTGGCATCCGGGTTATTATGAGGAGAACGCTCTCCCATGAGATATGGCAGGAAAAATACATTGTTCTCACCAAGCTTCGTAATTGCTG
>JABUSW010000045.1 GCA_021443885.1 Blautia sp.
CTTGTCTATATGCTTTTTTCGATAGATCTCGCTGCAGTGCCGCCTCCAGCCAATATCTCAATAGGTTTCGTCATAATCGTCTGCGTAGCCGTAAGCGTATTCGGAATTACCTATGTAACTGTCGTAATAACCATCGTAGTAGCCGTCATTCGGGACGTCAACCGTGGCTCCGCTGGTGGCATCGGTATCGTAGGTGGCATCCAGTTCCTCATCCTCTGACATCAGATACACCTCTCCGGATTCTCCTCCATAATAGAAGGACTCTTCGTTCTGGTTGTATGCATCGGTATCTCCGACGAAGGTGTACGTGTTTCCATTGGAATCCAGCCAGCCACCATTGCCATCTGTAAAGATCAGAATCGGTGTACCAATACCGTCGTTGGTATAAATCGTTCTGGTCTGATTCGTATCTGCTTTCGCTGCATCTGTCAGGTTGCCGTTTTCATCCACTTCCGCAGCACCTGTTGCACCTGCCGTGCCCTGCCCCTGCCCTTCCGGAGCGGTTACACCGGCTTTCCTGGCTTTCTCCAGTGCTGCTACCACAAAGGTATTCATGGATGCTGCGATGTTTTTCAATGCTGTTTCATCACCAGTAACTGTTCCGGTGACACCGTAATATCCTTTTTGATTGGAATACCACTTGTGAATCACATAAGAAGCACCATTGTGTTTCGCCGGGTCTGTGTATTGCACCACGTATTGGATAACCTCAGCACCGCCATACACATCCGTTTCGTAAGATTTCACCGTGAATCCGGCGCCATCCTGATCATCGTCCGCCTTCTCCAGTGCATTGACAATGTCTTTGGAGCCCGGGATCACAACGGTTTTCAGATCCTTTGCGTTTCCTCTTTCGATCAGGATCTTCCCCTGCTCAGGGGATTCAAAGCTCACCGCCTTGTTCTCCTCCGTCTTTACGGACCAGCTTGTGTCCGGAAGTTTAATGCCAAAGGTTTTATCCTGCGATATATATTTTGTGCTCTTAGGTACCGGCGTGGGCGTTGGTGTAACTTCCACGATGACCGGCGTAGGAGTAATATCTATAATTACCTTTTCTGCCGGCTTCTCACCACCAAGAAAGTCACAGCCGCCAAGTCCCGATAAAACAGCAGCAATCGCTATGCATAAAACGACTCTCTTCTTCATAATGTCCTCCTTTTTTTATCTATCTATACTCATGTGTATCTACGCATCCTGGCAGATTTCCCGTTTCAAAGCATGGGGTCGTCTTCCAGTCGTACAGCCCGATTGCCCTATAATGCAAACAATGCGGCACAACACCTATGCCGCATTGTTTGTATATTTTACATTTTCGTTACGCACTTGTCAAATATTTTTTAATTCTGATTCTCCCTCAATCAGAACCGGAAATCTCTCTTGCCATTGTTCTTGATGTCGATAATGTGTTCTTTTGCAATTTCTTTCGTGCGTTCTCTCGGAATGTTCTCCAGTTCCTTCTCGATCATTGCAAACCCTTTTTCCTTTGTTTCCTCAGATGCATAATCCATCAGGTATTCACACAATGTCATCAATGCATTCGGATGGCAGCAGTTCTGGATCTGTCCGCTCTTGCACAGAGACATGAAACGGTCACCGGTACGGCCTTCGCGATAGCAGGCAGTACAGAAGGATGGAATATACCCAAGATCCATCAGCCAGGATACCACTTCGTCCAGAGTTCTCTGATCCGATACGTCAAACTGTTCCGAATCATGCGGACGTTCTTCCTCGGTATATCCGCCGACAGAAGTTCTGGAAGCACCACTGATCTGGGAAATACCAATATTCAGGGCTTTTTCACGAACAGCTTCGCTTTCTCTCGTGGAAATGATCATGCCGGTGTACGGTACGGCAATGCGGATACATGCAATGATTTTTTCAAAGATCTCATCGCTGATGCCGTTATCAAATACCGTTGGGTCAATATCGTCGGCACGTTTGATACGGGGAACACTGATGGTGTGCGGTCCAACACCATGAACAGCCTCCAGATGTTCCGCATGCATCAGAAGCCCTGCGAATTCATATTTGTAAAGCTCCAGCCCGAACAATACACCAAGACCAACATCATCGATTCCGCCTTCCATGGCACGGTCCATGGCCTCTGTATGGTAGGCATAATTATGCTTCGGTCCCGTCGGATGCAGCTGCTCGTAGCTTTCTTTGTGATAAGTCTCCTGGAAAAGGATATAAGTTCCGATGCCGGCTTCCTTCAGCATACGATATTCTTCTACCGTTGTTGCGGCGATGTTAACGTTGACACGACGGATATCGCCGTTTTTATGGTGAACGCCGTAGATCGTCTTGATACATTCCAGGATATACTCGATAGGGTTGTTCACCGGATCTTCTCCCGCTTCAATGGCAAGACGTTTGTGTCCCATATCCTGCAGTGCAATGACTTCCTTGCGGATCTCTTCCTGTGTCAGTTTCTTTCTTGCGATGTGTTTATTCTTTGCGTGATATGGACAGTAAACGCATCCGTTTACACAATAATTGGAAAGATACAGGGGAGCAAACATTACGATACGATTGCCATAAAACGCCTGCTTGATCTCTTCCGCAAGCTTATACATTTCTTCGATTTTTTCCGGGATCTCACACGCCAGAAGCACAGAAGCCTCTCTATGGGTCAAACCGCTGCAGGTTGTCTGACCATCTTTGTATACCGGTCTTGCTTTTTCCAGCAGCTGATCGATCAATGCAACGTTATTCTTATTCTCTTCGGCATAACGAAGGGTATCCAGAATCTCTTCATGACTGATAAATTCTTCTGCTTTCAATGATTTTGGATTATAAAGTGCCATAATAATGTCCTCCTCTTCTCCGGCACACCTTTCCCAGGGCAACCGTACGGGTACCCGGCTGGTTTTTAAACGATGTGCCAGTTGTCCGTTTATATAAACAACATATGCGTATAATTGAAAGATAGATAAATAATTAACTATCTTGTTCTATTATAGTACTCTTTCCTGTTTTTAAAAGTCCAAAAATTCGGTTATTTTTCACCAATTCTTTGGGCAATTTTACACTCCCAAAGAAATCTTCCATCCGGAACCTTCCCGGTATCTGCACATGCAGGATGTGTGTTTTAACACGGTTTACAAACAGGGCCAGGATGTCAAAAACACATTCTCCCACTCATGTGCAAGCACATCGTGGGAAACGCGTTTTGACACTGTAATCAAACATTTATAACATGCAGTGCATGCAAAGCCCTGGTCGCTGCAATGTAACGCCCTCTCATGGCTATGTCCGACCGGTCCTTCTTTGGAAAAACGGAGAAGACCCGTTCAAATTCCAGACCTTTTGCCAGATAAAATGTGGTGACGGTCAATCCCTTTTCAAACTTATGACTATTACGATTCAGCCAGACGATGGAGGTGCTGCCGCGATTAAAGTCATTGGCCTGATTCAGTTCCATCCACAGCGTTTTGGCTTCTTCCTCCGTCCGGGTGATCACCGCTGCCGTTTCAAAATCAGATCGTTCTTTCAACGAGAGTATCTCCCAGACCCTCTTTGCAGCATCCGACAGATTCCGGCAATCCATTTCCTGTACAGCTTCCCCGTGTCGTTCAAAGATATCCATATCGGTAATGCCGGCAATGGAGTTGGCATAGGATGCGATCTCCATGGTGTTCCGATAACTCTTGTTCATAACGATCTGCCGAATGGTTTTTCCAAAGATCTTCGGAAGCGCTCCCAGCGAAGAAGAACCTGTCATTTTCTGGGCCAGGTCTCCCAGGATGGTCATACGGCACGGAAATATCTTATGAATGATGCGGTATTGCAGTTCCGAATAGTCCTGCATTTCATCAATGACGAGGTGTTTGATTCCTTTCTGAACCTTGCTGGTCAGCAAGCGATACTTCATATATAAAAGGGGATATACATCCTCATACAGAAGCTTTCGCTTCTCCAGAGGTCTGTTTGGCATGTACCGATAACCATATTCTTTCAGGAAGGTATTGTACAGCACATACAGGTCTGTGGATGCGTACATTTTCCGGAATTTTTCCAGCACCAGCTGTCGTTCTTCTTCCTCCAGATCCGTATTGCAGATCGTCTCCACCTCGTCAATAAAGTATTCCGCCACCGCATCCATTCTGGACAGAAGCGGAATCTCCATAAACTTTTCATAGAAAAGATGAATGATCCGGGAATCGGTAATGGTTTGTCCACGATGGGTTACATCGCGAAAATTCACAAGCCGGTCCTCCAGCATCAGTAAAAACTCTTCCATATCCTCCAGGAATTCCGGCGAATCTTTTCCGGACACCCCTTCATCTCTGGTGCCTTGCAACACCTGCTCCAGATGGTCATACAGGTCCTCGCAATCCGCTGCCGTATCCTGAAGCTGTTGATATGCGAACAAGTCAAAGCTCATTTCCCGGATGTTCTCTTCTCCAAGCTCCGGGAGGATCCGGGATATATAGTCCGAAAAAACACTGTTGGGAGACAGGATCAGTATATTTGATGATTTCAGATTTTTACGGTCATGATAAAGAAGATATGCGATCCGATGGAGGGCAATGGACGTTTTTCCGCTGCCGGCGACTCCCTGAATCACCATGATACGATCCTTTGTATTCCGGATAATCTGATTCTGTTCCTTCTGAATGGTACGGACGATATTGCGAAGCTTTGTTTCCCCATGGCCGGCAAGCTCTGCCCCCAGAATCTCATCATCGATCTTCACATCGCTTTCAAAAGCATAGACAAGCTTTCCATTCCGAATCTTATATTGCCTTTTCGACGTGATATCCCCTTCCATCCTGCCGGCAGGCGCTTCATAGGAAGCCGGTCCCGCGTCAAAATCGTAAAATAGACCGGACACCGGTGCTCGCCAGTCGAAGACAAGCGGAACTGCCCCTGCCCGGGGCGCGAAATTTCCGATGCCAATGTAAAAGATATCTGTCTCTTCTTCCCCCGAATAGCGGAAATCTACTCTACCGAAAAAAGGATTTTCCTGCATTTTCTTCAGGCGGTGACGAAGGATCTGCAGCTCCTGATTTGCATTCACCTGGGTCAGGAGGGCCTGCTGATTATCGAAGTTCTCATAGCCATACTGGTCCATCTCCGTGTAATTCTCCCAGTAGTATTCATGCATTCCTTCGACTTCCTTCTGTCCTTCCTCTAAGGAGGAAGAGACTTCCGCGATCCGGTTATTCAATTGTTCTCTGATATCGGTCAGAAATAATTCTGCTTCCGCCTTAATCGTCATAGCTCCCCCTTGTATATAAGTACAGCACAATAATCATAAACATTACTGCGCCTGGTTTTCGAAAGCGCTTCCGGTTTGTTTTGCCGATTTACAGCTTTCACAATTCAGATTTAATGGACCCCTGTCACTACGTTTTCAGTAATACAACCCATATGACTATGCTTTGCAACGAATAAGTATCTCCTTCAGCTCTTCCACCGTAAATTCATAATTGGTGTTGCAAAAATGGCAGTTCAATTCGATGGGTTTTCCTTCCTGTATCATCTCATTCAGTTCTTTGCGGCCAATGCTGATCAGAGCTTTCTCCACCCGTTCTTTGGTGCAGTTGCAGTAAAACGATGTGGGCACGGTATCATTGATCTCCACATCAAATCCTTCCAGTACTTTTTCCAGAAGGCTTTCCGGCGTATGTCCCTGCTCCAGAAG
>JABUSW010000111.1 GCA_021443885.1 Blautia sp.
CAGTGTCCGATTCCTTCATAATCTCCGGTAATGCCCAGAGAAGCCAGAAGCTCTTTTCCTTCCGGGGATTCAAACTCTTCTTTTGCTCTGTGGATCCAGCAGCTGCTGATTCCCTCTGCATGTGCAGCCAGCATCAGATTTCCCATTACCAGAGAGCCATCATAGAGATAGGTTGGTGCAGATTTATCCGCCAGGACAACCAATACCACCGGTGCCCCATAAAATGGATCCATGTCATTGCCCATTACCTTTGCATTCATAGCCGAAAGCTTATCCCGCATTTCCTTGTTGGTAACTGCCAGGATAATGGCCGGCTGACGGTTCATCCCGCTGGCTGCAAACGTACCTGCCTCAATGATACGATCCAGAGCATCTGCCGGAATCATATCCGGTTTATACGCTCTGACACTTCTTCTTGTCTTCATGTTTTCTAATGCACTCATCTTCATTCCTCCAACTCTTTTATTGTTTTATTTGATAGCATTTATTTCTTAGATCGCAAATCCCGAAGAGGATTCACAGGCGGATTTTGCAGCAGTTTTGCCGCTTTCCCTGCACACCGTGCTCTGCGTGCTTAATGTGGGGGACAGAGGAGACAATCCTTCTTGGAGCTATTCACTCGAGAAGAACATCGTTCACTGCATCCAGTGCATCATCCACATACGCCAATGCATCTGTCAGAGTATCCAGAATCTCCTCTTCTGCCTCATCATCCTCGTATTCCTCTGCCACTTCCGCAAGGGCATCCTTTAACTCTTCCAGATACTCTGCGATCTGTTCCAGTTTATCTTCCTTTAAACCCAACGGTGCTATTTCAATCAAACTCATTCCTCTCCACCTTTCTCAACCAATACCGTATTCTATACATGCTTCTAATTACTGCCTGTTTATTCACATAGTACCACATACTATATGATAAAGATACCACACTGTAACTATATAAAACGCTTCTCGTCATGTCAATTGATTTTCCAAATACCCGTCACAAAGCAAAGTACACAGAAACACGGTAACCTTAGTGAGGCTCTCGTCGCAATGAGGCGCGTACGGACGAACATACATGAAAATAGTTTTCCATCCGTTTCGTATATGCTATAATAATCCATATGAAAGCAACGTATGCCCTTTCCAAGGAAGGAGTCTTCTTATGAAAAAAACAAAATCCATACCGCAAATGTATCTGTTCGGTCTATTTGCAGCAATCCTGTTGTCTTTTGTCCTTTGCACCAGCGTCCATGCTGCCAATCCGACAAAGGTAAAACTCAAATCCTCAGCTTCCGGTAAAACCTATACCGCTTACGATGTCACCGGAGACGGCAAGCCGGATACCATTTTTGTAAGAAAAAAGAATATCTCCGGAAGAGGAAACCTATATGTAAAAATCAACAACAAGGTTGTCCTGAATAAGTATTTACATAAGCTGGAGAGTCAGGATGATTTCTATGTAACAATATACACGCTGAAGAACGGAAAACCATTTATTCGTTTCACCAGCCGTATGATGGAATACGTCAATTGGTTCGATTCTCTCTGTCAATATCGATCCGGAAAACTGAAAACCATCGTGAACTTTATACATCCCATCTTTAAGACCTGTATTGTCCGCCAATGTGACGTATCCGTAAAAGGAAACTCTTTAAGATGCATATTCCGCTGGAATGGCAGTACGGTAGGAAGGGGATCCTTCTATTTTACTTATACCTATAAAAATGGTACCTTAGTCAGAACCAGCAACGCCACGTCCGACCTGGAATTCGGAGCGGTTGATCCGGAATCTTACAACCCCTGTGATTATTTAGTCTGTAAAAAAACGTTTCCTGTCTACAAAGATACAAATAAACAGGTAAAATTCTATGTTCCAAAAGGAGCAAAGGTTTATTTGACAAAAGTCTACTTTACCGCAAAACATGGTGTATGGTATCAGATCAAATATGGCAGTAAGAAGGGCTGGGTCAAAGAACAGGGGCCTGGCATCTTATTCTGTAATGTCGAGTATGCACCGGCATAAAAAGGATTCTAAGAAGGGAGCATGGGAGAGTGCGATCCCATGAATGACTAAGATGATCAGAAAAGCAACCGAGCTGGACATTCCCAGCATCGTAAAAATCTACAATGATATTCTGGACCGGGAGGAAGCGGGCAAGACCCATACCGGCTGGAAACGAGACATATATCCGTCAGAAGCCTCCGCACTGGAAGCTTTAGAAGCAGGTGATCTGTACGTCTGCGAACGCAACCACGAGATCCTTGCCGCCGCCCGGATCAACCAATGTCAGGTGCCGGCGTATGAGCATGCGCACTGGCAGTACCCGGCATCTGACGAACAGGTCATGGTTCTGCACACCTTAGTGGTTGCCCCTACCCGCTCCGGTGAAGGAATCGGCACTTCCATGATCCGCTTCTATGAACAGCACGCCCTGGCAAAAAACACGCCTTACCTTCGCATGGACACCAATGAGATCAATACTTCCGCACGGGAATTCTACAAGAAGCTGGGCTTTCAGGAAGTGGGCATCGTCCCCTGTGAATTCAACGGCATCGAAGGGGTAAATCTGGTGTGTCTGGAAAAAAAGGCGGAACGAAAAATGAAACGAGTGGGAGATTCCCTTACCGTACAGTCTCATCTGCTCTTTCCGGATAGTCTGAATTCCAACGGCCGGCTGTTTGGCGGACGGCTGCTGTCCTGGATCGACGAAACAGCCGGTCTGGTAGCAAAACGCCACGCAGAATGCACCTGTGTCACGGCCGCTATTGACAACATGAACTTCCGGGCCGGCGCAGAGCTGGGGGATACGGTTTATCTGAAAGGGTATCTGACGTATGTAGGGAGATCCTCTATGGAGATACGAATTGATACGTATGTAGAACACCTGAATGGATATCGGACCTTGATCAACAATACCCATTTCGTCATGGTGGCTTTAGACGAAGACCAGAAACCGACACCGGTTCCTGGTCTGATCATCGAAAATGTAAATCAACAAATAGAATGGGAAAATGCGAAAAAAAGACAATCCCTGCGCAAGCAGCGGGATCAGGAAGGGTATTAAGCCCTTGCGCTTAATGCTCCAGCTTTCCTAAGAATTCTTTCATTCGCTCATTTTCTGCACGGAAGACCTCTTCCGGAGTCCCTTCCAGTGCAACCACTCCCTTGTCCATAAATATGATCCGGTCGGAAATATCACGGGCAAAGGACATTTCATGGGTTACGATCACCATGGTGATCTTCAGATCTGCCAAAGATTTAATCACCTTCAGCACTTCTCCCGTAAGTTCCGGGTCAAGTGCGGAGGTTGGCTCATCAAAGAATAAAATCTTCGGATTCAAAGCCAGTGCCCGGGCAATTGCCACTCGCTGGCACTGTCCTCCGGACAACTGGAAGGGATATGCGTTTTCTTTATCCGCCAGTCCCATCTTCTTCAACAATTCCCGTGCTTCTGCGTATACTTCCTCTTTGTTCCGCTTCTGCACATTGATAGGTGCATCCGTGATGTTCTTCATCACGGAATAATGCGGAAAAAGATTAAAGCTCTGAAATACCAGCCCGAAATAAGAACGGATCTTTTTCAGCTCGGCTTTTCCGGGATATGCTGCCTTTCCATCTTCAATCCAGCAGGCTTTCTCTCCCATATAGGCAACTTCCCCGCCATCAATGGTTTCCAGCATTGTGGCACAACGGAGCAGTGTGGATTTTCCGGAACCGGAGGGTCCGATAATGGAAAGGATCTTTCCTTCCCCAACGGAGAGAGAAACGTCCTTTAATACCTGCACTCCGTCAAATGATTTCTGTATATGCTTCATTTCCAAAAGCTTCATTTGCGTTCCCTCCTATCGATAATAATCCAGCTTCTTTTCGATCCGTTCCATGACAACCGCAACCACATAATTAAAAATGTAGTAGTAGACACCAGCGATAAAAAACGGCATAACCGTTGTCTGTGCCGCTGCGATCTGTTTTGCCATAGCGAACATTTCGATATAAGAAATGGAATATACAAGGGAGGTATCCTTTACCAATGTAATGACCTCGTTTGTCACAGAAGGCAGAATGATCTTGACCACCTGCGGCAGCACGATCTTGAAAAAGGTCTGAGTTTTGGTATATCCAAGAAGCTGCGACGCCTCGTACTGTCCTTTCGGAATCGATTCAATACCGGAACGGTAGATCTCTGCAAAATACGCCGCGTAATTTAAGGAACATCCGATCATAATTGCGGTAAACTTGTATCCACCGATATTCATTCCCCACAGATAAAAAGGTCCGAAATACCAGATCAGCAGCTGCAGCGTCAAGGGCGTTCCGCGCATGATGGAAATATAAATTTTCACAAACCAGCTTAACGGTTTGAATTTACTGCTTCTGCCAAAATACACGATCATACCCAACGGCAGAGAAAAAAGCAGTGTCAATGCGAAAATCAGAAGGGTCTGACCAAACCCTTCTGTGATTTGCCGGATAATTACACTAAAAGCCATAATTCCCTTACTCTGCTTTCAATGTAACCATGTCAGCGATTTCGTATTTCTCAGCAAGTTCCTGAACAACGCCATCGTTGGTAAGCTGCTGCAGATCCTTGTTGATGGTTTCTGCTAATTCATCATCCCCTTTACGGAAGCCAACCGCATACTGCTCGGTATTCAAAGTCTCTTCCAGCATAACAAAGCCTTCGCCTCTGGAGTTGATCTGATATTTTGCTACACCAACGTCAATTGCAAGAGCATCCAATGCACCGGCCTGCAGCTCGGTAAATGCGGTGTTGTAATCTGCGAACTGATTCAGAGAACCGAATGTATCTGCAAGTGCCTTCTGTCCGCCTTCTTCTTCGCTTTCCAGAAGCTCCAGTGCTGCAGAAGCTGCCTGTACGCCTACGGTCTTGCCTGCAAGATCTGCAAGTGTTGCAATTCCGGAATTCTCAGCCACTACGATTACCTGGCTGTTATCAACGTATGGTACGGAGAATGTATAATCATCTTCACGTCCGTTCATGGTAAAACCATTCCAGATACAGTCGATGGAACCGGAATTCAATTCCATATCCTTGGAATCCCAGTTGATCGGTTTCTTCTCCAGCGTCCAGCCTTCAAGACCGCACACTGCCTCTGCCAGTTCCAGGTCAAATCCGGTATACTCACCGTTATCATCCATATATCCGTATGGAGGATATTCTGCGTCAAAACCTACGATAAAGGTCTTTTCCTCTGCCATGCAAAGCATACTGCTCATGGATACAGCCATAACTGCTGCCAACATACAAACTAATTTTCTCTTCATATTCGTTCTCCTCACTTTTTTGTTTTATCGCTTTTCCGTTTTATCACTTTGCTATGATAAATTCCCGATAATGTTATCATGGATTTCCAAAGATTGTCAAGCACATTCCCCCATTTTTGTGGTATAATTCCAGCAAAGGTTCCGGTAGCTTACACCGCCCTGGTAATTGCAATCCGGGCAGTGGGAGTCCTGCTGCCCTCCCCGTATAATACAGGCTGAATCAGGAACGACAATCGTTCAGAATATCAATTAAGAAATTGGAGGAATGAAAAATGGCAGAAATAAAACTTACAAATGAAAATTTTGAAAACGAGGTAATGAAATCCGATATCCCGGTATTAATTGACTTTTGGGCAAGCTGGTGC
>JABUSW010000117.1 GCA_021443885.1 Blautia sp.
TCGGACAGGATATTGATTTCAGCGGTGTGGAAGCATTGATGAACCGGGAAGCGTATCAGGAAGATCTGGAGGAACTGGGAAGCATGATCTCTCTGGATAAAGTTCTGGAGAATCTGGTTCAGGCGGGCGTACCGGAAGAATTGATACAAAGTGTTATGGGACAGAGTAATTAATTACGGACCGAAAAGAAAAGGGAGGAGCAGCTATGAAGACCATTGATGTGACAGCTTTGGGAGAACTTTTGATTGATTTTACACAGAATTGCCTGAGTGAACAGGGAAACTATATGTTCGAAGCGAATCCGGGCGGAGCGCCTTGTAACGTTTTGGCAATGTTAACGAGATTGGGCAAGAAAGCGGCTTTTATTGGAAAGGTTGGAAATGATTTCCTTGGCAAACACCTGAAAGACGTTGTTGAAGAAGTGGGTATTGATACCAGGAATCTGCTGCTGGATGATGACGTACACACAACGCTGGCTTTCGTACATACTTATGAGGATGGTGACCGGGATTTTTCTTTCTACCGCAACCCGGGAGCAGACATTATGCTGAAGGAAGAGGATATTGATGATAAGCTGATTGCAGAATCGAAGATCTTCCATTTCGGAACACTTTCTATGACGCATGAGGGTGTTCGTGCCGCTACAAAGAAAGCGCTGCGGATCGCAAAAGAGAATGGCTGTCTGATCACATTTGATCCGAATCTCCGGGAACCTTTGTGGAATACACTGGATGAGGCAAAGGAGCAGGTTGCATATGGGATGGAAAGGTGCGATGTCCTGAAGATCTCAGATAATGAAGTGCAGTGGTTTTCCGGTCTGGAGGATTATGATGCTGGCATTGCTTTCATTCGTGAGAAATACAATATCCCGCTGATCCTGCTGTCTATGGGAAAAGATGGAAGTCGTGCTTATTATAAGGACTTCCGTGTGGAAGTAAAACCGTTCCTGCAGAAGAATACTATTGAGACAACAGGAGCCGGAGATACCTTCTGTGCGTGTGTACTGAACTATGTTCTGGAAAATGGTCTGGAAGACCTTACCGAAGATCAGCTGAAAGATATGCTGACATTTGCAAATGGTGCAGCTTCGCTGATAACAACAAAGAAGGGTGCTCTGCGGGTAATGCCGACAAAAGAAGAGGTCCTTAAGCTGCTGGCTGATTATTAAAAAGAATAAAAAGAGAGCATCGCTTTATAACAGATCGAACTGTTATTTTGCGATGCTCTCTTTTTTCGGCATGGAAAGGGGATTTCCAGACCGGGATGAACGCAGTTTGAAAGTGTTTAAGGGGAGAAATCTGTAAGCAAGGGGTGTGCTTATAGCTTTGTGCGTTCAATATACGAATATAGGAAATCGGCCTACGGGTATAGATCATGGCCGGCTGGTTAAACAAAATTTTCGATAAATTTAATAAAATATTTCTTGTTTATTTATTTTGTAATAAGATTGTAACATATTAAAAAGGAAAAAGCTAGTGTTTTTTTTGCTATAGGGATATAATATTTTCATGAAATAGTGGCAAACACATAGAAAGGAGATTTTATTATGTCAATTCCGACTCCTCATATTTCTGCAAATAAAGGAGATTTTGCAAAAACTGTTTTAATGCCGGGAGATCCGCTTCGCGCAAAATACATCGCGGAGAATTATCTGGAGAGTCCGCGTCTGGTGACCAGTGTACGAAATATGCTGGGTTATACAGGAACCTACAAAGGAAAAGAGATTTCGATCATGGGAAGTGGAATGGGGATTCCGTCCATCAGTATATACTCTTATGAATTGTTCCATTTTTATGATGTAGACCAGATCATTCGGATCGGTTCTGCAGGTGCGATGCAGGACGATGTAAACGTAATGGATATCGTGATTGCAATGGGAGCCTGTACGGATTCCAATTATGCTTCACAGTATCATTTGCCGGGGACATTTGCTCCAATTGCAGATTTTGGCCTGATGGAAAAGGCAATTGCGGCAGCCAGAGCGCATGGGGCAAAGCTTCATGTGGGAAATATTGTTTCTTCAGATGTGTTCTATAGTGCAGATTCGACTGCCTCTTTGAAATGGAAGAGTATGGGGGCACTGGCGGTTGAGATGGAGTCGGCAGCTCTTTATATGAATGCGGCAGCGGCGGGAAAGAAGGCGCTTTGCATCCTGACGATCTCCGACCACTTGTATAAGGATGAGATTCTTTCGGCAGAAGAACGCCAGACAGGATTCCACCAGATGATGGAGATTGCACTGGAGCTGGCATAGGAACCCGAAATTCGTGAAGAATTCATGGATACGCTCCGAAAATCAAAAAGCATCCGAACCAAAAACTTGTGAAGCGAAGGCAGATGACACGTTTTTGGTTCGGATGCTTTTGCGTTCCGGAGCGTATTTCACATGATCAACGGAAGCTTTTTGCCCAGTTCACGAGGGAGCTGTGATATACATTATCGGCTATGTCGCGATACATGCGGTCGGTTACCGGACCGTTCTTTTTCATCTTTTCGTAGATTGCGCGCTGCAGCTCTTCGACGGTCATCGCTTCGTAAGGCTTATCCCAGGGAACGACGATACCCGGGAAGGGCTCGTTGGAATCCATTGTCTCAGTATCCGTATTCAATTCACCAGGTGCTGCGGATTTTGCTGGTGTCATTTCTGTGACTGCGGCAGGATCTGATTCTTTTGCATTAGAGACTGAATCCGCGGCGGGTTCTTTTTCGGTATCCATGGTTGTATCCGGGATTGGAGATTCTTCTACACCAGATGCTGTATTCATGGCGGTAAATTCTTTTACTCTGGAGACCGTGTCTGCAAGGGGGGATTCCTTCGCAGCGGGAATGTCTTGAAGGTTTTGAGGGCTGTGGTCCATGCTGATGCTGCCTTCCGGTACCCATACTTCGCCGGAGTTACCGGAGAGTTCCAGGTGTACCTGATCATTTTCAGCCACGAGTCTCTGACCGGTCAGTATCCCAATGTAGGAAGGGATGCCGCAGGCAGGGAGATTCATGTGGAAGCTGTTGTCAGCGTTGTTGACAGTGACCAGTACATTTTGCCCTTCGAAGCTTCTGGAAAAGGCGTACTGGGTCGTAGTCAGAAGGTGTTCGTTATAGCTTCCGTAAGCCAGAGCTTTTAACTGCTGGCGGGCTTTGCCGAGCCTTGCAATGACGCGGGTGCAGGGATTGTGGGTCACGGCGTCTGCATGATCTGCAAGGTTGATGTATGGACGGAGAGAATCGTCAGATCCCCGTTCTTTTCTTCCTTCTATGCCAAATTCGGAGCCATAATAGATGGATGGGATGCCGGGTAAGGTATAGAGAAGTACATTGGCGGGCGTATAATGAGCCTTGTTGTTTAACTTTGTGTAGATGCGTTCTACATCGTGGTTGTCAACAAAATTATAAAGCCGCAGTCCGTTTCCGCCCATGTTGTTCAGTCTTCTTACGGTATGTGCTGTCTCGAAGTAGTTATGGTCGTTGTGACAGGAATAGAGTGCTTTGTGAAGGTGGTAGTTTGTTACAGAGTGCAGTGTGTCTGCGTTGGCCCAGCGTGCATAATCTCCGTGAATGACTTCACCCATCAGCCAGAAGTCTGCCTTAACCGTGTTTGCGGTCTGGCGAAGAACCTTCATGAAATCAAAATCCAATACGTCTGCAGCATCCAGTCGGATCCCGTCGATATCAAATTCCTTTACCCAGAAACGGATCACGTCACAGATATACTGCTGTACTGCGGGGTTGCGCTGATTGAGTTTTACCAGAAGGTTGTAGCCGCCCCAGTTGTCGTAGGAGAAACCGTCATTGTATTCGTTATTTCCCCAGAAGTTGACATTGCAATACCAATCCCGATAGCCGGAGCCTTCGCGGTTTTGTCTGATGTCCTGGAATGCAAAGAAATCTCTGCCGGTGTGATTGAATACGCCGTCTAAGATGACACGGATCCCCTGCTTATGACATTCCTTAACAAAATAAGTCAGATCTTCGTTTATGCCAAGACGGCTGTCCAGCTTCTTGTAATCGGTTGTCTCGTAACCATGTCCAACGGATTCAAATAAGGGACCGATGTAAAGTGCGTTGCATCCAATATCCCGAATGTGCGAGATCCACGGAATCAATGTATTTAAACGATGCTCCGGTGCGCCGTAGGAATTGTGCTTTGGTGCTCCCGTTAATCCGAGTGGATAAATGTGATAAAAAACTGCTTCATCGTACCAAGCCATATATATGTCCTCCTGTTAAATCTGCTGCATTCCGTCATTTCCTGCGGATCAATGCAACAGACACAGTATACATTGTTTTCGCAAAAATTGCAAAGAAAAGAGCAGCCACATAAAATGCAGCTGCTCCGTTCGGACTGGTTTATGATGCTATTTCAGCATATTTACGGCGGAGCTGGTTCCGATTCTTTCACATCCCAGATCTAAAAATGCTTCCAGATCTTCTACGCTGCGGACGCCGCCGGCAGCTTTCATTTTCACCTGGCTTCCAATGTGCTCACGGAACAGTTTGATGTCTTCGACGGTTGCGCCGCCGGTTCCAAATCCGGTAGATGTCTTGATATAGTCCGCTCCGGCGTCAGTAACTGCCTTGCAAAGTGCGATTTTTTCATATTCGGTAAGATAGCAGGTTTCAATAATGACTTTCAGAATTTTGTCTCCGGTGACACGTTTCAGAGTAGCGATTTCTTCCTGAACGGCAGCCATATTGCCATTTTTGACATCGGTGATATTGATCACCATGTCAATTTCGTTTGCGCCGTCTTCCAGAGCCTGCTGTGTTTCGGCAATTTTAGCAGCGGTTACGCTGTAACCAAGCGGGAAGCCTACAACGGTACAGATGTTAATGTTGTCTCCAAAGGTGTCATGAACCCGTTTGATATAGCAAGGCGGGATGCATACAGAAGCAGTCTGATAGGAAATGGCTTCTTCACAAAGTTTTTTGATATCTTCCCAGGTGCAGAATGCTTTCAGCTGGGTGTGGTCAATGTGGCTTAACATTTCTGATGGTGTCATAAGATTTTCCTCCTGAAGTGTATTATTCAATTCTATAGTTTAAAAATATTGTATCTGCCCTTTTTCAATACGGGCAAGGATCAGCGGGCGTTCCTGCGGTTTTTTTGCACCAATGGTTATGGAGTCCAGGAATCTGTTCTTTGCATTCTCGAACAGCTTCGGGTCGGAAGAATACAAAGTGGCAATAACATCGCCTTTTTGAACGGCATCCCCGGTTTTCTTCTTTAAGAGAATACCTGCATCCGGGTCAATGACGCTTTCTTTGGTGATGCGTCCGGCTCCCAGCAGGCTGGATGCGATTCCACACCCTTCTGCGTTCATTTTTATAATGTATCCATCTGCGGAGGCGGTTACTTCCTGGTATGGCGTATCCTGCTGGAACAGCGAAGGATCGTCAAGGTAACGGACATCGCCTCCCTGACCGGCAACCATCTCCCGGAATTTGTTCTTTGCTGCCCCGCTGGAAATTGCTTTCTTTACCAGAAAACTGCATTCTGCAGGGGTGCCAAGACCGGCCAGATAGAGCATGTTGGAAGCAAGTGCGGTACATACCGCAATCAGATCTTCCGGACCGCGTCCCTCTAATACGTCCAGGGCTTCCAGAATCTCAATGTAGTGCCCG
>JABUSW010000365.1 GCA_021443885.1 Blautia sp.
AAAAGAGGTTTTTATGAATTTGATCAACAAGGCGTTTAAGAAAACGCTGCAATTCCTGTTTAATCGCATATTCTACGTGGCAGCAGCGCTGCTATTTCAGCTTGCCTGGGTATTTCTGATGGTTCTTGTTCTAAGGAACTACTCCAGCTACATATCCATCGGATTGGACCTGCTGACAGTTGCGGTAGTCTTTTGGATCGTAAACAGAAGAATCAATCCTTCTTATAAGCTTGCCTGGACGATACTGATTTTGATGGTACCTATTTTCGGGCTGGTGATATATCTGATATTCGGTCGTTCCCGTATTGCGTCGGATATGCAGAATCAGATCGTCCGAACGGACCGGGACAGCAGTGAGTTTGCAAGAGAGGACGCCGTTCTCAGACATCGTCTTGAAATAGAGAATCCTTCTGTTGCGAAACAATCGGAGTATATTTACCGGTATTCCGGATATCCATTGAAAGCAAATACATCTCTGCAGTATTTTCAGGTGGGAGATGATATGTTTCCTGTTTTGATCCGGGAGCTGAGAGAGGCAAGGCATTTTGTATTTATCGAGTATTTCATCATCAACAATGGTGTGATGTGGAATACCATACTGGATATACTAAAAGAGAAAGCGAAACAGGGGGTCGATATCCGGATACTTTATGATGACTTCGGGTGTCTGACGACACTGCCGGACAAATACTATCTGCAGCTGCAGGAGTTTGGGATTAAATGCGAAGTTTTCAACCGTTTCCGGCCATTCCTGAACATCATTCAGAATAATCGCAATCACCGGAAGCTGTGTATTATTGATGGACATACCGGTTTTACAGGCGGAATCAATCTGGCAGATGAGTACATCAACAAGAAGAAACGGTTCGGTCATTGGAAAGATACAGCAGTCATGCTGAAGGGGGAAGCTGTATGGAATATGACCCTGATGTTTCTCCGCATGTGGAATGTGATCGTAAAAGATCAGGAATTCCATGATTATGAACATTATATGCCGCATGTGTATCATGAAGAACCTTTCGAAGGAGAAGGGTATGTGCAGCCGTTTTGCGATTCCCCGCTTGATCAGGAGGAAGTCGGAGAGAATACATATATGAACATTATTAACCGGGCTACGCGATATGTATACATTTGTACGCCATATCTGATCATTGATAATGAGATGATGACTGCTTTGTGTCTGGCAGCAAAAAGCGGGATTGACGTGCGGATCATGACACCCGGGATACCGGATAAAAAAACAGTATTCCTTCTGACCCAGTCCTATTATCGGCAGCTGTTGGAAGCCGGTGTAAAGATTTATGAATATCAGCCTGGATTTCTCCATGCGAAAACCTTTGTCTGCGATGACGAACTGGCAGTGGTAGGGACCATCAATCTGGATTATCGAAGCCTGTACCTCCATTTCGAAGACGGTGTCTGGATCTATAAGAACCACGTAATACAGGAGATATACGATGATTTTGTAAATACGATAAAACATTGCAAACCAGTTTCATTGGAGTTTTGCAGAGAAAGAAATGTACTGGTTCGTATTATGCAGAACATCCTGAGATTGTTTGCACCGATGCTGTAAAACTAAGCAGGACCTGATGAAACATGATGACGAATATCGTTTGGGTGTCAGAAGTGCTTACAGAATAATTCGCTGCTATGCAGCTTTTGCAATCCTGCCCGCAAAAGGAGAATGATGGAATGCAGTTCCGGAAGGGAGAACCGTTATGAAAGAAATCAAGACAAGTGACGCGATAGGCCATGTTCTCTGTCACGATATTACCCAGATCATCAAAGATGAAAAAAAAGGTGTACTGTTCAAAAAGGGACATGTGATCAAGGAGGAGGATGTTCCACTGCTTTTGAAGGTAGGAAAGGAGAACCTTTTTGTATGGGAAAAGAAGGAGGGAATCCTGCACGAAAACGAAGCTGCGCAGATCCTGTATGAAATCTGTGCCGGTGATTATATGCATGGGAGCGAAGTGAAAGAAGGAAAAATAGAACTTTTTGCAGAGATCGACGGATTGTTTAAGATTCGCAGGGATGCCCTGGAGAAGGTGAACGGTCTGGGAGAAATGATGATTGCATGCCGGCATGGTGATTTTCCGGTGAAGAAGGGAGACAAGCTTGCAGGGACCCGTGTAATTCCATTGGTGATCGAAGAAGAGAAAATGGAAAAGGCCAGAAAGGAAGCAGGCAAGGAACCATTGTTTTCGATTCTTCCTTATCACTACAAAAAAGCCGGGATTGTGACAACAGGAAGTGAAGTTTTGAAGGGGCTGATCCGGGATGATTTTACTCCTGTTCTGGTGGAAAAAATGTCCGAATACCCTGTTGAAATAATGGGACAGACATTTCCGGGAGACTGCAGGGAACAGATCACCCGGGATATACTGCATTTCATTGAGGAAGGGGCCGATCTGGTACTCTGCAGCGGAGGAATGAGTGTGGATCCCGATGACAGGACCCCCGGTGCGATAAAAGATACCCAGGCAGAGGTGGTCACTTACGGTGCGCCGGTCTTGCCGGGTGCAATGCTTATGCTTGCGTATTATCAAAAAGGTGACAGATCTATCCCGATTCTTGGACTTCCGGGATGTGTTATGTATGCAAATAGGACGGTATTCGACCTGATCCTTCCCCGCATTATGGCAGACGACCGGATAACAGCGGAAGAGTTATTCCGTTTGGGAGAGGGGGGACTGTGTCTGAATTGCAGCGAATGTGTGTTTCCCAATTGTGGTTTTGGAAAATGACCTGTATGAAAATGCGTGTTGAATTAAGGAATGGATATGAAAGAATTTAAAGTGGTTACCTACGAAATATATTCAAAGAAACTGAAAGGCGAAGATGTATGCTTTGCTTTTCTGTCAGATTTTCATGGCATCTGTTACAGTGACGGTACAAAAGCACTGGTAAATGCCATCCATGAGGCGCATCCGGATGCTGTCCTAATCGGCGGAGATATGTATGTGGGAGATCATCCGGATACAATGCAGGAGGGCTTTTCGCTTGTGAAAAAGCTTTCGCAGCAGTATCCTGTATTTTACACTTATGGCAATCATGAATATAAACTTCATCTGCGGCCGGAGGATAATACGGCAGAACAATACGAAAAGGATCTGAAAGAATGCGGCGTACAGTTCCTTCATAATTCAGAGGCTGTATTCGATATCAAAGGGACTGTTTTTCAGTGCTGCGGTCTGGAATTACCATCCTGTCATTATCGAAAAGCATTTGCAAAACCGGCTAAGGTGGAAGATCTGCAAAAACTGCTTCCGAAGCCAAGAACGGATGCTTTTCAGATTCTTCTTGCCCACAATCCAAGATATGGTGACACCTATCTGAAATACGGAGCGGATCTGATTCTTTCCGGACATTACCATGGAGGCGTAATACGGTTGAATGAGAAGACGGGAATTGTTTCTCCTATGTACGAAATCTTGCCGCGATACTGCTGCGGCATGTTCTCCAGACAGAACCGTCACATGATCGTTAGTGCCGGAATCGGGGAACATTCCGTAAAACTGCGCATTCATAATCCCAGAGATTTTGTTGTCGTGCGGATAAAGTCCGGGCAAAAGCACGCTTTACAAATGAAAGAATAATCATTAAAATACAATTGTTTGAGCTTACAGAAAAACTGAGGTTAACGGATGGCGATATCGGTAAAATTAGACGTATTTGAGGGCCCCCTTGATCTTCTGCTGCATCTGATAGATAAGAACAAAATTGACATATATGATATACCGATCGTTGCGATAACCGATCAATACATGGACTATATCCGGACAATGGAACACCAGGACCTGGGAGTGATGAGCGAGTTTATGGTCATGGCTGCAACGCTTCTGGATATCAAATGTAAGATGCTTCTTCCGAAAGAAGTAAATGATGAAGGCGAAGAAGAGGATCCCCGGGCAGAGCTGGTTGAAAAACTTCTGGAATATAAGATGTATAAATATATGTCTTATGAATTGCGGGACCGACTTGCAGATGCCGGTAATGTGGTATATAAAAAAGCTTCCTTTCCCGAGGAGGTTCTGAAATATCGGGAACCTGTGAATATAGAGGAGCTGCTGGAGAATGTCACGTTGGAAAAACTCAACGCAGTTTTCCAGTCGATCATAAAGAGGCAGGAAGATAAGGTGGATCCCATCCGGAGCAGATTTGGGACTATTGAAAAAGAAGAGGTCAGTGTATCCGACAAAATGCTGGAGGTTCGCAATTATGCCATGGGCCACAGAAAATTTCGCTTTTATGACCTTTTGAGTGAACAGAAATCAAAGATTCACGTAATTGTTGCTTTTCTTTCGGTGCTTGAATTGATGAAAATGGGACATATGCATGTGATTCAGCAGGAAGACACAGGGGATATAGAAATTGAAGTGATAACAGATCCTGCAGGTTGGAAGAATCTTACAGAATTTGCGGATGAGTAGGCAAGGAAATCGTAGGATACGTGTTTTGACACGGTAATCAATATTTGCAGATAAGAGGAGAAACAAGGTGGAGATCAAAGAGATAGAAGGTGCAATTGAGGCTATTCTTTTTGCTGCCGGTGATTCGGTGGAACTGCTGCAGATCGCTGCGGCCGTCGGACATGACGCCGAAACTACAAGGAAAGTATTGCATAATATGATGGATCGATACAGACAGGAACAGCGGGGAATACAGATCATTGAAATGGAGCACGCCTACCAGATGTGTACCAATAAAAAGTATTACGAACAGCTGATCCAGATCGCAATGCACCCGAAGAAGCCTGCCTTGACAGATGTGATGCTGGAGACACTTTCCATTATTGCATATAAGCAGCCCGTAACCAGGATAGAGATTGAAAAGATTCGTGGAGTCAAATGCGATCATGCGGTAAACAAGCTTCTGGAGTATGATCTCATCAAGGAACTGGGGCGGCTGGATGCACCCGGAAGACCCATTGTATTTGGTACGACCGAGGAATTCTTAAGATCTTTTGGTGTACAGGCGGTGGAGGAGCTTCCGGCACTGGATCCCGTCAGGATGGAAGACTTTAAAGCAGAGGCAGAAGAGGAAATACAGTTGAAATTAAATGTATGATCACGGGAAAGTGAGAGATACACTGCTGCAAAGCGATGCATTCACTCATCTAAGATCCAAACTATGTGCAGGACAAGGGAGGAGAATGGTATGCCAACAACATATACCCATGATGTTTTTGGGAAGCAGGTTTATAAAATGCTTCCGGAAGAAATGAAGAGAATAATACGCAGAAACGGAGAAGTCTACCGAATCGGCCTGCATGGCCCGGATATCTTATTCTATTTTCTGATTTCGAAAAATCCGGTGTCTCAACACGGTGTGAAAATGCACGGCGAGAGAGCACGGGATTTTTTTGAACGCGGCATGAAGGTTGTAAGAGATACGGGAGATGAAAAACTTCTGTCCTATCTGCTGGGATTTGGATGTCACTATCTTCTGGATTCTGTCTGTCATCCTTATGTCAATCAAATGGCCGCACAGAGGATCATAACCCACACGCTTCTGGAAAAAGAAATGGATCGGCAGCTTATGATCAATACAGGAAAAGATCCTTTGTTGTACAGACCTTCGGATTGTGTGATCCCAAGG
>JABUSW010000314.1 GCA_021443885.1 Blautia sp.
CTCATTCCGATCTTAAAGGAATTGTAGAACGCACCCGCATCGAGAAAAAGGACGGCGGCGCTGCGTTTACGGAAGATGACGGGAAGACCTGGACGCCGCTGGCAATGGATGCGACGGTTTCCATGAATATGTGGGGATTTTCCAAAAGTCTCTTAAAAGAGCTGCAGGATCGCTTTGCACCGTTCCTGGATCAGAATCTTGCACAGAATCCTTTGAAATGTGAATACTTTCTTCCGTTTGTAGTGGATGAACTGCTTACGGAGGGAAAGGCATCTGCAAAGGTGTTTACGACAGCAGATAAATGGTACGGCGTTACCTATAAGGAAGACAAACCGGTTGTGGTAGATGCAATCAGAAGAATGAAGGAAGAAGGACTCTATCCGGAGGAATTTTAAATGGCATTAAAACTGATTATCGGCAGCTCCGGCGCCGGAAAGTCTTATTATGCATATCAGAATATTATCAAAAAGGCGGCTGCTCATATGGAGACCGCCTATTTTGTCATTGTGCCGGAACAGTTTACCATGCAGACGCAAAAGGACATTGTGGAGTTAAGTCCAAGGAAAGGGATTCTGAACATTGATGTCCTGAGTTTTAATCGACTGGCTTATCGTATCTCCGAAGAAGTCGGAGAGGAACAAAGGGAACTGCTGGAGGACACCGGAAAGGTGATGGTATTGCAGAAAATCGTCCAGTCCACAGGAAACGAACTTGCTTATCTGGGCAGTCAATTGCGAAAGCAGGGATGCATGGATGAGATGAAATCCCTTTTTTCGGAATTTATGCAGTATTCCATTGAGGAATCAGAGCTGGAAGAGGTGCTTAAGGACATCCCGGATACTTCCCTGCTGCATCGGAAAATGCAGGATATTTCAAAACTGTACCGGGAGTTCCTGTGTTATCTTAGAAGTCATTATCTGACTTCGGAAGAGGTGATGGACCGGCTGGTATTGCAGGTGCAGGATTCCGTGAAGCTGAAGAACAGTGTTGTGCTTCTGGATGGGTTTACCGGATTCACTCCGATCCAGACAAGGGTAGTTGAGGAGCTTTTAAAGATATGTCAAAAAGTGATCGTCACCGTAACCATGGACCCTGGGGAACCGCTGCTGGTCCGGGCAAAACCGCATCAGCTGTTTTATATGAGTCATCAGATGATACAAAGCCTTTTGAAAATAGAGAAAAATGCAGAGGTGCATTATATCGAGGAAACGGATAAGTCCCGTTTTTCGGATGCTCCGGCCTTGCGTTTTCTTGAGAAGAATCTGTTTCGTTACAGTCGCGCAAGGTACGGGGAAAAACCGGAGGAAATACAGATCTTTTCCGCCCCGGAGCCAAAATGTGAAATGGAAGAAACGGCAAGAAGGATCCATCGTCTGGTAAGAGAGAAGGGCTTTCGTTATGGCGAGATTGCAGTGATCACCGGTAACCTGGAGGAGTATGGCAATCTGGCAGAGCAGATATTTTCCGGGAATGCGATTCCGTATTTTGTGGATGATAAGCATTCTGTTATGATGAATCCTTTCGTGGAATATATCAGAGCATCCATTGAGATGTGTGTGCAGGGATTTACCTATCAGACGGTTTTTCGTTACCTGCGCTGCACAATGTCTGACGTGACACGCATGGAGACGGACCGCCTGGAGAATTATGTGCTGGCGCTGGGAATCCGCGGGTTTGCAAGGTGGGATGAGAAGTGGGTGCGCATATATCGGGGCATGCGCCCGGAAGAGATCCTGCAGATCAATGAAAGCAGAGAAAAGTTCATAGAGGAAGTGCGTCCTCTTGCGCAGCTGCTTTCCGGAAAAAAGAAAACGGTACGGACCTGCTGCGAGGGATTGTATCAGTTTATTACCGATTCCCGCATTTATGAAAAGCTGCAGGTTCAGGAAGCCATATTCAGAGATGCCGGGAATAAAGCGATGGAAAAGGAATACGGGCAGATCTATGCCATCGTGATGAATCTGCTGGATAAAATGGTAGAGATTCTGGGAGAGGAAATGGTTTCTCCCCAGGAATTTGCGCAGATTCTGGAAACGGGTCTGAGCCGTGCACAGGTTGCTTTGATTCCTCCGGCAATGGATCAGGTATTGGTCGGCGATATGGAAAGAACCCGTCTGAAAAGCATCCGGGCGTTGTTTTTTGTCGGTGTGAACGAAGGGAACATTCCGAAAAATGTACAGTCAGGGGGCATTCTGACAGAGATGGATCGGGATTTCTTCGCAGGAAAGGGAATCGAACTTGCTCCCGGGCCAAAGGAGGCAATGGGGATACAACGCTTTTATCTGTATCTGAATCTGACGAAGCCCAGGGAACTGCTTTGCCTGTCTTACAGTCAGACCAATGGCAGCGGCGAAAGTGCGGTACCCGCCTATCTTGTGGCAAATCTGACCACAATGTTCCCGAAACTGGAGATCCGGCATACAAATGGCAGAGAAAGTCTGTTAGAGCAGACAGAGCTTCCGGGTGCCTCTTTGAAAGTGTTTCAGCAGGAGCTTCGGAATGCCGTTAAGGGAAATGTCAGTCCTTTCTTCCTGGAATTGTATTCCTGGTATCTGAACAGTCCGGAATACGAACCCGTGATCCGGGAATTGGTACGGGCAGCTTTTTACCGGAATCCAAAAGATGTAATCAGCAAAAGCGCTGCAAAGGCTTTGTATGGGGAAATCTCCATACATAGTGCGACCCGTCTGGAGAAATATGCTGCCTGTGCATTCGCACATTTTCTGCAATATGGGTTAAGGCTGACAGAACGTGCCGAGTATACGTTCCGTGCAATGGATATGGGGAATCTGATGCACACCGCATTGGAAGATTTTGCCCTGTCTGTACAAAAAGAGGGACTTACCTGGGCAGAGCTTACGAAAGAACAAAGAACGGAAATGATCGATGCTTCTTTGGATAAAGCGGCTGCAGATTATGGAAATACCATTTTATCCAGCAACGCGCGAAACGAATATATGCTGGAACGAACCAGAAGGATCCTGCATCGAACTGTCTGGGCACTGCAGGAGCAGTTGAAAAACGGGGAATTCTCTCCGGAAAGCTTTGAGGTTTCTTTTCAGGGAGGGCGTATCGACAGAGTGGATCTTCTGGAAGAATCTGATAAGGTTTATGTACGTGTCATTGACTATAAAACCGGCAGCACAAGCTTTGATCTGGTGCAGCTGTATCATGGATTGCAGCTGCAGCTGATGATCTACCTGAACAGTGCGCTGCAGGTGGAAAGAGCGAAACATCCGGAGAAAGAGATTATACCGGCAGGCATTTTTTACTACAATATCAAGGATCCCATGCTTTCGGATAAGATTGAAACGGATATTCGGGATCTGGAAGAAAAGCTTCTGAAGGAACTAAAGATGAACGGATTGGCTTATGCAGACAGGGATGTGGTGGAGAAAATGGATCGTACCTGCAGATCCCTTCCCGTTGATTTCAAAAAAGACGGAACCTTTACGGCATATTCTTCGGTGGCAGATCAGGAGCAGTTTACGCTGCTGGAACAATTCATTCAGAGGAAAACCTCCGATGCAAGGGATGCGATCCTGGAGGGGAATGTATCCGTATCCCCTTATGAGCTTGGCAGCAAAAATGCATGTATGTATTGCCCTTATGAGACCGTCTGTGGTTTCGACTGCAGGATACCGGGATTTGAATTCCGGAGACTGCAGGCCTTTGAAAAGGAGAATATCTGGAGTGCGTTTCAGAAAGAAACAGATCAGGCAATGAATGGTGAAACCCAAAAGGAAGGAGAGGGCGTAATATGAGTGTCAGCTGGACAAAGGAACAGCAGCAGGTCATTTCCCTGCGTGACCGGAACATTCTGGTGAGTGCCGCGGCAGGTTCCGGGAAAACGGCGGTGCTGGTTCAGCGAATCTTAAGCAAGATCACAGATCCGGAACACCCAATCGACATAGACCGCCTTCTGGTTATGACTTTTACAAGAGCAGCAGCCGGGGAGATGAAGGAAAGAATCCGGAAAGCATTGGAAAATGCGTTGTTCGAAAACCCGGAGGATGAGCATCTGCAGCGTCAGATGACTTTGATCCACACAGCGCAGATCACCACCATTGACGGTTTCTGCGGTTATCTTCTGCGCAATTATTTTCATCTCATTGATCTGGATCCGGGCTATCGTGTGGGAGAAGAGGGTGAAATGAAGCTCCTTCGGCAGGATGTACTGGATGAACTTCTGGAAGCACATTATGCGGCGAAGACAAAACGGTTTGAGGATTTTGTGGAGTGCTACGCAGCCGGCAAAACAGATAATGGTTTGCAGGAGCTGATACTAAAGCTTTATGAAGCAGCCATGAGCAATCCTTTTCCCCTGGAATGGCTGGAGGAATGTGTTTCAGATGATATCCTGGAGAAGGTTTTGGAGGCTATGTGGGGAAATGTCCGGGATGATCTGCAGGAAGCGTTGGCGTTGGCCGGGGAGGCAAGGAGTGTATGCACAAGGCCCTATGGCCCGTATTTGTATGAGGAAGCATTGGAAGATGACTGCTGCATGCTTATGGAGATGCTGCAGACAGCCTCCCGGGAAGACTTTGACGAACTGGCGGCAATGCTGGAACAGATTACATACAAAAGGCTTTCCGCGAAGAAAATGCCGGATGCGGATGATCGGCTGAAGGAGCAGGTGAAGAGTATCCGGGAAGAGGAAAAGAAGCTTGTCCGGGAGATCCGGGATCGCTATTTTCCGGATAGCTGGGATAACGTACAGAAGGCCTTGTTGTATTGTCGGGAGCCCCTTCGGGAATTGATCGATCTGACAAAAGAGTTTATGGAAGCCTTTTCCCGGAAGAAGCGAGAGAAGAATCTCCTGGATTTTACGGATATGGAGCACTTTTCCCTGCAGATCCTTTTAAGAAAAGAGGGGGACCGGACCGTATGGAGCGAAGCGGCCAGAGAACTGTCTGCGCATTTTGATGAGGTCATGGTGGATGAATACCAGGACAGCAATCTTGTGCAGGAACTTTTGACCAAGGCTGTTTCGGGATGGAGCAAAGAGAAGAACAATGTCTTCATGGTGGGAGATGTAAAGCAAAGCATTTATCGCTTTCGTCTGGCAAGGCCGGATCTGTTTATGGAGAAATATAAATCCTACACCTTGGAAGAAAGTGATCACCAGCGCATTGACCTGCATAAGAACTTTCGAAGCCGTGACAAAGTGCTGGAAAGCGTCAATTATATTTTCCGCCAGATCATGGCGGAGGATCTGGGAGGGATCACTTACAATGATGCAGCGGCTTTGTATCCCGGAGCGGATTTTCCTTTGGAGGAATCTTCCTGTGCAACGGAATTGCTCCTGCTCGAAAAGGATGCGGAGGAATTTCAGGATGAAAAAGAAGCCCGGACCGCCCGGGAACTGGAGGCTCTGGCAATCGCACAGCGCATCCGTAAAATGGTGGGAAAGGAACAGGTCGTTGACAAAAAGAGCGGAGAGTACCGGCCGGTGGAATATGGAGATATTGCCATATTGCTTCGCACCGCTTCCGGCTGGGCAGAAGACTTTGCAGAAGTGCTGATGGATCAGGGAATCCCTGCTTATACTGCTTCCAAGACCGGTTATTTTTCGGCAGGGGAAA
>JABUSW010000234.1 GCA_021443885.1 Blautia sp.
GAAAGTCTTCTGATAACAATTTGATAACGGAACCCCCAAGGGTCATTATCCCGTGTTTCAAGTAGTGTTCTAAAGGTATTTATATGAAAAAGCAATCCCTTGCCGGAGAAATCTATGCAAGGGATTTTTGATGGATGTGTCCGGCGAACGCACACTCTAAAGGACAGAGGCAGCGGATAATCACATTAAGTTTATGCGGCGGCATTCAGGGAACACCCTCTGTGTTGCCGCTTTTTTGATAATGATTGCAGAAGAGCGAGTAATATTCCTATTTCCCAAAACAGAAAAAATATTGATTTTGGGAAATAGGAATATTATAATATGTGCAGGCTGTTATCGCAGGAAATGGTGAGGTATAAGAAATGAAGCTGATTGAACGAACCGAATACCTGAATAAATTGCTTTCTGTCGTGGGGACGCCTGATATAAAAGTGATCACCGGTGTACGCCGAAGCGGAAAATCAAAGCTTTTGGAGGCATTCATAGACTATATCCGGAAAATAAATCCGGATGCCAACATCATTCATATCAACTTCAATATGCCTGAATATGATGAATACTTAAGCTATCGTCCTATGTATGACTTCATAAATTCCCAATATCAGGCAGGGAAAGAGAATTTTGTCCTGATAGATGAAGTTCAGATGTGCCGGGGTTTTGAAAAGGCTATTAACGGACTCCATGCGTCAGAGCGATATGACATTTACATTACAGGCTCTAATGCCTTTCTGCTCAGCTCGGATCTGGCTACCCTGTTTACCGGGCGTACTTTCGAGATCAGTATATTCCCTTTCTCTTTTGCGGAATACATGAAATACTTTGATTATACAGATTCTTATTCTGCCTTTGAAACATATCTTACCGAAGGAGGCATGGCCGGTTCCTATCTCTACAAAGACCGGGATGATAAGTTCAACTACCTGTCCGATGTTTTTGACACGCTCATCGTTCGTGATATCCGGCAAAAGTATAAGATCCGTAATGTTGTACTGTTGGATCGCATTGCGGATTTCATGATGGACAACATAGCAAATCTGGTGTCTGCCCGCAGTATCGCAGACACTTTGACCGGAAACAAAGACAAAATCAACCACAAAACAGTCGGAAGCTATATGCAGTATCTTTGTAATGCATTTGCTTTCTATCGCATCCGCCGCTATGACATTCACGGCAAGAAATATCTTACTACCAATGATAAATACTATCTCAGTGACCACAGCTTCCGATATGCAAAACTTGGCACTAAGAATATGGATTACGGCAGAGTCATTGAGAATATCGCGGCCTTGGAACTGCTCCGCCGCGGCTATGAAGTGTACGTCGGAATCCTGTATAAAAAAGAAATTGATTTTGTTGCCATCAAGCGCAGCGAGAAAATCTATATTCAGATATCCGACAACATCAGTGACGAAAAAACCTTCTCCCGTGAGGTTTCACCGCTTTTGGCGATCCGGGATGCCTGTCCCAAAATGCTGATTGCCAATACACGGCACGAAGAGTATCAGTATGAGGGCATAAGAATTGTTGATATTTCCAAATGGCTGTTGGAGTAATCAGTCATATACTAAAACCTAAGCTCCCGAAATTTTATACCAAGGTAACTGCACAGACTTTGATATATACTGCAACAACTCCTTGATTTTGCTGAGATTATGCTCTATTTACGGTTGAAACACACATTGAGATTAAATATTCCGGATGCTATAATACGCAAAAGTCAATCGATATTATCCCCAAGGGGCCGGGCTTTTCTGTTATCACGGCAGATAACGTTATAATAACAAAAGCACGAATTGTCAGGATAATATGGGTACCACAAATAATCAGAAGATGAGGACACATGAGCAATCCATCACAAATCGACATTTCCGACAAGCAGATGTCCCTGCTTCGTACCAAGATCATCGTAATTTTGGGCGTCGTGGGAGTCTCATTCTCTGCTATCCTGGTTCGTTACGCCTCGGCGCCCTCTATGGTGCTGGTGTTCTACCGTCTCTTTTTGGCTGCTCTTATCATGACTCTGCCTGGTATCCGCAGTCTGAGACGTGAGCGGATGTATATCACGAAGAAGGATCTGTTGTGCTGTCTGGTCAGCGGTTTTTTTCTGGCTTTCCACTTCTTCGCTTACTTCCAGGCCGTAAAGCTGACCAGTATCGCTGCGGCCGTGGTTTTGGTGGATGTTGAAGTATTCTTCGTGGCCTTCGCCCAAATAGTATTCTTCCGTGAGAAGCTGTCGAAGCTTGCATGGATCGGCATTTTGGTCACTTTCCTTGGAAGTGTGATCATTGCTGCGGGCGACGTCGGCGGCGGCAGCGGCGGTTCTCTGATAGGAGACCTGTGGGCCTTGTCCGGCGCTTTCTTCTTAGGCGTCTACACCATTATGGGACGGATCTGCCGCAAACACATGACCACCGCTTCATATACTACAGTAGTCTACTGGGTCACCTCCGTTACCGCCTTAACTATGCTGCTGATCCGGAGCACACCCGTTATCGGCTGGTCTCTAAGGGATATCGGCTGTGCTTTCGGTATGACCATCCTCTGCACTTTGTTGGGTCACAGCGTCTTCAGCTGGGGACTCAAGTTCATCTCTCCGTCCTACATTGCCACTGTGAAGCTGCTTGAACCGGTCTTCGCCTCCATCCTGGGCATTATCTTCTTCGCCGAGTTCCCGGCGGTCACAGCTGTTGTGGGCGGCTTGATCGTTATCGCAGGCGTGTATTTGGCGAGCAATGCTGCCTGAAGCTAACTATTGCGTTTTGCAGGAGTGCTTAAGTGTAAACTAATTTTATTGACAAGATTGACGTTAAAGAAAGGCATTGTATATGACGCCCTACTAGTACCGGCAGGAAATTTTGGATAAACTTGAGGCAGAGCGTTTGATACGCTGATATCTCAGGAATCTGACAGTTGCCGCTGCCGGAGCACGAGCTATATTAAGGACAGGATAAAAAAGCCGTATAAAACTTTTTGGGACCTGTCTTTTTTTATGGCCGGTCGCCGGGGCAGGATAAACGTGGCTAGGTTTCAAAATAGAATAGTTGACTATATCGGCAAAAAACAGGAAAAATGCCGATATCGTATTGCTTTTGGCGACCGGAGGTTATATTATATATGCGGCCATATCGGCAAAAAACAAAAAAATTGCCGATAGAATGGAGGCGCGGCTATGAATGACTATATGCTTCAGACAAAAATGCCTGATCACGCGATCACAAGGCAGGATATCTTGGATCTGGTTCGGGAAAGCGAGCCGGAATTCCGTGAAGGACAGATGAAGCGTCTCCTTGCCAATCTGATTGAAACCTCAAAAATAGAACATGTTGGGCATAACCGGTACAGGAAAATCATGAAGACGGTGAACAAAGCGAAATATGAAAACAGATATTCAGAAACGGCTCTGAAGATCATTGCAATCATGGAAGAGGAATTTCCTCTGGTAGATTACAGGATATGGGAGCTAAGTTGGCTGAATGAATTTGTGAATCATCAGCTTGGACGAAACTATATCTTCCTTGAAGTTGAGAAGGACGGATGTGAATTCATCTTCGACAGGATGATGTCTGATTTTGCAGGCAAAGTACTGCTTAGACCGGATCAGAACCAGGTTACACGATATGGTGTCAACGACAGTATCATCATAGATCGTCTTGTAAGTGAATCTCCAAAAGGAAAAACAGAAGTATACTACCTGTCCCCGGAGAAGCTGGTCGTCGACCTGTTTGCCAATAAGCGGCTGAAAGGAATGCTTTCCATGGGAGATTATCCGGAAGCTCTGGAGGCTGTTTTTACTGTGTACGAGGTGGATCAGGTCAAGATGTTCCGCTATGCCAGACGCAGAAATAAGGAGAAGGAACTGAAGGAGTTCCTTTTAAGCAAAACAAAAGTAGAACTGAGGTGAGTTGACAGATGCTTACAAAAGATAATTTTACTTTGGAACATGTTCTGGAACTAAAGAAAAACAGAACGGTCGACAGCTTTATCCTGGAAAGATGCATTTATGCATTCGGACTGCTTGAAGCTCTGTGCAGAGTGAAAATGCCGTTCATCTTTAAGGGCGGAACCAGCCTGATATTGCTTCTGGAACAGCCCGGACGTCTGTCAACGGACATTGATATTATCGTAGAGCCGGGAACGGACGTAGATCATTATCTGGAGGAAGCAGGAAAGATATTCCCTTTTGAGAAGGTTGAACAGCAGATCCGTAAGGGTAAAAACAGCATCGAAAAGCGGCATTACAAATATTACTATGATTCGCCGGTTAAGGGACAGACGCCCTTTTACATCTCGCTGGATATCCTGTTTGAAGAAAACCATTATTCCAAGGTAATTCGAAAGGCAATCAAAAATGAGCTTCTGATTACAGAAGAACCATATTATGAAGTCAGTCTGCCCAGTGTTGACTGCATTCTGGGTGATAAACTGACAGCGTTTGCGCCTCATACAACCGGCATCCCTTTTGGAGTGGATAAGGAACTGGAGATCATCAAGCAGATGTATGATATTGCCTCGCTTACGGATATGACCGAAAACTTTGAAGATGTTACTCGTTCTTATATGGGAACGGTAGCCTCGGAGATCCGGTACAGAGGTCTGGATGCAAAGGCGGAAGATGTGTTGCGGGATACACTGGAAGCAGCCGCCTGCATGGCATCCCGAGGTCAGTACGGAGAGGATTACGACAGATATCTTCAGGGGATCAGGAGTATCGTAACTCACGTATATGATGAACGATTCTCTGCGGAAAAGGCCGCCGTGATGGCTTGCAAGGTAATGCATATTGCGGTATGTGTTTTGAAGAACATCCCCTACGAACATATCAAGGATTATAGTGCCTATATCAAAGCGTATATCAGTATTTCCAGATACTCAAAGCTGTCAAAGCTCAGAAAGTTTAATGCTGAAGGATTTGCCCACGTAGTAAAGGCTATTGATATTCTTCGCGAATAAAAATTGAAGACAAAACGGCATTTGCTCTGTAACATAAAAAAGAGTTACAAATCAAAAATGACAATTGAATGGCTGTCGCAGACTGCCCATCTGCGGTAATAATCTAACACGAAAAGACAAGTTCAGATACACGGTACACGTGCGTCCGTACCTGCCTTTTTTGCGTGTTAACGCGGTTGTCAAAGAGATCTGCCGCTATTTTCTGTTCCGATTTGAAGAAAATTACGAAAAGAAGGCTGAATTATTTTGGAGAACATAGAAGATATTCATTTCTTTTTGTAGAATATGCATTATACTGTATTCTGTCAGTTTATATTCTGCCGGGGGACGGCGGAAATATTCATGTGTGCATAGGTAACAACTATGGCAGTAACGTATAAAAACTCTTCGGAGGTTGTAGAAAAGGTTTGCCGTGCGTTGGATGTTAAGGTGGATGATATTTCGGAATTCGTGGACTGAGGGATAGGAAAGCTTTGCAGCTGTTTCAATATTATTTGGGATTCAATGAGGAGTATTACAGTGTTAAAAAGTACGCGTTGTATGTATGAAAGCAATCTGAAAGATTTTTTGAATGCCGATGCTAAGGCTGTTCTGGGTGAGTTATGTGATCA
>JABUSW010000303.1 GCA_021443885.1 Blautia sp.
GACACCATGTAGACGGAAGCGAATTCCAATCCACCCATTTTTTCCATCTTTGTTTTGTTTTCGGTAAAAAGTTCACATCTATTCTGTAATTCTGGTTTCATTTTTTATTCTCCTTTTTATATAATATCTCAAATGAACCCTTTTCTGGGTTCACTTTTCTTTAAAATCAAGGCTTTCCAGCCCTTTTGGTGTTCACTTTTATGAGCTCGCATACGACCTCTGTATGTGCTGTCCAGGGAAACATATCAACCGGCTGAATCCTGGAAACCTGATAACCCTTTTTCAAAAGCCAGTCCAGATCCCTTGCCATCGTCTCCGGATTGCAGGATACATACACTACCTTTTCCGGTGAACAAACGGCTATGGAATCGATAAACTCCTTGCTGCTGCCGGATCTGGGCGGATCCATAAACACAGTATCGTATTTTACCCCTTGTTCTGCTATCCTGTATAAGAATTGTCCTGCATCCCCCTGCTTAAAGGATACATTTTTGATTCCATTCTCCTTTGCATTCCTTCTCGCATCTCTTACCGCTTCCGGATTCAGTTCGACACCTGTTACCTCTGCTGCATGTCTGGCAACAGCCAGGGAGATGGTTCCGATTCCGCAATAAGCATCCAATACCTTTTCTTTTCCGCGAAGTCCTGCAAACTGTATTGCTGTCTGGTATAAAACCTCTGTCTGCACCGGATTCACCTGATAAAAGGAAGCTGCCGATATTCGAAATCTGACATTGCACAGCGTATCCTTAATAAATGTTGGACCATAAAGGGGAATTTCCCGTTCACCCAGAACCATGCTGGTCTTTTTATCGTTCACATTTATGACAATGGAGGTAATCTCCGGATGTATCTTTTTCAGAGCTTTAACAAAATTGTTTTTGGAAGGAAGTATCGGAGAGCCCAGAACAAGAATCACCATAATCTCATTTGAGCAGAATCCTCGTCGAACCATAACATGCCGCAGCAATCCGTAGCCTGTGTCTTCGTCATATGTCTTGATCTTAAAGGATTTACACAGATCACGAATCGTACGGATAATCTCCTGCGATTTCTGGTCTTCCAGAAGACACTTCTCAACAGGTACTACTTTATGAGAATTCGCCTCGTAAGTTCCACATATGATATTTCCTCTGGCATCTCTGTCAAAAACAGCATGAACCTTATTACGATAATAAAACGGATTCTCCATTCCAATGATCGGTAATATCTTGCCAAATTTACCCAACAGGCTTTCCACCTGTTTTTGCTTCATTTTCAGCTGTTCCTGGTAGGTCAGCTTCAAATACGTGCAGCCACCGCATTTTTTATAAATCGGGCACAAGGAGCTGCCCTCTTTTGCATTCTTCTGCGTACCATTCTCTTTGCAGCTGTTATTTTGGTTCTTCCTTTCCTTATGATCACCATGCCTCTTCCTGCTTTGTTTTATCGCGATCCTGTTTTCCTTTTCCATAATTTCCCCAGTTTAAATCGCACAGCTCGAAAAGGATTTGCAAGTGAGTTGCCCGGCAGCTTTCCTGCTTTCTTTGGTACAGCTCATCCATCCTCCAGAAAACTTATCTCAGGGAAGACTTAGCCATCACTGAGATGAAGTACCAGCTTCTTATATATCCTTTCCAGCATCCACGGTTCCGTTACATAGTTATCCAGTTCTTCCATCGGAATCCATCCAACCCCGCTGTTCTCATCCGGTTTGATACGAAGTTCCTCTGTCTCGTCTGCCTCCAAAAGATAGGTAACATTCATGTGAAGATGACAAGGCACATATGCACCCTTCTTCTCATGCCCTTCCACGACAAGGGTCTCTAACGAAAATACATCATTCATTACCGGTTTCACATTCATTATGCCGGTTTCTTCTCTGGCTTCCCGAAGTGCCACCGCTAACAGGTCTTTCTCCCCGTCTGCATGTCCTCCGGTCCATGACCATGAATGATAGATATTATGATACACCATCAACACTTTTGACCGATCTTTATTCACGATCCATCCCGAGGCGGTTACATGACAGATTTCGTTCGTTCTCAATAACGAATCCTCCGTTCTATTGAGATACTCCAGGATAATCCTCTTATCCTTTTCCTCCTGTTCATTAGAAGGAATGTATTTCTTGATCTGTTCTATAATCTCCATAATCGCCTCCTATCGCACCCCTCGAAAAAAGAGAAGCCCTCTGACTTCTCTTTTGATTTACATCCCGTGAAAAGTAACGGGCCGCGTATCTGCAGCGCAGAACTATTCTCTCGAAAACTCGATCCATTCGCCCTCAGACGCCATTTCCAGATATAAAGCGTCTCCTTCGACAGAAAAACTCATCTCTGATCCATCGTTGAGAATCAGTTTTTCACCTGTCCACGCTCCGTCTACCGTATCCTGAAAAACAACTTCGCACGTATGATCCTCATTTAATACCACAGTATCTTTTCTATCAACGCTGTCGCCTTCTATCTCTTCAACATATGCACGCACATAATTCCCGGGAATATAAGCATACTCCGTCTGCGGCTCATGATCCAGCAATTCAAAGGTGTCGATCAATCCGGCAATTATATCCATAATTGCTAACTGCTTTCCTTCGTCCGCCTCCACATGCGTTGTTACTTCAAGCAATGCTGAGCCACCATTATGCTCGATCGCAGTATACTGCGCAATGACAGCGTCTCCTGCTTCCGGATCTTCACTTTCAGGAGTGATGAATCTGGTGTGTGCCCAATAGGAGCTGCTGCCAAACCAGCCCTCGCTTCTTTGTACCAGATTCTCATCAATGTCTGCCACCTTTTCATAAAGCACTTCATCCGGCATTTTATCCGGAACGTAGGATATAATTACTGCATCTGTTCCACCAGACTCACCCGTATAGTTAAAGCAGATTGCCCCATCTCCAAGTGTGTCATTTACTGTGAAGCTGTTCACATTATAGCTTACCTTCCAGCCATCCTCACTTTCGTATTCCAGAACATCTCCTGTCGTATCCGTCTGTTCATTGTTTTCTGCGGCTGCTACTACCTTGGGTTTATTACATTGCCACAGAATCGCACTCGCTGAAATCAGAGTCAATGCAAATGCAAAACACTTTATACCTTTCCTTCTCATAAATCGATCATTCCTCCGTTTATCTCATTTTTATACTGTAATAAATCGCAAATCTCTAATAAGATTCGCAGACGTCCTGCGCTTGATGCGGGGAACGCTCCTTCCAAGAAAGAATGCGGCTATTAATCCCCGGGCTTTTTGGTATCAAATTCTACAGGAAACGCACCAGGATCGTCAGAAGAGCAAAAATAATCAAGGGAATCGCTGCTTTTCCAACAAAAGGTATATTCCTGTTTGCATCCATGGTGTTATCAAGCGCCAGTTTTTCACTGATTTCTTTGAAATTTTTCATGTAGTCCTCCCTTCAGATCATGATGGTAATGTTACAGAAGCATAGTTCACAAACGCTTTCTATTCTGATTATACCAAATCAATAATCAAAAAGGAAGACCATTCTCTTTACTGCTGCCCCATAAAAGCGGTCATGAGCTGAAGCGCATCAATCGGCTGTACTTCCAGGGCTTCTTCCGGAACTTTAATGGCATCTACCGTATCTGTGCCTACTGCAATATCCATGTAGATGTTTTCGATTGCAACCTTTGTGTTTTCATCAATCGCATTTAATGCATCAACATCCGAATCATTCAGATCCAGGTGGATATTCTCCAATGCATATGTATCTTTGTTGATAGCAAACTGAATATTCATTTTTGCCGCATTTACAATTTTTTCGACATTTGGAAGTGCTGCTTCATCAATGTTTCCAATATTCTGCTTCTGAACCTGCTGCATGATCATGTTCATGGCCTCAGGATACTCACAAAGAGAAACCATTCGGCTTACTTCATAGCTGCTGCCTTTTTCCTCCACCTTCCAGTCTGCTAAATTGGCTTCCATCTCAGCTGGCATGACAAATGCCAAAGAAGAACTGATATCCTCAATCCCAAGCATGCTAAGATCTGCATTAAATGCCATCCACTGTCCCATAATATTTGCATAAAGATTCCATTCAGAAGCTCCATCTGTATTCAGGTATGCTTCAAATTTATCTACGCCTACATCAAGGGAAGAAATATCTGCTGACAAACACAGAGCTGCCGGATCTTTGACCAGCTCAAGAGACAAAGAAAGAGAAGTATCAACATCTTCACCTGTCTCTTCGTTGCTAAGCTTTGCGCCCAATTCAACATCCGCGGTAAGGGACTTTGCATTATTCATGTTCTCCGTCATCTTTGCAAAAACATCACTTGCCGCTACTTCCGTTGTTGCTGCAGTTTTGGAAACCATTGTAGTTTCTGCAAAACAGGAAACCGGTGCCACCAACATTGCCGCAGCAGCTACACCTGCGATCATTTTCTTTTTCATTTTCATTTTTTAATCTCCTTTTTCTTAAGTGTTTTTCTTTTTCATTATTCCTATATCTATAAAAATCTCGCGGTTTGTTCCGCTAAATTTTTCCACTATAAGCATCACATTTAAACAGGTTAATTAATCAGAGAACTGTTACAGTGTAACCTTCCGTCTCCTCATTATATCCAAACGTGATGGTGATGTTTTCCGGATCCTGGGCAAGTGACATGTCAAGGTTCTTAATCTCAAAAGATGTCCCATCTGTATCATATGCCAGAAGGTCCCAATACAATGCTTCCTCTGAATATGTGAATGCATCATTGAACTCAAGTGTTTCACAGTCTCGAAGCGGTGCGTTTTCTCCTAATATATCCTCACCCCAGCTCTCTGAATCAGAAGCTGCAAAGTAAAGCTCCTGTATATCGAAATGCGCATCATTCTTAAATGCCATTGTCGCCAGAATCTTATCGGACGTTTCTTCATCATTCGTAACAGCCGTATTCTCTGTTGTTGTCTGGCTTGTTACTTTTCCATTCTCTTTAACCGTTGTAGTGGTCACGGAATTTCCATCTGCATCTGTTTTTGTCTCTGTCACTGTAGAGGTAGACTTAACGGAAAAATTACATCCGGTTATTGTGAATGCTGCTGTTGCAACTGCAAATGCTGCTAAAATCTTAGCTAAACTCTTTTTCTTCATGATACTCTCTCCTTGTCATTTGAATTATTCTCATATATGTTTTCTTGTCGTATTGATGTTGTTTGTGTTGCTTTGTTTTTGTTTCATGAGCGTAGTATATAGCATGATTCTTAAGTAACATTGGAATGTATCTTAAGCTTACCTTAATCGTAATCTTATACATGGCAATAAAAACAAGAACTGGAGCGGCAGCATCTATGTATAGTCAGAACAATTGTCACAGAGAGCAAAAAGGGATTCCGAAAGTCTGCCGTAAAAGACAGACCTTGCGGAATCCCCTTATTTCACAATGTCATTCACTTTTCCCAACGAGCATGGGAATTAACGATGCC
>JABUSW010000240.1 GCA_021443885.1 Blautia sp.
TTATTGAACCTTTTGCAAAAGAATAAGAGCAGACCCGTCTTTGTATGTGCCGTTTTGTGTTCGTTAACTCCTTTATTTTTGGTAAAATATTTCAATTTAGTGATAATTGGTTTTAATTCGATGATTAAGCGTGAAAGCGCATCGATGTCATTACCTGTTCCTATAGGGATATCCTTTTATTCATTCGAAGCAATTTCCCTTCTTGTAGATGTATACAGGGGAGGAATAGAAGCAAAGCCAAGCTTATTACGTGTATATTTATACTTGTCTTTTTTTCCTACGGTTGCGTCAGGGCCTATTATCAGGTATCATGAATTCTGTAATGGATTAAGGAATAGTCTTCGAATCCACTATTCCGATGCGATTGAACGTATTATCGTGGGATTGGGAAAAAAGGTACTTGTCGCTGATAAGATTTCTGTTCTGGCAGACTATTATTTTGACGGAGTAGCTATAGGAAATCGGTATTCCTCTTTAGGACTATGGCTGGGGTCAATAGCATACACGCTGCAATTATACTTTGATTTTTCCGGATATTCCGATATCGCAATTGGAATAGGACAGCTTCTTGGATTTAACATTAGAGAAAACTTCAATAAACCATATCATGCAAACAGTATTTCTGACTTTTGGAAAAGATGGCATATGTCTTTAACACAATGGTTAAGGGATTATGTTTATATTCCGTTGGGAGGGAACAGGTGCCCGGTTCCACGTCATATCTTCAATATGCTGCTGGTGTGGCTGCTAACAGGCATATGGCACGGAGCGGATATGTCATTTGTATTGTGGGGAATAGGATATTTTATTCTTTTGGTTATAGAAAAATACATACCATTCATGAAGAACATTGGAAATACAATAATTGGTCATATCTACACACTGTTTTTTGTGAATTTGTTATGGGTTTTATTTAGAGCAAACAATTTAAGTACAGCTGCCATGTATATCAGAGGAATGTTTACAAATGTGACTATAGAAGTTGAAGATAAAGCAATGAGATTTATCCCATTTATTCTTTGCAGCATTCTCCTTTGCTTTCCATGGAAGAGTTATTTCAATAGGGTTTCTGGTCAGAAGTGGTTTGTTTTGCTTAAGGGATTCGTCATGGTTTTACTCACAATACTGGTAATTGCTGGATTGGTTAATTCAGCATATATACCTTATATTTATGGGAACTTTTAGGGAGAGCAGCTTTGAAGAATAAACTGGGGTTTATAATAAAGAACTGGTATATTGCAACAATTGTGGTGATGTTTGTCGCCATTTCATTACTATCTTGGGCTTATTCGGTAAGACCCATGGGGCGATACATGCTTTCTGAAATGTCCGATTACAATGCAGATGCTGCTGGGGATAACAAGGAATCTGTGTTTAGTATTGTAGATAGAGAGATCCGTAACCTAAACGATAAGTGGCAAATTTACAAAAAGAAAGCTATTAAGAAGATTGATGTATACTATACATATGTCGTAACAGGAGAGGTCGCATCGGTTCAGGTCCTCCTGGGGAAGAATAATTGGTTGTTCTATAAGAGTAATGTTGATAGTGATCCAATAGCAGATTATGAAGGATCAAACATGTATTCTTCAGAACAGCTAGACTCAATGGCTCAGAGCACGATGGAAGTGCAAGGAAAATTAGAGAACATGGGGATTAGGTTTGCACTTATTTTGCCACCTAATAAAGAAACTGTATATTTTGAAAACATGCCTGAGAACTATTTTCATTGCGAGAATACAAGGACGGATATTCTGGTTAAAACCTTGCAAGAACAGGGTGTTAATGCTATTTCACCCAAAAATAGATTGTTAGATGAGCATATGAATTATCAGCTGTATTATAAGTACGATACGCATTGGAACCAGTTAGGAGCATATATAGGGGTAAAAGACGTTTTATCCACATGGAATATTGATATACCAGAGCTTTTGGAAAGGGATGTTTCTGAAAATCCCTTAAAAGGAAATTATCATTATTGCGGAGAAGATGACCTGGCAAGACTGGCTGATTTGTTACCGGTTTTTGATGATGAAATAGAGTATTTTGTGGAAGGTACAATACCGGTGGATTGGGAGGATTTTGGAGATGAACAGGAGCATAAGATTATTTCTCATATATATAATAAAAATGCTCCAAATATAGGAAGATTGTTACTGGTGGGCGACTCGTTTAGAACATCTATGGTACCGGCTCTTAGTGAGGTATTCAGCGATGTATATGTTGTGCATAGAAACAATTATACACCTGACATCATGGAAAGTATCAAGCCGGGTTATTTAATCGTCGAATATGTTGAAAGGTATTCGGATAGCATCAAAGATATTTCTTTTCTCGTAGAAGAAGATCTGAACTGTATGCAGTAGGAAATAGAAAAGGTAGAACAACTGAAAAGGAGAATGACTATGAAAATTACAGTAGCAGGTGTTGGATATGTTGGACTGTCTTTGGCAGTTCTTTTGGCACAGAATCATGAGGTAACAGCAATTACCACAACTCCGGCAAAGGCGGACAAGCTGAACCGGTTCATCAGTCCGATTCAGGATGATGAGATTGAGCGGTTTTTCCGGGAGGCGAATGCGGGAGCGCGTACGTTGAATCTGAAGACTACCGTGGATAAGGAAGCGGCTTATTCCAGTGCAGAGCTGGTTATCATTGCAACGCCGACGAACTATGATGATGAGGGACAGTTCTTTGATACTTCCGCTGTAGAGGATGCGATTGAGTGTACATTGAAATACAACCCCGATGTTCTGATGGTGATTAAGTCCACCATTCCGGTGGGGTATACGGAATCCGTTCGTAAGAAATATGGCGTTAGCAATATCTTGTTCAGTCCGGAATTCCTTCGGGAGTCCAAGGCTCTTTATGACAACCTTCATCCAAGCCGTATCGTGGTAGGTGCGACGGAGGATCAGATGGAAGATGCGCAGATGTTTGCAGATCTTCTCCTGGAGGGCGCCGAGACAGAACGACTTAGAGCAGGAGGAGAGGACGAGCATATCCAGACGATGATTGCACCTTTGACAGAGGCAGAGGCGATTAAACTGTTTGCCAATACGTATCTTGCAGTTCGTGTGGCATATTTCAATGAGCTTGATACCTATGCAATTGTAAAAGGACTTGATAGTCAGAAGATTATTGAGGGCGTGTGCATGGATCCGCGTATTGGTTCTCATTACAACAATCCATCTTTTGGCTATGGCGGATACTGTTTGCCGAAGGATACGAAGCAGCTCCTGGCAAATTACAGGGATGTGCCGCAGAACATGATTGAAGCGGTGGTAAAGAGCAATACAACCAGAAAGGATTATATCGCAGATTCTATTATTGCGAAGAATCCGAAAACAGTGGGCGTTTATCGTTTGACGATGAAAGCAAACTCCGATAATTTCCGTGCTTCTGCTATTCAGGGGGTTATGAAGAGAATCAAGGCGAAGGGCATTCCGGTGATTATCTATGAGCCAACATTGGAGGACGGATCAGAGTTTTTCCGCAGCAAAGTGGTAAATGATCTGGAACAGTTCAAGGCGCAGAGCGATGTGATTTTGGCAAATCGTTTTGATGAGGTTCTCTCAGATGTGGAAGAGAAGGTATATACTCGAGATCTGTACAGAAGAGACTAATAGAGATGTTTGCAGGATTGCGAGAGCGGAAACGCAGCGAAACAATCCGCAAGCACTTTTGAAACCCTGACCATAGATATTGGAAAGCATGAATCGGAAAGAACTCATTGGGAGGATTCCGGATAATTGGAGAAGATATGCAGAAGATTATATTGACAGAGAAAACGGTTTTCGTTACCGGTGCTGCGGGCTTTATAGGTTCCAATCTTGTTTTGGAATTGCTGAGGACCCAGTCCCCTTTAAAGATTGTCGGTATCGATAACATGAATGATTATTACGATGTTTCCATCAAAGAGTGGAGACTGGAAGAGATTGAGAAGTGTGCGGCGGAACATCCGGAATCTTCCTGGGTATTTATTCGGGGAAGCATTGCAGAACGCGAGCTGATTGATCAAATTTTCCGGGATTATCGCCCAGCCGTCGTGGTAAACCTGGCGGCACAGGCAGGGGTAAGGTATTCTATTACAAATCCGGATGTCTATATTGAGAGCAATCTGATTGGTTTTTACAATATTCTGGAAGCCTGCAGGCATTCCTATGACAACGGAGAGACTGGTGTTGAACATCTGGTCTACGCTTCATCCAGTTCGGTCTATGGTTCCAATAAAAAGGTTCCTTATTCCACGGAAGACAAGGTGGACAATCCGGTAAGCCTTTATGCAGCTACCAAGAAATCCAACGAGCTGTTGGCACATTCCTACAGTAAGCTATACAACATTCCGTCTACAGGACTTCGTTTCTTCACGGTATACGGACCGGCAGGACGGCCGGATATGGCGTACTTTGGATTTACGAACAAGCTCCGGAAAGGTGAGACTATCCAGATTTTCAATTATGGAAACTGCAAGAGAGATTTTACTTATGTAGATGATATTGTTGAAGGAGTTAAGCGTGTAATGCAGGGAGCCCCTTCCAGAGAAACAGGGGAGGATGGGCTTCCAATACCACCGTATGCAATATACAATATTGGCAACAGCAATCCGGAAAATCTTCTGGATTTTGTTGATATCCTGCAGCAGGAACTGATTCGCGCCGGCGTACTTCCGGAAGATTATGATTTTGAAAGTCATAAGAAACTGGTGGCTATGCAGCCTGGAGATGTACCAGTGACGTATGCTGATACCAGCGCACTCGAGAGGGACTATGGGTTTAAACCATCTACAAGTTTAAGGGAAGGACTCCGGAAGTTTGCGGAGTGGTACAAGGAGTTTTACAAAGATATGCCGGTACACCAGGACAATCAATGACAAGAAGTCGAGCAACCCGCTGACAGGTAATGAAGTCAATTCAGCGACTGCTCATGAGATCATGAACAGCTTGTATAATTTCTTGCAAAAGAAAGGTAATTTGACAAATATGAGAAAACTTTCAACCTCTCTTCTGGCTGAAACTATCATCCACAGAAGAAAAGCTTTAAAAATGACCCAGCAGCAGCTTTCCGATAAAACCGGCATCAACCGCACTCTTATCGAAAAGCTGGAAGCACAGGACTTTTGCCCTTCCATCACTCAGTTGGAAGCTCTTGGAGAAGCACTTGGTTTCGAACCGGCAGAACTATATATTGATCCGTCTGTAGCCGCACTTCCTTCGCCCTCACCGCTGAATATTGCAGTGGCAGGAACCGGATATGTGGGACTTTCTCTTGCTGTCCTTCTGGCGCAGCACAACCATGTCACAGCCGTAGACGTCGTTCCGGAAAAAGTGGAC